>JAKQEA010000212.1 GCA_029558715.1 Bacteroidota bacterium | reverse complement strand
TGGTATTGAGCTATATCAGCAGAAAAAAGGGCAAGTACGTCTAATTTCAACATCTGCTTATTTGCGGATCTGCCTGGTTCTCTGGTAAAGGAATTATCTCTTGAAAGAAGCTTCAACATATCATATTCATCTAACCGGCATCGTTCAGGGTGTTGGCTTCAGGCCGTATGTGTATAATTTTGCTATTAAAAATGATCTGCAGGGATACGTATGTAATAGTGCAGATGGGGTGCATATTGAATTTAATGCAAATGAGAAGAGGGCAGGTGAAATATTAAAGCAGATAGTTGCCCGGGCGCCGGACTTATCAAGAATAGAGACTACCTCATTACAAAAGGTAAATAAGAAGACCTATAAAGATTTTAGTATCAGGGAAAGCGAAAGCAATACAGCCGTCAATATGCCACTGACTCCGGATTTTGCTTTATGTGAAGATTGCCGTAAAGAATTGCATGATAGTACAAACAGGAGGTACCAATTTCCGTTAATAAGCTGTACAAAATGCGGACCCCGGTATTCCATCATCAACAAACTTCCTTATGACCGGGAAAATACTTCATTAGAAGATGTTGAAATGTGCGGAGAGTGTTATAACGAATTTCATGATTATTTAGACAGGAGATATTATTCTCAAATCAATGCCTGCCCGGAATGTAGTGTTTCTGTGAGTTTTATAGATAGCCAGTCGCATATCGTTACTCAACAGCCGGTTGAAGTCATAAAACTGGTTACAGGATCGTTAAAGCAGGGGAAAATAATTGCAGTAAAAGGTATCGGAGGTTACCTGCTTTTATGTGATGCTTCGAACAGTAATGCTGTTCAATTATTGCGACAGAGGAAAAAAAGACCGGCCAAACCTTTTGCAGTAATGTTTACAGGAATAAGCCAGCTGAAACTTTATGCTCATGTTGATGAGGTTGTTGAACAGTTACTGTCATCTCCTGTTTCACCCGTTGTACTGGTACAGTCCAAAAGGGATACATCACTGGCATTAAATGAAATAGCACCCGGCCTGGATTCACTGGGTGTAATGATCCCCTATACTCCTTTATTTGACATGATACTGGATGATTTCGCTATGCCTGTAGTTGCCACCAGCGGTAATACAAGTAACAGTCCTGTTATTTTTAACGACTCCATTGTAATAGAACAGTTACTCGGTATTGCGGATTGTGTAGTGACGCATGACCGTATCATTGTAATGCCGCAGGATGATAGTGTAGTCCGGTTGACGACTATATCAAGAGAGCCAATCATATTGCGCAGATCAAGAGGAATGGCCCCATCTTATTTTGGTTATGTGCCGGATAGTGATGAAAACATGGTCGCCACAGGGGCATTAATGAAAAGTAGTTTTACGCTTTCGCATTCAAAACATGTTTATATAAGTCAGTATTTGGGTAACACTGATAGCTATGATACACAACAGTCGTATCAAAAGGTACTGTCACATTTGTCTAATGTACTTAATGCTAAGCCAGGAATATTTCTCACAGATAAACATCCGCACTATTTTTCACATGAGTTGGCAGAAACACTGGCAAGGAAGTATAATACTGAATTATACGAAGTGCAACATCACAAAGCACATTTTGCCGCTGTTCTTGCGGAAAATAAACTACTGGGTGATCATGAAGATGTATTGGGGGTGATATGGGATGGAACAGGTTTAGGAGATGATGGACAGGTATGGGGAGGAGAATTTTTCCATTATCATCATAAAAAGATGTATCGCCATAGCCATTTTGATTATTTTCCTTCTCTTCTTGGGGACAAGATGGCTAAAGAACCTCGTTTGTCAGCATTATCAGCCAGCTATAGGATAAATGGAGCTGATGATTTACTCCGAAATAAGTTTACTGATGCTGAATGGGGCTTTTACCGGTCCTTGCTGAAACAGGATAACCTTTTAGAATGTTCTTCAGTTGGAAGAATATTTGATGCAGTTGCTTCTATACTTGGAATATGCGACAGGCAATCGTACGAAGGAGAGGCAGCTATGTTACTGGAAGCAGCAGCGCAGCGATATTGTAATGATCATGGATATGATCTGAATGAAAGTTATCTTACTGATGAAGCACAAGACTCCTGCTTGTCTGTTGCTGCTTTATTGAGTGATATTTTGCAGGATAGCAGGAATGGTGGGCCGGTTGATTTTATTGCGGCAAAATTCCATTATTCCCTGGCAAAGGTGCCGGGAATCGTTGCGGAAAATATTAGGTGCAGAAAAATAGCCTTTAGCGGAGGTGTTTTTCAAAACGCTTTGCTGGTGGATATGATACAGCATCATTCAGGCGGTGAATATGAATTATTCTTCCACAAAGAACTTTCGCCGAACGATGAGAATATTTCATTCGGTCAGATGGTTTACTATGATAGTAATATTGATAATAGTAAAAAACTGAACAGCAATTCTGTAATGCAAACTTACCCTTTGACATGCCAGGAAAGGTTGGTGGCAGAAGCCGAAGAGCATTATTAAAGTAAAAAAATAAAACTATGTGTTTAGCAATACCAGGAAAAATTCAAAGCATTGATACAATCCGCAATGGGACGGTTCGTATAGCTAAGGTATCATTTGGAGGTGTTTTGAAAGAAGCATCGCTGGAAATGTTACCAGGGGCGGCTGTTGGTGATTATGTGCTGGTTCATGTAGGAGTGGCTATCAGTAAGATTGATGAAACGGAAGCTGCCAAAACATTTGAATACCTGAAAGAAATGGGAGAGTTTGATGAATTGACAAATCACTCAAAAGAAGACAGGCCGGACTAAAATATTTATATGAAGTACCTGCACGAATACCGGGATGCTGCTGTAGCAGACAAATACCTTGCTGAATTGAAGCATGTAGTAACCAGGCCATGGACGATCATGGAAGTGTGCGGCGGGCAAACACACAGTTTGGTAAAGAATGGTATTCTTTCTTTATTACCAGACAAAATTAACATGGTGCATGGGCCGGGCTGTCCCGTTTGTGTAACTCCCTTGCACCTGATCGATAAGGCTGTTTACCTGGCAGAGGAAAAAAATGTCATCTTGTGCAGCTATGGTGATATGGTAAGAGTGCCGGGTAGTAAAAAAAGTCTCCTGGAAGCAAAAGCTGCCGGCGCTGATGTCCGAATCTTATACTCTCCGCTGGAGGCGGTAAAGCTGGCAAAAGAAAATCCCGATAAAGAAGTGGTCTTTTTTGCAGTAGGTTTTGAAACCACAGCACCCGCTAATGCTCTCAGTGTACTTCATGCCTGCAGGGAAGCAGTGATGAATTATTCCATTCTTACTTCACATGTGCTGGTGCCGCCGGCTATTGAAGCTATTGTAAATGATAAGGCCAATGTGGTGCAGGGCTTTCTTGCAGCAGGACATGTATGTACAATTATGGGAATGGACGAATACTATCCCATAGTTGAGAAATACAAACTACCGATAGTGGTTACTGGTTTTGAGCCGGTCGATCTTTTACAAGGGATACTGATGGTAGTTAAGCAATTAGAGAGAGGTGAATACAAATTAGAAAACCAGTACAGCCGTGTTGTAAGGCCAGAAGGCAACCCGGAGGCGAGACAGGTAATTGAAGATATTTTTGAAATTGCTGACCGGGAATGGAGAGGTATCGGCAATATCCCGCTGAGCGGGTATGAAGTAAACAATAACTATGCAGCATACGATGCAAATAGAAAATTTGCAATAGACCTTACTAAAGCTGGTGAAAGTAAAGAATGCATTGCAGGTGAAATTCTAAGAGGTATTAAAAAGCCTGGTCAATGTCCTCAATTTGGAAAGAAATGTACACCATTGAATCCGCTTGGTGCGCCTATGGTAAGCAGCGAAGGAGCCTGTGCAGCTTACTATCATTTCAGTAAAATGGAGGAATTAGTTTAAATGTGACGTATGAATGAAAAAAATATAATACAACTATCCTGCCCGATGCCAGGATTTGACTTTGATGTAATAAACCTGGGACACGGCAGCGGGGGTGTATTGACTCATAAGTTGCTTAACAGTGGTGTATTTGATGTGCTAAAAAATGATTTACTTAATACAAAGCATGACGGAGCTGTTTTTGAATTAAATGGAAAGTTGGCTTTTAGCACGGATAGTTATGTAGTAAACCCGGTTTTCTTTCCTGGCGGGAATATCGGCGAACTGGCAGTGAATGGCACCGTAAATGATCTGGCGATGTGCGGAGCGATGGCAAAATATCTGTCGCTTGCTTTTATTTTAGAAGAAGGATTGCCAATAGAAGAATTTTGGCAGATACTGAACAGTATTAAAAAAAGTGCAGATAAGGCTGGTGTTCAGGTGGTGACAGGTGATACTAAAGTGGTGGAGAAAGGGAAAGGAGATAAGATCTTTATTAACACATCAGGTATTGGGATAATGCATGAAAAAGCGGCAATTGGTTTTAGCAGTATTGAGGAAGATGACCTGATCATTATCAGCGGGAATATTGCGGCACATGGAATTGCAATCATGAGTAAAAGACAAGGATTGGAATTTGAAACAGATATTCTGAGTGATACATGCAACCTGAATTTCACTATAAAAAAATTGCTGGATAGATTTGGGACTCTTATTCACTTTTTACGGGATGCTACCCGGGGTGGGGTGGCCAGTGTATTGAACGAAGTGGCTAAGGATGGAGGTTTTGGTGTTGAAATAAGGCAAAAAGAAATTCCTGTAACAGAACAGGTAAATGGCGCCTGTGAGATGCTGGGTCTTGATCCTTTGTATGTGGCAAATGAAGGAGTCTTTATATGTATTGTGAATGCGTCTGTAGCGGATGCTGTAGTAGAGATTTTGCATCAGGACGGAAACGGGATAAATGCAGCTATCATTGGAAATATTACAACAGGGCACAAAGGGCAGGTAGTATTACAAAGCAACATAGGAGGCAGGCGGGTGGTAAATATGCTGCCAGGAGAACAACTGCCGAGAATATGTTAATGAGAATGGATGATAACAAACTATCACATCCTGCCTCTGTAATAATGAATGATTGATTTTTTAACAATAGGCGCTTCACTCTTTTTTCCTACAAAGTAGAAACCTGAACCAAAATCAATATGGTATTTCTCAGGTATAATAGCATCCAGGTAATAGAGGAGGTAAAAAGGAATGGTAAATAACTTGGACAACTTGCTGCTTCTGAATAAGGATTCAAAATAATTCTGAATAACCCAGACCATACTAAAACCAATACCCAACACAGATCCCGAATTCAATTCTGTAAAGTTCTTAAATAAATACCGGTGACCTGAATGAGTGAACCGGGTAAAGTCGTATGCCCCTTCGTGTACCGTTTGAATGAAAGGGGTTTCGGCATATACAAAACCATCTTTTTTCAGCACCCGGTGTATTTCACCCACAACCACATGTGGTTCCAGAACATGTTCCAGTACTGCCTGTATTATTACAAGATCAAAGCAATGATTTTTAAAAGGGAGCTTATGCCCATCCGCTATGATATCTACATGCGGACTGTCGTACACATCCGTTGATATTAGCTTACCTTTTACATCCCTGACAAATTTCTTCATACCATCCCCTATAGTACCATCTCCAATCGCCAGTATCAGAGCTGATTCAGGAAATTCTTTTGCCAGTTGATCAAGATTCTTGTTTGTTTTCTTGTATGGGTAGCTGCTGATAGCAGTAAATATTCTTCTTATCAGATTTGATTTCCGGCTCAGGTAACTGATGCCATTTGTTTTTTTCAATGATTCAATATCAATGATTGAATCTGAATCATCGATAAAACAAGGCTTGCCGTTAATCTGCAAGTAATTTAAGGAAGGATCAAAAGATCTGAGTATTTGCGAGCACCCATGTATAAGGTTTAATATTAAAAATATACAGAATATACTAAATATGAAAAAAAATTAATCTAACAGTAAATTTCCGTACTCTCCGGCTTCTTTGGCGGATAGGGTATAGCTGTTCAAGGAGGCTGAGAAAATTATCCATGCTTGTTTATCAAATTGATATATAGATTCCTGAAGTTGTTTTATATGCAATATTTTTGTTGAATATCATTGAGTCTGAACTAAACTGGCAGGCAATAGTGCAATGGTATGTTTCCTGATTTCCGGCTAATAGTAAAAATTTATTTGATCGTTGAATGAACAAGAACTCATACAGGGGCTTCGGAATGCTGATGACACTGCATTTAGGTATCTTGTAGATACATATAAAGACAGGGTATTCAACACGGCTATTGGTATTGTTCAAAATGCTGAGGATGCGGAAGATGTAGCCCAGGAGGTTTTTATACAGGTATTCCGGTCAATAAAGGACTTTAAAGAAGAGTCGAAACTTTCGACATGGGTATACCGCATCACTACTACCCGTGCCCTTGACCTGCTCCGGAGCAGGAAAAGCAAAAAAAGGTTTGGTATCATTCAGCGCCTTTTTGGTGAAGGAAACGAACCGGTGCATGAAATACCTGATTTTAATCATCCGGGTGTGGCATTGGACAGAAAGGAAAATGCCGCAAAACTGTTTAAAGCCATTGCTCAGCTACCGGAAAACCAGAAAATCGCTTTTACCCTGCATAAACTGGAAGATCTTAGTTATCAGGAAGTTAGTGAAGTAATGAAAACTTCTGTGGCTGCAATAGAGTCGCTTATGCACCGGGCTAAGCAAAACCTGAGAAAAATATTGGAAAAAGAAAAAGGCTAACCAGTATTAATTCGAAGGTTTTGGAACATGTTAACGTCAAAAAAGTCGTATTATGGATATTGGAAAAAACAAGAAAATGGAAGAAATACTCAATAGTCTCGATGGCTGTCAGCGGGCCGGTGCTCCGGATTTCTTCTATACCCGTCTTAAAGCAAAGATGGAAAATGGAAGGGAAGTATCAACAGCACAATCATGGGTACTTCGTCCTGTTTATGCCGTGGCTGCATTACTCGTTGTCCTGCTGATTAATGCGGTGGTTATCTTCAGTAGCAATAATAATTCCTCTTTTGAAGACAAAGCCTCTGTTGATACTGAAGTATTCCAGTCTATTGCTGCGGAGTACAGGCTGAATGATAATAGTACCCTATACGATATAAACCAGGATAAATAGATGAAAAACTCCAATAATAAGATTTTGACGGTTGCTGTTGTTTTGTTGCTTGTTACTAACATAGCACTTGTTTTTTTCCTTATGAATAATAAGGGGAAAGGAAATGAGAAACGTACTGGTGCAAAAGGTGACCCTTCGGAGGTGATGGCAAAAGAGTTGAACATGACCGAGCAACAAAAAAATGAGCATAAGCAGTTAAAGGATGATCATTTCAAAGCGATGAAACCAATCTATGATTCTCTGCGTACTGCTAAAGCAGCTTTTTATGCATTAACAAAAGCAGCTGATGTGAACGACAGTACTTTGGCATTATACAGCCAGCGTATTTATGACAGGCAGGCAGAGATTGATAAATACACTTTTGCTCACTTTAAAAAAGTGAGAAACCTGCTTACACCTGAACAGCAGCCGAAGTTTGATGAGTTTCTTCAAAAGATGATGCAGCGGGGTAGAAAGGATTCAGCATCAAAAGGAAAATAGATCAGGCATATATCCTTTCAATCGCATCCCGGTATTTCTCCATTACTACTTTTCTTTTCAGGGACAACTTAGGAGTCATCTCTCCGGTGTCCACACTCCATTCATTGGGCAGCAATTCAAATTTCTTTACCTGTTCAACATGGTTAAAGAATTTATTAAAGCTTTCCACTAACTCTTTAAAGAGCTCAATTACTTTCGGATTACGCAACACTTCTTCATGATCCGAGACAGCAACTCCATTCTTGCGGCACCAGTCAAACAAATTTGGGAAGGAGGGAACGATCAAGGCACTAACAAATTTTTTGTCGGCACCAACCAACATTACCTGTTCAATAAAAGGCGACTCCTTTAATTTGTTTTCAATAGGCAGCGGGGCTACATATTTACCACCGCTTGTTTTAAATAATTCTTTCTTTCGGTCAGTGATCTTTAAAAAATTATTCTCGGTTAATGTACCAATATCACCGGTACTGAACCAGCCATCATGAATAACTTCTGCGGTAAGGTCTGGCCGTTTATAATATCCCATCATGATGTTGGGACCCTTGCAAAGAATTTCACCATCTTCCGCAATTTTTACTTCTACTTCATTTATCAACGGTCCCACGGTGCCGAATGCCCTTCCACTTTCCTCATACCTGTTTACCGCCACTACCGGGGAGGTTTCCGTAAGGCCATAGCCTTCCATGATAGTTATTTTAGCGGCGGTAAAGATCCGGATCAATCTTACCTGGCAGGCGGCCCCACCTGTAACAATACATTTTATCTCATTACCCAGTCCTTCTCTCCATTTGCTGAAAATTAGTTTATTGGCCAATGCCAGTTTGAAATTGTACCAGGCTCCCAGGTCTTTATTGATCTCAAATTTTTCAGCAAGACTATGCGCCCAGAAGAATAATTTCTTCTTCGTACCGGTCAATTCATTGCCTTTTTGCATGATCTTATCATACACCTTCTCCAATAATCTTGGAACAGTAGTGAACATATGAGGTTTTACCTCTTTCAGATTTTCGCCGATTGTTTCCAGGCTTTCTGCATAGTAGATTGAAGTGCCTCTGAAAAGATAGAGATAGGTAACCATGCGTTCGAAAATATGGTTCAATGGCAAAAAACTCAGCGACCGCATCTCTTCACCGGGAGGGAAGCAAGGCATGGAGGACATTACATTGGAAAGGATATTGCGATGTGATAACATCACTCCTTTTGGAGTACCTGTTGTTCCGGATGTGTAAATGATCGTTGCCAGGTCTTCGTAGGTTATTTTGTCCGCTACAGGTTTAATCTGAGCAATCAGATCGGGAGTCGCCAATGCTGTTACCTCTTTCCAGTGTTTGGCATTAGCCACATGCTCAAAAGTATATATCTCTTTCAGGCTATGTACTTTTCCATTCAGGCTTAATACTTTAAGAAAAAGCTCTTCGTCATTTACAAATACCAGTTTTACCTGTGCATCGTTTAATACAAATTCAAGTTCGTTTACATTGATGGTAGGATAAATAGGAGTGAGGATAGCACCGATCTGCTGTACCGCCAGGTCAAGCATTACCCATTCGGGACGATTTTTACAAAGTATCGCTATTTTATCTCTTCCCTCCGCCGTCATATCATTGCAACTGATACCCAGACTTAGCAAGCCAGCGCTTAATTTATCGACCGTTTCTTTTACAACCGTGGTACTGTATTTTTTCCATTGGCCACCTTCTTTTCCGGCCAACATATCTTCTAAGGGTTTTCGCTCCAGGTGGTATTCAAGGCAGTCAAACAATCTTTTAGGCTCTGTCATGGTGCAATCGTTATAGGTGTTATATAATCAGTGTCTTAACCGGGATGAATGTACAATTTACTCGAAATTATATATAAAAAAAAGCCCTGTCTCATTTGAGGAGACAAGGCCGGAAGCAAAACATATTTTTAATTGACCTGGTAATATTGGCCGGCTGGCATTTTAAAGATCCTGCTTTTTTGAAAAGCGGTGAAGCCGTTGTATTCTTCAGCATGTGTACTCGTCCAGTTGTCATAAGCAGCTACATTCTCTGATGCGCCGAATAACCACTGGTTGTATGCATTAAACATCCCTTCCTGCAGCAATTGCCGGTGGTAGTCAAATAAACGGAAAGGATATTTTGCAGCATTGTTCTCATACCAGTCCAGTATAAACCTGGTCCTGATCATCGTCAGCGTTTCGGTGGTAATCCCTTTATTAGTAAGAGAGGATTGCTTGCCGATACTTTGTAAAAATGCTTTGGCAAACTCACTCTTGTTTTTTTCTTCTCCTTTCATGATATCAGGGTCAGCAAATAATTTTTCTTTGTAACCCTGCAGCAGCATTTGCTTCATGGCAGCACCTCTTTCACTAAAGCTTTCCATATTCACGAATATTTCTCCATAGATAAGGCTCCAGACTTTATCTTTTGCGTAGAAATAAAATAAAGCCGCATTATAATAATTACCTCCGTAACCAGGATCTGATCTGATACCTTCTTCCCATTGTTTGATAGCAGAAAAATCTTTGGTGGCCCAGAGCAATTCACCATATTCGCTGTACAAAGGGCCGCTTTTGGGAAATTTCTTCAGGGCCTTTTTATACATCTTGTCACACTCTTTCACATCTTCCAGCGCCTTATATACATTGCCGGCTATCTGGTAGCTGATTACATCTGCATCTTCCCTATCAATCAATGATTCTGCCCCTTCCAGTGCTTTGGCATAATCCCTTTTGAAGTAATAGCTCATCACCAGGTCTTTCTCCAGTTCAATATTCTTTTTATCCTGTTGCAGGGCACGGGTCAGTACAATGATTGCATTGTCAAAATCGCCGGTTCGCATAAAACTCTTAGCCGTCTCATGTAATTTCTTTATATCATCAGGTTGTGCTGCTGTAAGCAATGAAGCAGATAAGGCAATAAAGAGAAAAAATTTCTGTATCATAGTGTAAGTTAAAAAAGAAGAGACGCTATCAGGGACGTCTCTGTTGCAAAATAACAAATATTTCAGGGCCGTCTCTAAATAAGATGTGTAAGTAACCCATCTCTTAGCTTTGGCTCAAACCAGGTGCTTTTGGGTGGCATCACATTACCGCTGTCGGCAATATCAAACAATTGATCAATAGTAACAGGATATAAACTAAATGCTGCTTTCATTTCGCCGTTATCCACTCTTTTTTCCAGTTCTTTTAATCCCCTGATACCGCCTACAAAATCTATTCTTTTGTCAGTTCGCTGGTCTTTTATATCAAGTATTTTATCAAGGATATTATTAGAGAGAATTGATACGTCCAGCACCCCGATGGGATCATCGTTCCAGGTTCCTTTTCTTGCGGTAAGGATATACCATTTACTATCCAAGTATAAACCAAATTCATGCAATTGAGCCGGCTTTACCGGTTCAGGGCTGTGTGTTATATAGAAATCATCTTGTAATAATCCCAGGAATTTAGCTGCTGACAACCCGTTCAGGTCCTTTACTACCCGGTTATAATCAAGAATGACCAACTGACTGGCCGGGAAAATGGTGGTTAGAAAATATTTTGCTTCAATACTATCCGGTAATGATTTACTCACTTTTGCTGCAGAAGCGGCACGGTGATGACCGTCTGCAATATATGTACAAGGCACACCGGTCTTAAACTGTGCTGTGATCTCATCAATAACCGATTGGTCGCTTACCACCCAGATAGCATGCTGTATACCATCGGGGGCGGTAAAATTGTATACAGGCTGATGTGCATATTTCCAGTCATGAATGATAGTGTTAATGGCTTCCACATCACGGTAAGCAAGAAATACATTGCCTGTTTGTGCCCGGATAGTACTCATATGGTCGATCCTGTCCTTCTCTTTTTCCGGCCGGGTAAACTCATGTTTTTTGATAATGTCCTTAAAGTAATCGTCAACTGATGAAGCACAGACCAGGCCTGTCTGGTTGCGTCCCTTCATTACCAGCTGGTATATGTAATAACAGGGTTTATCTTCTTTAAAAAGAATACCATTCGTAATGAATTGTTCAAGGTTTTCTTTGGCCTTATCATATACATCCTGGCTATGAATGTCGATGCCTGCAGGCAAATCGATCTCTGATTTGGTGACATGCAGGAAAGAGAAAGGATTGCCTGTGGCTTCATTCCTTGCTTCCTCGCTGTTCAGCACATCATAGGGTTTGGAGGCTACCTGCTGTGATAATTGTTGCTGGGGTCTTAATGCATTAAACGGTTTGATCGTCGCCATCTCGGTTATCCTTTTTTTATTGCGAATTCTTTCATAAGGTCAGTCAGTACTTTCACACTTTCTATGGTGAGAGCATTGTACATAGAGATACGAAATCCTCCTACACTGCGATGTCCTTTTACTCCCACCATCCCTTCTTTTTTGCACAGGTCAAGAAATTCTTTTTCCAGGGCGGTATCTTCCATTACAAATACGGCATTCATTTTACTGCGGTCTTCCCTGGCTACCGGGCCTTTGAATAAAGGCAGGGCATCGAGTGTGTCGTAAAACAATGCGGCTTTTTCATTGTTCAGTTTTTCAATAGCAGCAACACCGCCCTGTTCTTTCAGCCATTGTAAAGTAAGCATGGCTACATAAACAGAAAATACAGGAGGGGTGTTGAGCATACTTCCTTCTGCTATGTGGTTGCGGTAATCGAGTATCGTAGGAATAGTTCTGTTTACTTTTCCCAGGATATTTTTATTCACCACCACCAGGTTTACCCCGGCAGCACCCATATTCTTTTGCGCCCCGGCATAAATGAGGTCAAACTTATTAAAATCAAGCTGGCGACTGAGAATATCACTGCTCATGTCTGCTACGAGCGGCACACCACAGTCATAAGGTATATTATGCCATTGTGTACCGGCAATCGTTTCATTGGTGGTGATATGCAGGTAAGCAGCAGTTGGTGATACTGTCAGGTTTTTGGGTATACTGGTGTAGTTTGTTTCTTTTGATGAGCCGGCTATTTCCACATGGCCAAATAGTTTGGCCTCTTTGATAGCCTTATTGGCCCATGTACCTGTTTCAGTATAAGCAGCAATATCATTTTCGTTCAGCAGGTTCATGGGTATCTGCATGAACTGTGTGGTGGCACCGCCATGCAGGAACAACACTTCATGGTCATCATCTAACTGCATCAGTTGTTTCACCAGCGATCTTGCTTCATCCATTACCGGTTGAAACAATGGGGTACGATGACCGATCTCCAGTATGGATAAACCGGTATCATTAAAATTAAGGATAGCTTTACTGGCTTCTTCAAACACTTCTTTGGGAAGAACAGAGGGACCTGCATTAAAATTATGTACGACCGGCTTCACTGTGTCAATCATGATAGTGCAAATGGTAAATGAGTTGCAAATGTAGGAAAATTGCCATCCTTCAGGGAGCAGGATTTTCATGCTCCCGGCCTTTGATAGCGCTGCTTTTCCAGGCCTGGTTCAGGCTTTCAAATTCTTTCAATTCTTCGGCAGAAAATTCTTTATTACTAAGCCGGGTAAGGTCCGGTTGCCCGGCATTTACCCAGGCCGTGTACCAAAATGAAGCTACGGCGTAGATCGATTGACGCATTCTTCTTTCCACCATACCTCTCAATTGATTATTATAGGCAACAGAAAAGGAAGAAGAGTACTGACGAATGATAGTTCCGTTACGTTCTTCGAACGCATATTTCTGGTCACCGGGATACCGGTTAGTGAGTTCTTTTTCAAACTTTAACACGGTATCAGCAGCAGCGGCACTTTCCAGCACTCTGGCCCAGATAAAATCAGCCGGCTTTTTTATGTATTCGGCTTTACCAATAAAAAAATCCCACCCGGTAGTTATCGGGTCTTTTTCAGCCAGCAATTCAGGAATTCGACTTTCCCAAAATCCATGTATGCCTTTTTGATCAGTAAATTGGCCGTTATGATTGCTGCAGGCATGCAGCGGTACATGAGAATCAGAAATATAATGGCCTATTTCGGCTGAGTATTTCAGGATCTTTGCCTGGTTCTTTTCTTTAAAAGCATCTGTTAACCGGTATAGCATCGTTTGCAACCACCAGGGCACAATGCCATATTTGTTCAGGGTGTCTTCGGAAAATTTTGCCACTGCATCATTCCAGTTCCTTGGTAATTCCGTGTATGGGTATGTCCCATAATAATCAATGTCTATATAATGTCTTGGTCCTTCTTCGGGCACTGCATATCTTCTTTTATCCGGGTCCACTGCATGTTCGGCGAGGAAATCAATATGCGGTTTATACAATACCATCATTTCAGGTGGCAGGCAGAACACTGCGTAGTAGTTGATCTTGCGATGGGCATAAAAGCCCCAGCAGAAGCAGGAAAGAGATACAGAAAGGAAAAGGGATAAGGTGATGAATTTCTTCATACATTAAATCTAAAAAAAGTTCATGATTTTCCTTAACAGACTATTGTGAAGTATAATTTATTGTAAAGCATTAAAAAAGAAACCTTACAATGGGTTGAAATTATTTTAATGATATATACTTCCTATTATAAATTCCTTTATTAAACATTTATTCAATTCAATTTCTTCTCAATTTCTTCTTTTCTTTCTGCATCAAGATCTACCACACCGCCTGTTACAGCGTATTTCATGGCTTCGCCGGCAGTGATCTGTTCTATCTTCTTTACTTTTTCTTTGGGCAGAATATATAATTGCCCGGCAAAATTGTAAGCCTGGGGTACATATACAGCTACTTTATTGGCACCAAGCTCAAATTTTTGCATCTCTTCATCGGTCAAAAAACCCACGATCCATACATCTTCAGCGAATACATTGGCCAGTACAGCCCGGTTGAATTTTCGCTTATCACCGGCAAAAGCCTCAAAAAAATCCTTGGTGGAGCTATAGATGAATTTAATACCCGGTGTCCGTTCCATCAGCTGATCAAAGAAACTGATGGCGCTGCCCATCAGGAAATTGGAGCTGATCCAGCCAACCAGTACTACAAATACAAGAATTATTACAAACCCCAATCCCGGAATTTTTACATAGGGCTGCAAAATACCATCCACTTTTTCAAACAGCCAGAACAAGACATAGGCAGTAATACCTATCGGGGCAAGGATAATGACACCCTGGATGAAATAACGTAATAATTTTTTAACGGGGTTTTTTTGTTGCCCCTTTTTAGTGGCCATATAGCTGATTTGCAGGCTAAGGTAGTTTAAAATACCCCTCGATAACCGGTAATAAAAATCGGTGAACGGTCGAAAACAGGGGGTGGAAACTTTGGTTACGAAATAAGTTTCCATAGTTTTGCCCTTCGAAATTACAATTAATGGAACCCAAAGAAAGGATATTAATAAAGGCCGAAGAGTTGTTTATGCAGTACGGCATCCGGTCGGTATCGATGGATGATATTGCCAACAACCTGGGTATGAGCAAAAAGACCCTGTACCAGTATTTTGCTGATAAAGATGAACTGGTAGATGCCGTAGTGGACGGACATATTAAGGAAATACAGGAAGACTGTATGAGCTGCCGTCTGGATGCCACCGATGCCATTCATGAAATATTTATTACGATGGAACGCATCATGGAGGAGTTCAGCAATATGAACCCCATGCTGCTGTATGACCTGGAAAAATTCCACTTTAAAGCCTACCAGCGATTCAGGGAACATAAGGATAAATTCCTGCTGCAGATCATCCGTAATAATATCGAGTGGGGAATCAAAGACGAATTATACCGGGATGATATCAATGTGGATGTACTCTCCAAATACCGGATCGAATCGATGATGATCCCGTTCAATGTGGCTGTGTTCCCGCCTGGTAAGTATAACCTGGCCGAAATATCCGGCATTATCATTCAAAATTTTACTTACGGATTAGCTACCATAAAAGGACATAAACTGATACAGAAATATAATGAACAACGAAACAAAACCCTTTCTTATGATGAAAGTAAAAAGTAAGCTTTGGCTATTTGGACTGGCTTTGTTACCGGCAGCTGTTTTTGCACAGGGGTCATCCCGCAGCGGTACCGATACAATGAAGGTGACAAAACATGAGTTTTCGGTGCAACAGGCGATTGATTATGCAAAAAAGAATAATGTAAATGTCAAAAATGCTTTGCTGGATGTGCAATACCAGGCGCAGGTGAACAGGGAAGTGACATCAAGAGCATACCCAGGCATCAATGCCAGTTTTGGTACTACATTCAATCCTAATGTCGCCACCCAGGTGTTACCGAATTTTATTTCACCAGCTACTTACCAGGTGCTCATAGATGAAGGGGTGAAAGATGGCAACGGTAATACTATTCAGATGCCTGATGATTTTGGTTTTGTGGCAGCCCAGTTTGGTACTAGATACAGCGCTACGGCTGGTATCAGCCTTACGCAGATACTTTTTGACGGGCAGGTTTTTGTAGGCTTGCAGGCAAGAGATGCCACGATGCGGTTTGCTAAGAAAAATGTGGAAGTGACAGAGGAAATGATCAAGTCTAATATTTATAAAGTATACTACCAGCTGGTAGTGGGCAACACACAGGTAGAATTGCTGGATGCCAATATTGAAAGACTGGAGAAACTGCTGAAGGATACCCGGATCATTTATGAAAACGGGTTTGCAGAAAAACTGGATGTGGACAAACTGACTGTACAGCTTACCAATCTGCAAACAGAAAAGACCAAAGTCCTCAACACTATTTCCAACGGATATTATGGGTTAAAAGTATTGATGGGGATGCCGGTAAAGGATGAACTGGTGTTAACAGATAAGCTAACGGATGAGCAGATAAAAGATGGTATGCTGGAAGGAAGCATCTATTCATACGAGGACAGAAAAGAATTTCAGTATGCACAAATAGGTAAAGAACTGAACGAGTATAACATAAGGAGATATAAACTGAGCCAGGTACCTACCCTTTCTCTGAACGGGCAATATGCCAAGAATGCACAGCGCAACAAATGGAATTTTTTCGGGAAAGGAGATTGGTTCACTATTTCTTCCGTAAGTCTTAATATCAATATCCCGATTTTTAATGGTTTCTACACTAAATCAAAAATTGAACAAACAAAGATCCAGTTGCGGCAGACAGAGAATCAAATTGAAGCATTGAAGCTTTCTATTGATAACGAGGTAGAGACAGCCAGAAATAATTTCCGCTCTGCGATAAGTAATATGGATTTTCAAAAGAAGAATATGGAACTGGCAGAAAAAGTATACCAGCAAACCAAAAAGAAATATGAAGTGGGTACTGGTTCGCAAACAGAAATCAATGCAGCACAGGTAGAATTAAAAACGGCGCAGACCAGTTATATCACGGCCCTGTATGATGCTATCATTGCCCGGATCGATTTTCTGAAAGCAACAGGTAAACTATAATAATCAAAAACCAACACATGACTTATAAACTGAACAATATGAACAACATCTTAAAAATATCTTTTGCAGCAATTATTGCTGTTACATTGATAGCCTGTGGTGCAGGTGCCAAAGACAAAAAGGGAGCCATTGGCGATATAAAAGCCAAACTTGAAAAATTAAAAAAGGAGAAAAGCACTCTTGATGCGGATATCCGCAAACTCGAAGAAGAGCTGGCTAAAGCAGATCCTTCTGCTGCCAAACAAGTAGCGAAACTGGTAGCGGTAGATACATTGCGGGTGCAGGATTTTGTGCATTATATAGAGCTGCAGGGAAAAATATCCAGTAATGGTATTGGTTATGTGGCGCCGAAAGGTGGTGGCGGACTGATAAGAGCCATTTATGTAAAAGTGGGTCAGAAAGTGGGTGTAGGCCAGCTTGTATTAAAACTGGATGATGCCATGCAACGCCAGTCTCTTATTGCTGCGCAGCAGGCCACCGGGCAATTAAAAGCGAGGCTGGCACAGGCGCAAACAATTTATGAGCGGTATCAAAATTTATGGAAGCAGAATATCGGTGCAGAGATCAATGTGATCAATGCAAAAGCTGATGTGGATGCACTGGCCGCACAATTACGGTCGGCAGAGGCACAGGCGGCACAGGCCGGAGAAGCACTGGATATGACCAATGTGAGAGCAGGGCTTAGTGGTGTGGTAGAGCAGGTAAATGTAAGAGTGGGCGAATTTTTTACCGGGGCCACCCAGCAGGGAGGACAGATCGTTATTGTGAATGCTTCATCATTGAAAGCAGAAGTACCGGTACCGGATAATTATGTGGCTAAAGTGAAAAAGGGAGACAAAGTGCTGGTATCAGTTCCTGAAACCGGCAAAGCTCCTTTTGAATCTGCCATCAGTGTGGTAGGTGCGGCAATTGATCCTACTACAAGATCATTTTTAGTAGAAGCAAAACTTCCGTCAGATGCATTATTGAAACCTAACCAGACTGCCACCATGAAGATTCTCGATTACGAGGCTAAGGCAACTATTGCTGTCCCGATTAACGTGGTACAAAGTGATGAAAAAGGAAAATATGTATACGTAATGGAAAAAGCCGGGGAAAAAATGGTAGCACGGAAAAAAACAGTGAACGTAGGAGAAGCTTATAACGGGCTGATGGAAATAAAAAGTGGCCTGACCGGTGGTGAGGTGATTATTACAGAAGGATACCAAACCGTGTACGACGGACAATCCATTACAACAGGCAAGTAAATATTGATGATTAAAACTTTTTCAGATGAAAGTAACGGAAGGAATAGCTAAAAAATTTAAAGAATTCATATTCACCAGCTGGGCGGTAGACAACCGGACTGCTATCTATATTATTGCCGTACTGATTTCAGTGTATGGGTATATGAAGTTTAATTCATTACCTAAAGAGCAGTTTCCCGATATAGTAGTGCCTACTATTTCGATAGCGACAGTATATGTGGGTAACTCACCCAAAGACATCGAAAACCTGGTAACACGGCCTATCGAAAAACAACTGAAAGGTATCAGTGGCGCCAAGGTAAATAAAGTACAAAGTACATCGCAGGCGGATTACAGCCTGATTGTAGTGGAGTTTGATACGGACGTAAAGACAGACCTCGCCAAGCAAAAAGTAAAAGATGCAATTGATAAGGCGAGGGCCGATCTGCCGACAGATCTTACGCAGGAGCCCGATGTACAGGAATTTGCCTTTAGTGAAATGCCAATCATGTTTGTAAACGTAAGTGGTGATTATGATGGCATTAAACTGAAGGAATATGCAGATAAAATGCAGGATCGCTTTGAAGAACTGGGTGAAGTAACAAGAGCCGAAATTGTGGGTGCACCGGAAAGAGAGATACAGGTGAATGTGGATCCATATAAAATGACAGCGGCAAGAGTGAGTTTCACAGATATAGAAAATGCAATTGCAAGAGAGAACAACGACATCACCGGGGGGCTTATTGAGGTGGGTAATATGAAAAGAACCCTGAAAGTGAAAGGACAGTTTACCAGTGCTGCTGATCTGTCCAGTATTGTGGTGCGAAGCAGTTCCCAGGGAGCTGCTGTGTATCTCCGGGATATTGCCCAGCTAAAAGATACCATCAAAGAAAAAGACAGCTATGCCCGCTTAGATGGGAAAAACGTAGTGACGTTGAATATTGTAAAAAGGGCCGGGGAAAACCTGATCAACTGTGCGGACAATGTAAAAGCGGTGGTAAAAGAGATGCAGGAGAAGGAAGAGCTTCCCAGAGATCTGCGGGTAGAATTTACAGGCGACCAGAGCAAGCAAACCCGTACATCTTTTACTGAACTTATCAATACTATTATCATCGGGTTCGTCCTTGTATTGCTTATATTGATGTTCTTTATGGGAGTTACCAATGCCTTCTTTGTGGCATTGAGTGTGCCGCTCAGTGTATTCTTGGCATTTTTCTTTCTTCCGATCGCAGATACAATTATCGGAACCAGTGTTACCCTCAACTTCATTGTATTATTTGCCCTGCTCTTCGGATTGGGAATAATAGTGGATGATGCCATTGTGGTGATCGAGAACACTCACCGTATTTATAATAACGGCAAGGTACCAATCATACGAAGTGCTAAAGAAGCAGCCGGTGAAGTATTTATTCCGGTACTGGCCGGAACCGCCACCACACTGGCGCCGTTTTTCCCGTTACTTTTCTGGAAAGGGTTGATCGGGAAATTCATGATCTACCTCCCCACCATTCTTATCCTTACACTGGCCGCATCATTGATCGTTGCGTTTATCTTCAACCCGGTGTTTGCGGTGAATTTTATGAAACCGGAAGGAAAGGAATTTGAAAAACCTAAGAATGCTGTATTCAGGAATAAGTGGTTTATCTCAGCACTGATAGCCGGGGTATTACTGCACCTGGCAGGTCTTCATGGAGTGGCGAACTTCTCCCTGCTGATGGCCGTACTGATGGTGTTCAATGCGTATGTGCTGAATGATATGATCCATCGTTTTCAAAACAGGTTTCTGCCGGGTTTGATGAACAGGTATGAAAAACTGCTGCGATGGATATTAAAAGGAAAGAGGCCCGCCTGGGCATTTGTATCCCTGTTCGGATTGTTTATTTTTTCTGTTGGTCTGTTAATAGTGAGAGGTAATAAGCAAACTTTCTTCCCGAGTGGTGACCCCAATTTTGTGTATGTATACCTGAAATTGCCTGTGGGTACAGATGTAAAATACACCGACAGCGTTACCCGGATGCTGGAAGCAAGAGTTCATAAAGTGCTGGAGAACGAAAAGCCCGGTGCACCAGGAAGTGTGGTGGAAAGTATAATCAGTAATGTGGCTGTTAGTGCCAATAACCCAAGGGATAATAACCGGAGTGTGCAATCTAATCTGGGCCGTATCCAGGTTTCTTTTGTTGAATTTGAGAAAAGACATGGCAAAAGCACTATGCCATTAAAGGAAGCGATACGGGAAGCGGTGCAGGGTATACCCGGCGCTAACGTGGAAGTAGCGCAGGAAGATGGTGGTCCGCCTACTGATCCGCCGGTGAATATTGAGGTGATCGGGGATAATTTTGAAAGTATTGCCGCTGTTGCCAGCAGTCTCTATAATTTCTTAGACACAAATAAAATAAATGGTATTGAGAACCTGCAGGCCGATGTAGACCTGAATAATCCGGAAATAACAGTAAATGTAGACAGGGAAAAGGCAATGATGGAAGGAGTAAGTACCGGCCAGATAGGAATGGAGATACGTACTGCTGTGTTTGGTAAGGAAGTAAGCAAGATAAAAGACGGGGAAGATGAGTATAAGATCCAGTTACGTTATACCGACCTGAAAAGGAATAATATTACTGACCTGATGAACATGCGGATCACTTTCATGGATATGAACACCATGCAGGTGAAATCGATACCTGTGAGTGCAGTCGCTTCTGTTGACTATACTAATACTACGGGTGGTGTAAAAAGAAAAAATATCAAACGTACTATCCAGTTGCAGAGTAATGTACTTGATCCTACCATGGTAGGACCAATCAATGCTGAACTGCTGGTCAAGATAGACGAATTTAAAGAGAAGTCTAAAATACCACCTGATGTAACCATAAAGCTCAGTGGCCAGAGTGAACAGGAAAAAGAAACCAACGAGTTTTTATCACTGGCATTTCTGATTGCTATTGGTTTGATCTTTTTGATACTGGTATTACAGTTTAACTCAATGAGCAAACCGTTCATTGTAATAACAGAAATATTCTTCTCGGTGATCGGTGTGCTGTTGGGTTATGCTATCACGGGTATGACAATTGCCACCATCATGTTACTGGTAGGTATTGTAGGCCTGGCGGGTATTGTTATCAAAAACGGTATCCTTATCATTGAATTCACTGATGAACTCAGGGGCAGGGGACTGCGCACAAGAGAAGCTGCCGTACAGGCGGGCAAGATCAGGATCATCCCGGTATTATTGACAGCCGTGGCAACCATATTAGGCCTGTTGCCTTTGGCAGTCGGATTCAATATTGATTTTGCCGGTTTGTTCACCAGTTTCCGGCCGAATATTTTCTTTGGTGGTGACAGTGTGGTGTTCTGGGGACCACTCAGCTGGACCATCATCTTTGGTTTGTTGTTTTCTTTCTTCCTTACCCTGGTGATGGTGCCCAGCATGTACCTGATGGCAGAAAGATTAAAACGGCCGATGGAGAAATTTTATGGTGGCAGATGGGTCGCCATCTTTGGTTTCCTGGGTCCTTTCTTCTTTATTCTGGTAGGCATTATGTTCCTGGTTCGCCTGATACAGGGTAAAAAAATATGGATGGGCAAACTGAAAGAGCCCGTCATAAAGGAATCATAAATGAAAAACCGTGGTTGGTTTTGTGGTTAAACGGCGGCCCTCTTTGGAGGGCTGCTTTATTATGAGATAATTATTTAACGAACAGTTATGTTCCGCATAAAAGGAAGTTTAAAATGATAAGCTCCCTCTTTATAACTTTGAAAAAATTTTAAACTATGAGTACAGCGCCCCGTGTCAATCATGAGATTGACTATAAAATTTACGGAGAAGAATTGCAGTTTGTGGAAATTGAACTTGATCCCAATGAAACAGCTATTGCAGAAAGCGGAGGAATGATGATGATGGATGAAGGTATCCAGATGCAAACTATTTTTGGAGATGGATCTGCCCAGCAGCCTACGGGGTTTTTGGGTAAACTGGTGAGTGCCGGAAAAAGAGTACTGACCGGAGAAAGCTTGTTTATGACGGCATTTACCAATGAGAGCCAGGGAAAAAAGAAAATAAGTTTCGCTGCACCTTATGTTGGTAAAATAATACCAATGGACCTGCGGGAACTTGGGGGAACCATTATTTGCCAGAAAGATGCTTTTTTATGTGCAGCAAAGGGTGTAAGTGTGGGACTCCATTTTCAGCGCAAGCTGGGTGTGGGCATTTTTGGAGGTGAAGGTTTTATTATGCAAAAGCTGGAAGGAGATGGCATGGCCTTTTTACATGCAGGTGGTTTTATTATCGAAAAGGAATTAAAGCAGGGAGAAATCTTAAAAATTGATACTGGTTGTGTGGTTGGCTATACACCCACTACACAGTTTGATATAGAGTTTGTGAGAGGGGTTAAGAACTTTATGTTTGGCGGTGAAGGTTTATTTTTTGCAAAATTGCAGGGGCCGGGTAAAGTTTGGATTCAATCCTTGCCCATAAGCCGCCTGGCCGGAAGAATAGTCGCTTACGGAACGTACAAACGTAAAGAAGAAGGCAGTGTGCTGGGTGGATTAGGTAACTTGTTTGACGGAAGAGAATAGGACGGAATAAAATCAAGCATAGTGATAGTGCTGCAAAATTGAAAATTTTGCAGCACCTGCATCCACTTACTAAAACCGGAGTGCATATTCCAGTGCAAGTACAAATTTTCGGGTCAGCCCATCCGGCCTTTCTGCCCTCACTGACAGTGGCAATCCGCCATTGATGCCAATGCTTCCTTTTTTCCCGGTATTGTATTGCAGCAAAGCGATAGCATTAAGGGTAATTCCTTTTGAGCCATTGATTTCTTTCCTGTTCCCGGTTTCATCTTCATAACTGTCTGCGCCGGTATGCCCGATAGCAAGTAATCCGGGCTGTAATAAGAAACGGTTGCCCGGCCTGAAATTCCTGGATAAACGTATTACAATATCAGACTTCCGGATGAATTG
>JAKQEA010000210.1 GCA_029558715.1 Bacteroidota bacterium | reverse complement strand
ATTTCTGCCCGGAAAATATTACGATCGCTAAATTTTTTAAAAGATAATGTATCCCTCAAATGGAAAGAAGTAGCTGATTTGTTTGGCTTACAGGAGGATGTTTTTGAAAACCCATTGCACCAAAAACTTGAAAAGCCTGTTTCCGTAATATTAATAGGCGCCGGACATAGGGGAAACATTTATGCAGAGTATGCAATTGCCAATCCGGACCAGATGAAAATCACTGCGGTAGCAGATATCAACACAAAGCGGAGGAATAGTATCAGGAGAAGACATAAAATCCCTGAAACCCATGTTTTCAATAACTGGCCGGATATATTTAATCAGCCAAAATTTGCTGATGCTGTAATAATAGCAACACCAGACAACCTTCATACTGAACCCTGTCTGGCTGCGCTGGATGCTGGATATGATGTACTATTAGAAAAACCTATTGCACCAACAGAAGAAGAATGTCGCCTGATATTAGAAAAAGCCCAAGCCAGTAATAGTATACTAGGTGTTTGCCATGTATTACGATACTCACCCTACTTCAGAGAATTAAAAGAAGTATTAGATGCAGGTCTTATCGGGAATATTATTAGTATCCAGCATATGGAACCGATAGAACAGGTACATATGAGTCATTCTTATGTAAGAGGAAAGTGGAGAAACAGTAAAACTGCTACACCAATACTATTGGCAAAATCAAGCCATGATACTGATATAATCCGCTGGCTTGTAAACAGTCCGGCAAAAGATGTTCATTGCTTTGGCAACCTGAAATGGTTTACTAATCGTAATGCACCCGAAGGAAGCACTGAGCGGTGTACAGATGGTTGCGATGTTGAAAGTTCCTGCCCGTACTCGGCTTTGCAGATATATTTAAGGGATAAAAAGAGGCTTTATGTATTTGATATGCCTGAAGAAAGATACAAATGGGATGATTTTATTTTAGAGAAGTTGAAGTCTACAGACTATGGCAGATGTGTGTACAGAATGGATAATGATCAGCCTGACCATCTTACTGTCAATATGCTATTTGAAAATGGCGTCACTGCCGCATTCTCTATGGAAGCCCATGTATCTTACGAAGGCAGAAGAACAAGAATAATGGGATCCAAAGGTGATATTGTTGGCAATATGGAATCATTTATTATGACTGATTTTAAGACAAGGAAACAAACCTCATGGAAAATGAAAACTGATGCACATGGTGGGGGAGATCACCGGCTTGTGAAAGACTGGTTGCAGGCGGTTGCACAAAAAGATAAAAAACTCCTAAGCTCTTCGATTGATGTTTCAATTGAAAGTCATCTTATGGCATTTGCCGCTGAGAGGAGTCGTTTGAACAGGACAATAGAGGAAGTATCAATCTGACAACTCATTGTAAATTTTTTATACTTTTAAGTAATACCGGTTGTGATGTTTTCTACCGGGTCTTCTTCCGTAATGGGTGTTTCATCATTAATAGTTTCCAGCCCTGGTTTTCCATAAGCGATTGAACCAATCATCATAATTACACTTGTAATCAATATTACAAAAAACAAAATTCCTTCGTTAAATTTCGTAAGCTTATATGATTCTGGTATACTATAAAATAACAATACAGTAATTAATCCTCTTGGCATGAAAAAGAGTTCGGGGAATATATGTGAATGAAGAAAAAAGCGAAGATATATATAACGAATTCCCAGAAGAATTGCCACTATTGCACTACCAGCAAGGATCACTTCAATGTCCATGATCAGGCTAAAATCAATAGTAAACCCAAAAATAAAGAAGAAAAAAGTCCGGATCAGGAAACTACTTTCTGCAGTAAGAGAATGCAGCAAATGACTTACCTCGCTTACCTGGACAGGTGACACCCATTTGTATAATTTTTGAAAAATTAATTCCCCCCAATTGCTTACTGTTAATCCAAACAGAAGGATAATGAACAATGCAGGAAGGTGCAACATTTTTCCACCGGCATAGAGGAATATAAGAATAGAAAAAATCAGGAAGAACCTGACTTTCGTAGTTATTCGGGTTAGTAAAAAAAGTATAATAAAAGAAAGAACAAGGCTCAGAATCAGTGATAGGAAAAGTGAACCAAAAAAGAAGCCAATATTTGAACCTTTCAGGATATCCCCGGCAATTAAATAATTAAAGATTATGATCCCTACTATATCAGAAAAAGATGTTTCGTACACAAGAAATTCCTTTTTATTCTCATTAAGATGTGAAATACTTGGAATAACAATTGCACTGCTAACAACTGAAAGCGGCATAGCATATATCACACAACGAATAAATGGTTCATCCAGATAGAAGTACAATAATGCAGAACAGGCCAGTGCTGAAAGTACCAGTATAACTGTTGCGGAAAAAAAAGCATTCCGGATAAGCTTTAATTTATTCTTCCCAATCTTAAGGTCCAGCCCCGCCTCAAGGATAATCATTATAAGTCCTAAAATGCCAAATATTTCAACCACCCTGGGTGAAATTTCTACAGGAGTATTATTAATAATTAATATTTCTCTGCTAAATATTCCTGAAAGAAGTAACAACAATACAGAAGGAATACCCGATTTTCTGGACAGTAGATTAAATAAATATGATAAAATGATGAGCAGGCATACTCCAATTATCAGAACATAGGCATTGATATCTTTCATACTTCAAAAATATTGGAAATTAATGACTGTATTATTTTTATAATGTTATTTTAAATTTATTGAATGTAATTTTCTTCAGATACAGCAAATTAATGTAAATTAAATGTGATGTTTCATCAAGCGGCATATGAAATATTTGAGGCAGGTGTAAATGCGGTACAGCCAAGGGTACTTTTACCAAAGCATCTGTATATAGAAGAAGGGTATTTATTCCTCGGAGAAAAAAAATACAGGATAGAAGAAATAAACAACCTTATTGTGATTGCTGCGGGAAAAGCTGCTGCAGCAATGTCAAAAATAACGGAAGAGCAGGTAGGAAAATTAATCAGCTATGCCATTTGCATTACTAAATACAATCACTCTGTTCCTCTTGCCATTTTTAATACTATAGAAGCGGCTCATCCGATACCGGATATCAACAGTGTTAAGGCAGGAGAAATAGTACTTGAAAAATTGCGGAACCTCAAAAAAAAAGACATAATCCTTCTGTTGCTAAGCGGAGGCGCTTCATCCTTACTGGCTGATATTCCTCGTGATATTACTTTGCAGGAAATGCACCATTTATCAGAGTTACTGATAAAGAGCAAAGCCGGTATAAATGAAATAAATACAGTAAGAAAACATCTGAGCTGTATAAAGGGTGGCAATCTTGCAAAGACTGCATTTCCATCCAGCATAGTTACTTTAATAATAAGTGATGTAGTTGGTGATGACCCTGGCACTATCGCAAGCGGCCCCACTGCACCGGATACTACAACGTTTGAAGATGCCCGGAATGTGCTGATAAAGTATGGAATCTGGGATTTGGTTGCTCCAAGTATAAAACAGCATATTCAAAAAGGCTTGTCAGGAGATATTGAGGAAACACCAAAGCAAAGCTCCCATATATTCGAGAGAAGCTATATTAAGGTCATAGGGAGTAACCTGATTTCCCTGGAAGCTGCAAAACTAAAAGCAGAACAATCTGGCTTTTACACAAAGATTTTAACAGGTAATTTGTCTGGCGATACGGAAAACGAAGCAGGGAAATTTATCCGCTGTCTGCTTGAATATAAAGGCAACAAACCCGCTTGTATACTGATGGGCGGTGAAACGACGTTGCAGGTTGCAGGACATGGCAAAGGAGGACGCAACCAGCATTTTGTATTATATGCAATGAATCAATTACTGAAAATGAAATCCAATGAAATCAGCAATCACATAACCGTATTAAGTGCTGGTACTGATGGAACTGATGGTCCTACTGATGCGGCTGGCGCTGTGTTCAGCAGTTCTGAACTTTCTTCGGGATTAGTTGATTTTGAAGAGACAGAAAAATTTCTTTTATCATTTGATTCATACAATTTCTTTTTACACCATGGGGGGCTGATTAAAACAGGACCCACACAAACAAATGTTATGGATATTATTATAGGATTAATACACTAAAAATAGAATGTGCTGAATATATTTCATTTATCTAACGATTATAGTTACAGATTTTTAATTACAAATGAGCTAGAGTATTCTTCCTTACATTTGCAATGTAAAGTCTCGAGGGAGAAAGAAAGTATTTTAATTCACCTAGTATTTTAAATAGTAAAGGAAGCTTACAGATGATTACTGTAATAATACCTGCGCTTAATGAAGAAGCAACAGTCGGGAAGGTTGTCAGTCTGGTCAGAAAATCACAGCATGTTACCGAAGTTATTGTTGTGGATGATAAATCATTGGACAATACGGTAGAAGAAGCCAGGAAAGAAGGCGCAGTAGTTATTACAAGTACAAAACTTGGAAAAGGCACCTCAATGAAAGACGGAATACTGGTAGCCAAAAATGAATTCATTGTCTTTCTGGATGCTGATATTGTAACCTATGCAGAAAATATAATTGAACTACTTACATCTCCCTTAGTAAAAAATGAGGCTGACTTTGTAAAATCATTTTTTTCAAGGCAGGCTGGCAGGGTTACAGAACTGGTGGCAAAACCTCTGCTATCGATTTTATATCCGGCATTTCCCAATTTCAAACAACCCTTAAGTGGTATGATTGCAGGCCGGAAGAGTTTTTTTGAGAAATGTGAATTTGAAGAAGGGTATGGGGTAGATATCGGTATACTGATAGATATGCATAATCTTAGAGCCCGGATAGCAGAAGTAAATATCGGCAATATTGAAAACAGGATGCAGCCGCTTGAACAACTAGGGAAAATGAGCCGGGAAGTAGCTAAGACCATTATGAAAAAATCAAGGGATATTGCCAGTCAAAACCTGGAGATTTATGAAAACATACAGGTGATAAGAGAACAGATGGATTTTGCTATTAAAGAAAGCCTGATGTCCCTTAAGAAAATTGCCATATTTGATATGGACAATACGGTTTTACGAGCCAGTTTTATTAACACAGCTGCAACGAAATTCGGCTTTAAAAAAGAGCTGGTAGATATAGTAACCAATAATAACAATCCATTTATCCGAACGAAGATGATTGCCCGCCTTCTAAAAGGTAAAACCATCGGCGATTTACTGGAAGTAGCCGATAGTATTGAAGTAACCCCGAATTTGAATGAGGTTATTGAAGAACTAAAAAAGCAGGGTTATATAACAGGAATTATAAGCGACAGCTATGACTGTATTACAAATCATCTGAAAAATAAATATGGGTTTGATTTTACCATTTCAAATGAGCTGGAATTTTCGAGAAGTGTAGCCACTGGTGAGGTAAAGATACCTTCCTTATTCCTGCTTGATGATAAAAGCCAATGCAAACATGATTATTGTAAACTAAATGCACTGATCAAAATCTGTGATAAATTCGGTATTGACATCAAAAACTCTTTTATTGTAGGAGACGGAGAGAATGATATTTGTATAATCCGGAAAGCTGGTATTGGCATTTCATTTTGTTCAACTAATTCATACGTCGACTCTGTTGCTGACTATATTATTAAAGACCCTGATTTCAGTTTATTATTACCCATCCTGAATTAACCCTTCAAACAACAGCAACAGTCTGCAATGACAATTGACAAATATCCAGTACAATGATATTTAAACAGTTTTATCAGCAAATAATCAGCTTTTTGAATACCAGGTTAAGCAGGGTACAATTAATAATGCTGATTGCGATTTTAGCTGGGTTAGTTTCCGGCTTAATTGCCGTATTACTCAAATCATTTGTTCATTACATACAGCATTGTATAGAAAATATTTCTTTAAGCAGGTTCTCCTATTTGTTTTTTCCATCCCTGGGGTTGTTATTATCAGTTTTATTAATAAATTTTCTCTTTGGTGGCAAAATTGAAAAAGGTATTGCAATGGTTTTAAAAGCCATTGCAAGGAGATCTTCCTATATACCTTTCAGTCACACTTATCTTCACGTCATGACAAGTTCTGTAACGGTGGGCCTGGGAGGTTCAGTAGGGCTGGAGGCTCCTATTGTCGCCACGGGTTCAGCTGTTGGTTCAAACATATCCCGTATCAGCGATTTGAATTACCAGGAACGTACCCTGCTCATTGCCTGCGGGGCTGCGGCCGGCATTTCTGCTGTTTTTAATGCCCCGATTGCCGGCGTTATCTTTGCAGTTGAAGTTTTACTGACAGAAACTATAGTCAGCTATTTTATTCCTCTTATAATTTCTTCAGTAGTAGGAGTGCTTTGCTCAAAAATTATACTGGAGGAAGCTTCGCTTTTTAATTTTACGTTAACAAAGTCATTCGATTATAACAATGTTCCATACTATATAATAATGGGTATACTGGCCGGCTTTGTATCATTGTATTATGCCAGGGCATTTAAAGGCACAGAAAAAGTAATTCAGGAATGGAAGATGAATGGATATATTAAGGCTTTGGCAGGAGGCTTTCTGCTGGCTTGTATTTTCTTCGTTTTCCCCCCATTATTTGGAGAAGGGTATAACAGCGTAAAATTAGTAGCTAATGAAACGCTTAATTCATTTACTGATAATACTGCTGTATTTTCAATGTTGGGTGATAACTGGTCAATCATTGCTTTTACCGGTTTGATTGTTTTATTTAAACCGGTAGCAGCGGGAATTACTATTGGCAGCGGGGGCAATGGAGGTAATTTCGCACCTTCACTTTTCGCCGGTTCCTATATGGGCTTCTTTTTTTCCTCACTACTGAACAGCACCCCATGGGTGAAAATACCTGTAAGCAACTTCAGTCTTGCCGGAATGGCAGGAGTGCTCAGTGGCGTAATGTATTGCCCTCTTACAGCTATCTTTCTCATTGCTGAAATCACCAATGGATATGGACTCTTTATCCCGCTGATGATTGTTTCTTCTATATCTTTCTTTATAGTCAAATCGTATGAGCCCTACTCCATGGAAACAAAAAAACTGGCCATGGAAGGAATGATTTTTACTCATAAAAAAGAAAAAAATATCCTTACCTCCATCAGCCTGGAAGAGATGCTTCATGACAAATATGAGTGTATTGCAACAGATAAAAAGCTCAAAGACCTGGTAGAAATTATTAAGAAAAGTGAAAAAAATATTTTTGCCGCTGTTGATAGTAAGCAACGGTTTGCAGGCATCATAGAGTTAAATGACATAAAACAGCGTTTATTTCAGCCGGAGTTATTTGATAAAATACAGATACAATCCATAATGAAAAAACCGGCTGCTATTTTATTGTATGATGAGGATATGTATTCAGTCATGGAAAAATTTGACATTACGCAAAGTTGGTATCTGCCTGTACTTAATAATGAAAAAAAATTTATTGGATTTATTTCTAAAACCAAACTTTTTAATAAATACCGGGAAATACTTTCCGGTCAGAGGGATTTATATGAGGATATAAAACTATAAAGTATTTAAACCAGCTTTCCATAAAAAAGCAGATAATATTTAAGCCAGGCCCTAAGGCAATTTAATAAAAAGTGACTCCGGAGAGATTCGAACTCTCGGCCCGCTGATTAAGAGTCAGCTGCTCTGCCAACTGAGCTACGGAGCCTTGTTAGCTGTAATATTATTTTTTTGTTTTGCCTTCCGGTTGTTTAATACCATCAATAAAGGTATTAGTAAATAACAAATGCCTGACAATAACTCCTGGCCGGCAAATGCCAGCAACATGGAGGCAAGACCAACACAAACATTCAGGAAAGCACCCCGCCTTTCTTTTTTTGTGACAAGTATTTCAAAAGGGGTCAGCTCCATTCTTTTGCTGGCTGATAATGCCCGCTGGTACATCAGCAGGAGTAATAACCATAATACAGCATAACCAATACTGAAAAATATGATGAGCTGCGAAAAATCTTCCTGTTGCAGGATGGGAAGCCCCTTTTCTGTTGCATGCGGAAAAAGATCAATACCGGTCCATGAAGTAAGCAGTACGGCAAATAAGAATTTCAACGGGTACACATAGAAAAGTATAACTGCCAGGTAGGCGAGGTTCAGCAGAATAGTACCCACATCATTCAATCCGTACCGGCGAAAGAATTTATACTGCTGGTACCAGAATAAAAAGATCATGGCTACCGTTGCAAAAAAAGGAATAGCACCATTCAGGATAACACGGAGCTCTTCAAAAGTTTGCGGCACTTCCAGCGCTGCTACCAGCAAGGAAACAGAAAAAGCAAATACAGCATCACTTAATGCTTCGATACGGAGTATCTCGGTTCCCCGCTCTGTAAAACCAGTGGCAGGTAGTTTGAATATCTTTTTCCTGATCATGGTTGTTAATGAAAACGCAAATTAGAGTGAGGCAAGCGGGAGGATAATGATTTTAATTACCCTGGTTGCTGATTATGGCAATGTCGCTTTACATTTACGATACAATGAGAATAATTATTTTCCTTGCGATAATTCTCTTATTTGCCACATCCTGTTCCAAAACGGTGCTGGAAGCTGCAGAAGATAATAAACTGCATGAAGAATATTTACTGCTCCGCAGGAACGGACATTACTCCTTCAAGGTATTGGCGCTGGGAGTATTCCGACTGCCTGATCATGAACGAGGCCGTTATATTCTCTCCGGCGATTCGGTTTACTTTGTCAGCAAAACGAAAGGGAATGTGTTCAGGCTGCATGCTTATGGTCTTATCGACAGTGCTTCCCGCACTTTTTATTACCGCCCTGTTGACAGCCTGGAATGGAAAACCTATGATATAGGGCAGATGCCAACGAGGAGAAGGGAAAGAGAAATGAAAAAGCAGGAGTAATCTTCTCTTACCGCACTTTTACTTTAAACTTTCCATCGTTTACATACATACTGCCGCCATTGGCCGTGACAGCAAACCCGCTGAATATTCCCCGCATCATCTGGCTGCTTTCTTCATAGCTCTCTATCGTTAACCTGAAGGGTTGCCCTCCCTGGGTAATGAGCATATAAGAGGGGGTTACGTTATCGTAGTAATAAAATCCCACTTTATCAGTAGTGTAGTTGGTAAGATCCTGGTTGAGCCGGGCGCCATTCAGGTACACGGTTATCACCATGCCGCTGTCAGCAGAACAGGCAGATGGTCCAAAGAAAGTAAAGCCAGTTCTTTCGGGTGTGGCAATCACTGTATCAATAATACCGCAGTAAAACATATTGCCCACATGCAGGCTCCAGCGGTTTTCCAGCTGGCTATCGTTACCAGCACAGGCTGCACAAATACCGGGTGGGTTGGTATTGTTGCCGCCACCGCCGGTACTATCTGTTGGCGGTATCTCCATTCTCTCAAAACTGTATTCCTTCGCACAGCCTGGCAGGAGCGCAGCAGCAACAACCAATAAAGCTAAAAAGCGGATACCGGGCATTGTTTAGCTGGGTTTAGACACTGAAAGTACATTATTTCGTAAATATCCTCCGCAACGGAAGATTATTACATCAGGTAGTAAAATGATATAAAAAAAGCAGATTAATTAAATATATAAGAAAGATAATAACTGCATCCAATGCCAGTATGTATCGTTTACCGCTGGCCCGGTAACTAAGCCCGATAATAACCACAGCAGACATCATAATGGTACTTAAAACTGATATAGTGTGAAAATCAGAAGCATCTTTTAACAACAACCCCCTGGTATAAAAGATATCATCAATAGCAAGAATAAACACATTAAAAATGTTACTTCCAAGAAGATTACCCACTGCCAGGTCGATAGAACCAATACGAACAGCTGCTATCGAAACAGCTATTTCAGGCAATGAGGTGGATACGGCAAGGAAGAATGTACCCACAAATGATTTTCCAAGTCCCGTCATTTCAGCAATATGATCAGCAAAATAAGGCAGGGCCAATGCAGCAGCAATGATGATCAAAGCAAACCCTATATAGCCGGTGATCACAGACCGCAAACTAATCTCGGTACCATGTTTTTCCTGCCCCTGTGTCATCTCTGACCGGTGATTCTTTTTTTCATTCTTATAGATAACCCGGATTGAAATAAGATAAACCACAATAAAAACCAAACTGGACAAACCTATCCATGGTGCTACAACGATTTCCACAGGGAGTACCAGAGCAAAACCAACAAGTGAAAGTAAAATGATTCCCAACCCTGCATTTAACATATGATTGGGCGAAGCCAGGCCCAGCAATGGTTTATGTTTGGGGATAAAAGCATCCAGCATAGCCAGGATGCCGAGATTAAAAGCACAACTGCCTAAAATATCTCCGGTGGCCAGGTCGGCTGACTGTACAATAGCCGAAGAACTGATGCCCACCATCAATTCTGGCAGGGATGTTACTGAAGCCATTAATATCAATCCTATCCACCCTTTGCTCATTCCTGTTTTTTCTGCCAGCAGATCACCATAATAAGAAAGCCTTCTGCCTGCAAAAAAAATCACAGCGCCGCAAAGTATAAATCCGGAGATGTAGAGCATATCTGTTACTTGTAATATACTCTTGCAAAATAAAGGATAAATACCAAAGC
>JAKQEA010000206.1 GCA_029558715.1 Bacteroidota bacterium | reverse complement strand
CGGTCAGCAATTTTTGTATCCAGCCATACCAATATTGATTGGCAAAACCCTCCAGCTCTCCTTCATTAACTAAATCACCGGTAAAAAGAACAAACTCGGGATGAATGATATTTATATCTTCCATCACGGCTCTAAAATCATCTACTGCAGTAGAGTCGGTGTCAAAACCGGCATTGGGATAATACAAACGATTGGGAGTATGGGCATCTGTTATATGAATAAAATAGTAATTGTTTTTCCTGCTGGGAATAACCTGAATGGCATTAGCTGTAATGTCACTTATACCTCCGCCGGCAGATACCTCCAAATCGTATAATTCATAAACAGGAACAGATGGAACGGTTACTGTCAGTTCCCACCTGTTTGGTAAAGTTAACCATTGATTGTTTATAACAGGTAAATTCAGGCGTTTACTGTTATGTCTCAGCCAAGCATTCCAGTTGCTTGTATTTTGAGGAGCTAAACAAGTTATTTTAAATGTTTCTCCTGGAACAACTATTTCCGGAATATTAAGAAGAGGACGCTGGATAACAGTTAAAGTATCTCCCGGGGAATTATAACTGCTATTAACAGTTACGCTTCCGTTGATGCAATTGGGAATAACACCGGCTCCCAATATTCCCTGAGACAAATTTAGAGAAGTGGTTCCGGTATTGGCAGAATTAAAATTAAGGTTTAAAAGAACTCCCTGCCCGCTTAAAGCTGTGCCGCTTTGATAAGAAACAGATAACACCCCACTTTCTGCAGTGGCATTTACATTTCCTGCCTGTGATAAAGTTCCTGCAGTGCTGATTGATTCATAATTCAGAATAAAAGGATTAAAAGAGATGCTAAAAGAATAGGACTGATAGTTCTGCAAAACATCTATGCCATAAGCATTTACAGGAACAGAAACAGAACTGTGTAAGCTCACTGACTGATGGGGAATAGCTAAAGTTACTGTATTAGCTCCTAAAATCATATCCGCTTCCGAACGCGGGTTGATGGCGTAGTAATTGTAAGAATAATCTACAATACCGATTATTTCGCTGTAGACCTGTCCTAAAGTTACATTGTTCCAGCTGTGATTTGAACCAAAGAATTGATTATCTATCTGACAAGCACCACTGCCATCATCAATATAGAACTCTTGATAAGTATTGGGTTCAACTGTTACGGAAACATTCAAAACCTTTACCAACACGCCTTCCCATTGTTCTCCACTGCTAAAATTATCCAGTGAACCGGTATTTATTTCGCCGGGAGCAGGAAGAGGATTGCCCTGGCTTAAAACCTGACAGGAAGTGACAGAAGAAATTTCCGTTAA
>JAKQEA010000205.1 GCA_029558715.1 Bacteroidota bacterium | reverse complement strand
TTTTCTTGCATAAAGGTGGTAAAAATATTTGGAATAACTAAAAAATTTAGTAAATTAGTGCTAAGAAAATAGGTAAGTATTTTCTGAAATTTTAAATGGATGGTTATGGAAACAATTATCAACACTATCCCGGGCTACCGGATGTATGAGTATTTATTGGTACTTAGTCCGCATGAAGAATTGTGGAACCGCATTATGAAAGTGAAAGATGATTTTGCATCAACATACAAGACAGAATTTGCTAAAAAGGGCAAGCCTTATATTACCCTGGCAATTTTTACCCAATATGCTATGATGGAGGAGCGGATTGTCAATCGGCTGAAAACGGTGGCGATGGGTTTTCCACCGTTCAAGGTGGAGTTAAAAGACTTTGGCAGTTTCCCGTCACATACCATATATATAAATGTAACAAGCAAATTACCGGTTCAAAACCTGGTAAAGGAAATTCGTACAGATGGCCAGCGGCTGATGAAACTGAATGATGATAACAAGCCCCATTTCATTATGGAGCCACATTTGACAATTGCAAGAAAACTGAAACCATGGCAATATGAAAAGGGATGGCTGGAGTATAGCAATAAACATTTTACCGGTCGTTTTATTGCAGATGGTATGACACTGCTTCGACGACCGGAAGGTGAAATGAAATACCAGGCAGTTCAGCGGTTTGAATTTCAAAACTTACCGGTTACCACGAAACAGGGTGAGCTATTCGGGTAGCAATTAATCCGTACACAGTAACACATAAAGTGAGATGCCTGCCGGCAGGCAGGCAGGGGTAAGTGAGACGGAAGGAGAATAAAGAGTAAGATTTTGTGCAGTATGAATATGAAGAGATAACTCTTTGTTCTCCTTTTTATTTTATAAACGATCAAAACCAGCAATAGTGTATGTCAGAAAAACTGAAACAGGATCACTTTAAAGTGGCAGCGAAGCAACAAGAAGAAGGAACCCAGTACTTAGCAGGAAGAGGTGCACAGTTCAATACTAAAAACCGGTTTTTAAAAAACGAAACAACAAGAGAACATATAGAAGGAATTGATGACTGGGAAGAAAGCAATGTACCGACGATCTATATGGAGCAGGAATCGAAGACCATTGTCAATAAAGTAGAAAGCAAGGATGTGGGTATGAGCTATAGCATGAACCCCTACGCCGGATGTGAGCATGGATGCATCTATTGTTATGCAAGAAATGTGCATGAATACTGGGGCTATAGTGCCGGCCTTGATTTTGAGCGGAAGATCATTGTCAAAAAGAATGGACCGCAATTGCTGCGCAAATTCCTGATGCATAAAAAATGGGATGCCACTCCCATTATGCTGAGTGGCAATACCGATTGCTATCAGCCTGCCGAACAAAAATACCGGCTGACAAGAGGATTGTTGGAAGTCTGCAATGAATTCAACCAGCCCGTTGGTATACTGACAAAAAACTCCTGGATACTGAAAGACAAAGATGTGTTGCAGGAAATGGCGAAAAAGAAAATTGTCTCCGCGATGGTATCTATTACTTCATTTAATGAAGACCTGCGCCGTATCATGGAACCAAGAACCACCACGGCCAAACAAAAACTGAAA
>JAKQEA010000173.1 GCA_029558715.1 Bacteroidota bacterium | reverse complement strand
TTCCACAATGGTGCTTGTTGTTTGGTCATTCGTGTAGCAGGTATTAACCACTTCTACCAGTTTCATAATTGTAGCAGGGTTGAAAAAATGCATTCCAATAACCCTCTCTGGCCGTTGTACACCCGCTGCAATATGTGTAACGGACAAAGAGGAGGTATTGCTTGCAAAAATACAGTCGCTATGGTTGAGTTCGGCCAGCTGATTGAACAGTGCAATTTTTACAGGCAGCTTTTCTGTAATAGCCTCAATAAATATATCTGCCAGGCAAATTTGAATATCATCTGTAAGCCGGATACGTTGAATAACCTTTTCTTTTTCTTCAGCAGTAATCTTACTTTTTACAGTTAGTGCCTCAAGATTTTTTTCAATACTTTTTTTTGCCTTTTCTAAGACGCCCTGGTTAGGCTCATATAAAATAGTGGCAAACCCTGATTGTGCAGCCGCCTGTGCAATACCACTGCCCATAGTTCCTGCTCCACAAACACAAATGCTGTTGATATTCATGCAGACAATTATTACGTAAAGATATTGGTTGTGTTCAGTTTGTCAATTAACCAGATTAAATAAAAAGGATTTCGGGTATCTTTCGCATGTTTCAATGAAAATTCAGTTAAATAAAGATGCTGGTATTTTGTCATAATCATATGCGGTCATTGCATTATTAAACTAACTTTACCGGGAATACCTGCTGTATGAGGTTTATTTTCATTTTGCTGCTTAAACTTTTTTTTACTCCTTTATATAGCCAAACATTTGACAGATGGGCTCAGATCGTAAATTGGGATGGGGTCAGCCATTGGTCCCGTTACATGATTACACAACCGGGTTACCAGGGCCCTAATTCCTTGCCTGTTCCCCGTATTGGAAATGGAAGTTCGGATAGCAGTTTTGCTTTTGGTATTACAGGCAATCTTCATTTTTCTTCCGCGGATAATACACAAAATATAACTGTATATGCTAATTATTCATTGGTAAAAGACCTAGTATCTATTGATTTGACATGGGTTCCCTATGAACATTATGTAATGAGCCAGGGCATAAAAGACAAAAGGCATGTATTTACTCAATTTTACAACAGCCATTCAACCACAGGAGATATTCATTTCAATACGACCTTTCAGTTGTTAAATAAATGGAGGAAATCTATTCATCTTGCTTTCAGAGTTGGTTATCGGTTTCCTTCCGGTAGTGGTTTTGGTGCTGCAAGATATACTGATGGCCCCGGTTATCACTTTGATCTGTCGATAGGAAAACCCTTTAAAAATTCTCGATTTAAATGGATAAGTATGATAGGCTTTTATGTCTGGCAGATTGAATCGGACGTTTATAATCAGAACGATGCCTTTTTAGTTGGCAGTGGGTTGGAGTGGAATAAAGAAACAATGAAGTTACAGACTTATGTAGCCGGTTACATGGGCTACCTGGAAAATACAGGAGATGATCCTTTTGTTTTCCGGGCAAGTTTGGAAAAGAGATTGAACAGAACCACTTTACTGTTCGGTTTCCAACAAGGCTTGCATGATTTTGATTACACCAGTGTAGAATTTGGAGCGAAATATAATTTTCACTGGAAAAATAAAGTGCTGGCTAAATAGCAGATGTAAATTGCTTCAGGAACCGCACATCATTTTCGCTGAACAGGCGCAGGTCATTTACCCCATACTTAAGCATAGCCGGACGTTCGATTCCCATGCCAAAAGCAAAGCCGGTGTACTTGTTCGGATCAATGCCGCAATTGGATAATACATTCGGATGCACCATACCGCAACCAAGAATTTCTACCCACCCGGTTTTTTTACAAATATTACAACCATCACCGCCACAGATGAAGCAAGTCACATCCATTTCAGCACTGGGTTCGGTGAAGGGAAAATAAGATGGCCGGAACCGGACTTTTACATCCTTACCATACATTTCTTTGACAAAGAAATATAGCGTTTGTTTCAGGTCAGCAAAGGAAACATTCTCATCAATATATAATCCTTCCACCTGGTGAAAGAAACAATGGCTTCTGGCACTTACGGTTTCATTGCGGTACACACGGCCCGGCATCAGCATACGAATGGGTAACTTACCTTTTTCCATTTCTCTTATTTGCACACTGCTGGTATGCGTACGCAATACCCAATCAGGATTTTGCTGAATGTAAAAAGTATCCTGCATATCCCTTGCCGGGTGATGTTCCGGCAGATTCAGTGCACCGAAATTGTGCCAGTCATCTTCAATCTCAGGTCCTTCTGCTACAGCAAAACCCAGTCGCTGAAAAATTGAAACGATTCTGTTGCGCATCAAAGTAACCGGGTGACGGGAGCCCAGTGGTAATTCATCACCAGGCAGTGTCAGATCTATGCCGGAAGCTGTTTGTTCGGAACCGGATGTGGTTGCTTTCAATTCCTCATATTTCCCTTCGGCTAATTGTTTGAATTCATTCAATAATTGCCCGGCTTCTTTTTTCTTTTCCACCGGTACATTTTTCATTTCACCCATAATGGCTTTCACAATACCCTTAGTGCCGAGGTACTTAATGCGGAACTCTTCCACTTGCTTCTCATCAGCGGCAGAAAAAGAAGAAATCTCCTTTTTGTAGTCCTCAATTTGCTTCAACAGTTGTTCCATAAGTGTGCAAAGATAAGGAATGGACCGTAGCGGTTCAAGGACTGGGAGTGGCCAATCACCGTGGGTGTGTCAATACTCCCTGTTTTCCACTTTCCATTTTCCACTATCTTGCATACATGTCAGACCACCTAAATATTTCGGATTTTTTATCTCCACTCAATCTTCATGAATTATCGCATGATGAAGGATATAAGGATGGACAGCTGGGTAAAATTATTTCAGCCTATGTGGATGAGTTTCCTGATCTTGACGAAGCGCAACTGGTGATTGTTGGCTGCGGAGAACAGCGGGGTAGCGGACTGATACATGGACAAAGCCAGGCACCGGATATCATCCGCCGGCATTTCTACAGTTTATATTACTGGCACCAGGATATTAAAATCGCTGATGTGGGTAATATAAAAACGGGATCGTTGTTTACTGATTCATATGCTGCTTTAAAAACAGTGGTGCAGGAATTGATAAGTGATGGAAAAACGGTTATTATACTTGGTGGTTCGCATGATCTCACTTTGTCTCAGTATTATGCTTATTCCGAAACCAAAAGAACTATTGAAGCCAGTTGTGTGGATGCGTTGATTGACCTTAATCTCGACTCACCCTTTCGCCATGAAAATTTTCTGATGGAAATGCTGACAGGCGAACCTAATTTCCTCCGGCATTACAATCATATTGGTTTCCAGAGTTATTATGTGCATCCGAAAATGCTGGAGACACTGGATAAACTCCGTTTTGATTGCTATAGGGTAGGTAGTGTAAAAGAAAGCATTGATGAGATGGAGCCGGTGATCCGCAATAGTAACATGTTCAGTTTTGATATTACAGCGATTGCCAGTGCTTATGCACCGGCTAATTCGGTTTCTCCCAACGGGCTGAACGGCGAAGAAGCCTGTGTGCTGCTACGCTATGCAGGAATGAGCCCCAATGTGAATTCTATTGGTATTTACGGGTATAATGCCCAGCATGATAAAGATGAGCTGACAGCTAAGCAGATCAGCCATATGCTATGGTATGTGCTGGATGGGCGCAGCCGTGGCAGAAAAGAAGCGGCGTTGGATGAAAAAGAATCTTTCAATGAATACCACACTGCTTTTGCAGAAGTAGAAACCACTTTTTTGCAAAGCAGGAAGACAGGCAGATGGTGGATGCAGCTACCGGATAAAAAATTCATCGCCTGCAGCTACAAAGATTATTTACTGGCCAGCAGCAATGAAATACCGGAAAGATGGTTGAGAGCACAGGAGAGAGGATAATGAGCAGATTTGCCAGTTTGATGATGTGCAAATGAAAAAATTTCAAAATTATCCATAATGGTTTCTGTTATTCGCACCGGTATTTGCTCCTATGGTATGAGCGGAAAACTATTCCATGCTCCTTTTATTCATGCCCATCCTGGATATGAATTATCGGCAATTGTGGAAAGACACAACCATGATTCAAAAGAAAGATACCCGGAGGCAAAATTGTATCGTTCCGTGGAAGAGTTGTGTGCAGATACTTCCCTGCAACTGATCGTGGTGAATACTCCCACCCATTTGCATTATGAACAGGCAAAACTGGTATTACAATCAGGCAAACACCTGGTAATAGAAAAACCATTTGCGGTAACGGTGAAAGAAGCAGAGGCGTTAACTGCATTGGCTGAGAAAAATAAACTGTTCATCAGTGTGTACCAGAACCGCCGGTATGATGGAGATTACCGGGCGGTGAAAGAAATATTGCAGCAAGGCTTGCTGGGAGAGCTGCGGGAAGTGGAAATCCGTTATGATCGTTACCGTCCAACCTTCGGCGGTAAGCCGCATAAAGAGGGGGATATGCCCGGTGCGGGTATTATCTATGATCTTTCTCCTCACCTGGTGGACCAGGCTATACAGTTATTTGGTTTTCCTGATGCTGTATTTGCCGATGTATGGAAAATGCGGGATGATGTAACTGCACCAGATTACTTTGAGATACTTTTTTACTACAATAAACTACGGGTACGGTTAAAAGCCACTTGTGTTGCCCGTGAATCCACTTATGCCTACACACTTCATGGTATGAAAGGAAGCTTCCTGCAACAGCGGTCTGATATGCAGGAACAGCAGTTACTGGCCGGGGTAAAACCTTCTTTAGAAAGCTGGTGTGCTGCACCATCAGTACCGGATGGCCTGCTGCATACAGAAATAAATGGCGAAACGGTACGTAAAGAAACCACATCCTCTCCCGGAAACTATATGGGCTATTATGATGATGTGTACAAAGCGCTGACCGGGCAAGGTACCAATCCTGTACCAGCAGCCGATGGTATTAAGAATATGCGGATCATTGAAGCGGCGTTGGAGAGTATGAAGGACGGGAAGGTTGTTTTATTAAATTAAAAAGTAAAAAATCAAAATGAAAAAATCACTTTGTTCCAACGGGGCCTTTTTTTTACTTTTCATTTTTTACTTTACTTTTTTTTCTTCTTGTTCCATAGAAAAACAAATCTCAAAATCAGCCAAAACAGATGTACTGAATATAAAAGCCTTACAAACTGCCCATGTAGGCATCAGTATTTATGACCCGGCTGAAAACAAGTACCTCTACAATTACCAGGGCGATAAATATTTTGTACCGGCCAGTAATACTAAAATTCCTACCTGTTATGCTGCGATGAAATATTTGGGGGATAGTATTCCATCTCTCCGCTATTTTTCTGATGATACTGCTGTTTACATCATGCCGACTGGCGACCCCACTTTTTTACATCCTGATTTTGTAACAAATGTCACTTTTGATTTTTTAAGTAATACTTCCAAAAAAATCTATTTCCGTTTTCCATTTGGTTTTTCTAGTGCTTTGGGAAATGGGTGGTCTTGGAATGATTATAATGAATCTTATATGGCTGAAAAAAGTATTATGCCAATTTATGGTAACATATCAAGATTTTTTATTAAGGATTCAAACTTACAGGTAAGCCCCAAAATTTTTAAAGATAGAATTAAGAGGAATTATTTTAACACAAAGGATATTGGCTTGACAATTCGAAGAGCCCGGGATGAAAACACTTTCACAGCATATTGGAGTCAAGTACCTTTCAAAAGACAAGAAGTTCCTTTTGTAACAGGATTTAATAACATCAAGAATATCTTAGAAGACACTTTGCATAAGAATATTTTTTTAGAAGAAGGAGATATTCCTTATGTTTTTCCAGAGAATTATCAATCCATATACAGCCAGAGTTTAGACTCAGTATTAAAAATTACAATGCACCGTAGCGATAATTTTTTTGCTGAGCAACTGTTATTAACTACAGCTCTTAAAGTAACAGGTGAAATTAATGAGGCTAAAATCATCAACTACGTTATGGATAGTTTGTTTCGTTTTTATCTGCCGCAAAAACCTCGCTGGGCCGATGGTTCCGGGCTGAGCCGCTATAATTTATTTACCCCGCAGGATTTTGTGGCCATCCTGAATAAAATGAAGAATGAGTTTGGTATGGAACGGATCAAAGTCATTTTTCCTACTGGCGGCGAAGGCACCATCAGTAATTATTACAAAGCCGACAGCGGTTATATCTATGCCAAAACGGGAACACTTTCCGGGGTAGTAGCCTTCAGCGGTTATTTGTATACCCAAAAAGGAAAGCTGCTGATATTCTCAACACTGATAAACAATCATCAGTCTTCAGCCACTGATATACGCAGGGCAGTAGAAAAGTTTTTGCAGGGGGTAAGAAACAAATACTAGGCCTCCCTGCCCTCCGAAGGAGGGTTCTGGCTTCCTGCTTTAGTGATGCCACTTTGTATAATAGAAAACATATTGCTTGGAGATTCTAAAGCCCTCCTTCGGAGGGGTTTGGGGAGGCCGCTATTTCCCAAACATTTTTTCCAACTGCTCCTGCTTGAACTCTAAATAGGTGGGATTGCCATCCGGTGTTACATTCGATTGTTCGCAGGCAAACAGGTCATTTACCAGTTGCCGCATTTCCCTTTCCGTCAATCTTGTGCCCGTCTTGATGGATTGTTGTCTTGCCAATGAACGAATCAATTTTTCTCTTTTGGAAAATTTTACTTCAGGGCTGAAGTGTTTGTACTGTTCCAGCAGAATATCAATAATGTGTTTTTCATTCCCTGCTTCCACATCAGCAGGTGTGCCCTGAATAACATACGTATTCTTTCCAAATGGTTCAATAGTATAACCGAGGTATTGCAATTCACCTGTTATTTCTTCCATCACCGCTGCATCTGCTGCTGTAAGTTCTAAGGTGGAAGGAAACATGCTGCGCTGGGTAGCTACTGGTTTGTCCTTACTCGCCGCTTTCAATTGTTCATACAACACTCTTTCATGTGCCGCTTGTTGATGTATCAGTAAAAAGCCGTTGGCAGAAGGAACAGTGATATAAGTGTTCAGCAGTTGTGTTAGTTCATTGAGGTCTGAAGTATGATTTCTGAAGTTTGATAGAGAGGGTTCCGGACTTTCAGGAATCTGACCTGATTGTTCGACAGGCAGGCTTTTGAACTCTGACTTCCGATCTCCTTCATAAAAATCCTTCCAGTGCTTCAACCCGCTAGCTATCGGGTCAGTTCTTTCACTCTTCTCAATAAAATGCGCCTGGTTTTTTTGAGTAAAGCCTTTAAAGATGGAGCCGGAAACAGCTGCTGATTTTTTTTCTTCAGTAAAGGGTTGCTGAATAGATGAAAGTTGTTGTATAGAAGCATCCAGGTCAAAATCGAGAGTGGGGGTGACGCTGAACTGAGCCAGTGCATGTTTTACCGCTGCCTGTACAAAGGCATAAATGATCTTCTCGTCTTCAAACTTAATCTCTTGCTTTGTCGGATGCACATTTACATCTATCACCGTCGGATCAAGATCGATAAACAACACATACATAGGGAAACTATCCGAAGGGATCATTTCCTGGTAAGCGTTCATCACCGCATGGTTCAGGTAAGCACTTTTAATGAAACGGTTATTGACAAAGAAATACTGATCACCTCTTGTCTTCTTTGCAGTTTCCGGTTTTCCAACAAAACCATAAATGTTCATGTAATCGGTATCTTCTTTTACCGATACCAGTTTGGCATTGTAGTTATTACCGAGTAACTGAATGATGCGTTGCTTTAAACTGCCGGCCTCTAAATGAAATAACTGCTGGTTATTGGCCGTAAGTGTGAACAGAATTTCAGGAAACGACATAGCCACTCTTGTGAACTCGTCAACAATATGACGCATCTCTGCTGCATTACTTTTCAAAAAATTTCTCCGGGCCGGGACATTGAAGAACAAATTCTTCATCGCAATACTGGTGCCTGCGGGAGCAGCAACAGGTTCCTGTTTTTTTACCACACTGTTCTCTACCTCAATATATACACCGGTTTCGTCTTCAGCCCGTTTGGTTTTCAATTCTACCTGGGCCACGGCAGCAATAGAAGCCAGCGCTTCGCCCCGGAATCCCATCGTTCTTATATGAAATAAATCTTCAATACTTTTTATTTTGGAAGTGGCATGCCGTTCAAAACTCATTCTTGCATCTGTTTCACTCATGCCGCTGCCATTGTCTATTACCTGGATCAGTGATTTACCGGCATCTGTAATAATGAGCCTGATCTCGGTTGCCCCGGAGTCCACCGCATTTTCCAGCAATTCCTTTACAGCGCTTGCTGGTCGCTGAATCACCTCACCGGCTGCTATCTGGTTGGCAATATTATCAGGTAATAATGTAATCTTATCTGGCACAAATTCCGCTTTAGCTGCCAAAAATAACCATTTCAGTTTTAAGCAACTATTGACTCTTCCTTTGCATCAAAAAGAGTAATTTTAAGATTCGTTATTTAACACCATAATTTCTTTAGTATGACGATTCTAAGAGCCGCATTACTGTGTCTTTTTTTCATTCCATTTATTGCAACAGCCCAGTATAAAAGTAAACTGAGTAAGGACCAGTGGGTTGATAGTGTGTTTAATAGCCTGAATGATGATGAAAGAATCGCCCAATTGATGGTTATCAGGGCTCATTCGAATTTAGGTCCTGATCATGTTGCCAAAGTGGTGAATGATATTCAGCAATACAATGTAGGAGCCTTGTGTTTTTTCCAGGGTGGGCCAATAAGACAAGCTAACCTGACCAACTATTATCAACGTATTGCGAAAACACCATTAATGGTAACCATAGATGGTGAGTGGGGGTTAGGAATGCGGTTGGATAGTGTTATTAAGTTTCCTTACCAACTGACACTGGGCTCGGTCAATGATGAAAATCTTATTTACCGCATGGGGCTGGCAGTAGGCGAGCAATGCAAACGGATTGGAGTACATGTAAACTATGCACCGGTAGTTGATATTAATAATAATCCAGACAATCCGGTGATAGGGTATCGTTCGTTTGGGGAAGATAAAGACAAGGTTTCAAGATATGGTGTAGCCTATATGAAAGGGATGCAGGATGCAGGCATTATGGCCTGTGCCAAGCATTTTCCCGGCCATGGAGATGTGGATGTAGATTCTCATTACGATCTGCCGGTGATCAATAAAAATATGAAGCAACTGGATTCGATGGAGCTGGTACCATTCCGGGCCATCTTTAATGCGGGTGTGGGCAGTGTTATGATTGCACATCTGTATATTCCTTCTATTGATAACACAGCAAATAAAGCTACTTCCATTTCAAAGAATAATGTGACAGATCTGCTGAGAACAAAAATGGGATACGAAGGCCTCACTTTTACAGATGCACTGGAGATGAAAGGGGTGGCCAAATATTTTCCCGGTGGTACTATTGCGGTGGAAGCTATTATTGCCGGAAATGATATGCTTTGTTTGCCTGCCAGTGTGCCGGAGTCAATTGAAACGATTAAAAAAGCAATAACTGATAGCAGATTAAGCTGGAATGATATTTATGCTAAAGTGAAAAAAGTACTGGCATCGAAATATCAACTGGGATTAAACAAATGGTCACCAATTGATACCAATACCCTGTTGGCAGATATAAATGCAAAAACAGATATGATCCGGTATGAAGTAGCACAGCATAGCCTCACGGTTCTTTCTCAATCGGGAACTAAGGCTTCAAGAAATGATTATGCACAGGTGCCATTGACGGATGAGCAGAAAAAAGTAGCGTATGTAGGTATTGGCCTTTCAGAGCTGAATGAATTTGGCAAGCGGATGAAGAATGACTATGATGCTGATGTCTATCTGTTATCTTATAAGGATGGAAAAGAGAAAGCAGACGAAATTCTAAAGGAAGTGCAAAAGGACGGTAAGTATGATGCTGTTATCATTGGCATTCACAACTACTCCTTAAGGCCGGCAGAAAATTTTGGATTAAGTCCTGTTGCAATAAAGCTGTACAAAGATTTAAACTTCATAAAAACAATTACTCTCACATTTGGCAATGTATTGGCTACAAAGAATTTTTGTGACGCCTGGACTTTAGTAGCCTGCTACCAGGATGATGCGATTACCCAGCAGGCGGCGGCGGACCTCTTACAGGGTAAAATTGCAGGACAGGGAAAATTACCGGTTTCTTTTTGCCAGTATAAATTCGGAGACGGGATAGTGCATGGAAGTAATAAGCCAACAAGAGCACAGATCAAAGAGAGGTTGTCTGTAGTGGATTCAATTGCTGCTGATGGAATAGCCAGGAAAGCATATCCCGGCTGTGTGGTACTTGCAGCTTATAAAGGAGAGATCATATATCACAAGGCTTTTGGAAATTATGAATACGACCCGGCTTCACCAGCAATGAGTGCGGAAAGTATTTTTGATCTTGCTTCTGTGACAAAGATCTCTGCTACTACTGTTGCTGTAATGAAATTGTACGAGGAAGGAAAAATAAAACTGGATGGCAAACTGAAAGATTACCTGCCGTGGGTCAAAGGAACAAATAAAGAGGATCTGAAAATTGATGATATCCTGCTGCACCAGGCAGGGCTGGTTCCGTTCATAGCTTTTTATAAAGAAACCATTGATCCTGCGACGGGAGCACCCAATCCGGCTATTTATTCAACCAAACCTCAAAAAGGGTATGGTGTTCGTGTAGCAGAAAATATTTATTTACGCAACGACTGGCAGGATACTATGATGTACCGGATTTTAAAAAGCCCTGTTGGACCCAAAAACAAGTATGTGTACAGCGATAATGATTTTATTTTCCTTGGAAAGATCGTAGAAGAGTTAACAGGTATGACACTTGATCAGTATACACAAAAAACTTTTTACAATAAAATCGGAATGTATTCGACCGGGTTCAAACCCCGTAATAAATTTCAGCAGGAATGCCTTGTCCCTACAGAAACAGAAAAGCATTTCCGCCAGCAAACAACAAAGGGTGATGTGCATGATGAAGGCGCTTCCATGTTTGGAGGAGTGGCAGGCCATGCCGGTTTGTTTTCCAATGCGTATGATTTATCCTTGCTATACCAGATGTTATTAAATGGCGGTGAACTGAATGGAGAACGATATTTAAAGCCGGAAACGATCAGACTTTTTACTTCTTATAACAGTAAAATAAGCCGTCGTGGTCTGGGGTTTGATAAACCTGAAAAAGATAATGCCATCCGCAAGGATCCTTATCCTTCACTATTGGCTTCGCCCAAAACATTTGGCCATACTGGTTTTACGGGTACCTGTGTATGGGTAGACCCGGAACATGAACTTGTTTATATATTCCTTTCTAACCGGGTGCATCCTACCAGGGATAATAACAAGCTGGGGCAATTATTGATAAGAGGAAAAATACAGGATGCGATTTATAAGGCGTTGGGTGTAGAGTAAGAAAATAAATATTACGTATTAGTTGAAGGTTTATCCTTCCCCTGGTTGGGATTATCCGGCCTTTGCTGGCCTGTCTGCCGGTCAGGCAGGTTTCTGTTTGGATTATTTGGTCTTTGCTGGCTCCTGTTCGGGTTGTTTGGTCTTTGTTGTTGATTACCGCCACCTTGCTGGCCTGCCTGCCGGTTAGGCTGGTTACGTTGCTGGTTATTTCCTTGTTGTTTCCGCTGTTGATTACCACCCTGCTGTTGTCCGCCCTGTGGTCTTTGTTGCGGCCGTTGATTTTTCTGCTGCTGTTGTTGTTTCTTTTTCTTATCTGCTTTTTCCAGTGTACGTAAACTGATTTGTCCTACCAGCTCAACAAATTCCGGCTCTGCTTCTTTGGGTTTGCCGGATGTTACTTCCACAGGTTCCAGTTCATCAGGCCGTATACCCTGCTGGTTCAGTGATTTTATTTTGCTCACTCTTTCCAAACTCAGGGGGTATTGCTTATTACTGTCAGGTAATGTGTACCACATCAAGTTTTTGAAAATATCTTTCTTGATCAGGAAGGCATTGCCTTTGGCCACCTGTAATACATCACAGTTATCAGGAAAATGCTGCAGGGCATCCAGGTAGGTATCCAGTTCATAATTCAAACAACATTTTAGTCGTCCGCACTGGCCGCTTAGTTTTGTTTGATTGATTGAAAGATTCTGGTAACGGGCAGCTGCCGTATTCACTGATTTAAAATCAGTCAACCAGGTGCTACAGCAAAGTTCACGGCCGCAACTGCCAATACCGCCCACTTTACCAGCTTCCTGCCTGGCGCCGATCTGGCGCATTTCTACCTTCACTTTAAATTCAGAAGCATATACTTTGATCAGCTCCCGGAAATCAACCCGTCCGTCAGCGATATAAAAGAAAGTTGCTTTTCGTCCGTCTGCCTGCATTTCCACCTGGCTTATTTTCATATCCAGTTTCAATTGTTTGGCTATGGCACGGCTGCGGATCACAGCCTCTGGTTCTCTTGCTTTATTTTGATTTCTTATCTCAATATCACGATCAGTTGCCCGCCGTAATACTTTTTTCATTTCGGGGTTATCTTCCTTCACTCCCCGCTTCTTCATTTGCAGTCGAACGATTTCACCAGTCAGCGACACTTCACCCACGTCAAAACCGCTTACTCCCTCAACGGCTATCAGGTCCCCTTTTTCAAAAGGTTGTAAGGATGTATTTCTGAAAAAATCTTTTCGGGTACCCTGGCTGAAGCTGACTTCAATCACTTTACAGGCACTATCCATATCAACAATGGGCATGTTGAGCAACCAGTCATGAGCATTCATGCGGTTACACCCGCCGGAACT
>JAKQEA010000128.1 GCA_029558715.1 Bacteroidota bacterium | reverse complement strand
TTCAGCAGTTACAGAAATTCCGCAGATTCAACCACTATGGGAGTAACCATGGGGATCACTTACCTGCTCTTTGCGGTAATTTACTTTTTCCCCTGCCTGTTCACTCTCCGGTTTGCCAATCATACCAAGAATGCTCTTAATTCAAATGACCAGGCATCGCTGAATGAGGGATTAAAAAACCTGAAGGTAGCTTTCCGGTATATGGGTATCTTAACTGTTATAGCGCTGGCGTTCATCATCATCGCTTTTCTTCTCGGCGGTTTTGCGGCTATTATGACTACGTAATTTTTAAATGTAAGAATACGAAACCTGCATTATACTTAAATGCAGGTTTTTATTTTGTAGAGATATAATTGTAATCCTTCAATAATACATCGAGAAAATCGAAAGGAGGCAGAGCAGACTCTATTTTTAGATGATTCTTTATTTTGGAACTGGCAGCCTCCGCCATCTCATAATCTCCCTTTTTCCGGGCTGTTTCCAAAATACTTTTGATCGCATTAATATCTTTGTCACTTAACTGCATGATCTGCGGAAATGAAGGTACATAGCTATCTGCTACATCAATAAATACAGTGTCTTCGATATTTCCTTTAGAATGGGTACGGATAAGAATTGTTTTTGCGAGAATATCACCAATGCGTTGCCCTTTTTTTGAAGATACCACTAACACAACATCGGTAATCAGAAACCCTAGCCCAAATAATACTATAAAAACAGTTTCAGCATTTTCGAAGTTGGGATTAGAAGCAATAAAGAAAAGTATCATGACGATCCACAGATCTGATAACCGAAGTAACCATCGGATCAGGTACTGGCTGATACTGGCTTTACCCCCATGTTCATCCACTACCCGAAGTCCCATTACTTTTTTACCTAGGCTTTGACCATTCAGTGTCAATTCGAGTATTATATGATAGAGCATGATAGGGGTGAGGAGTAATAAGCCAATAGCCCACAGGTTGTGGCCGGCATCTTCATCAAAGTAATTTGAACGACTGGCAATAGAACTGTATATCTCCCCGGCAATTCTGAGATAGAAGTATTCAATTATCATATCTATCATCAGGGCCAGCAGGCGACGGTAGAATTCTGGTATCTCAAATTCAAGCTCAATATTAAAATTAGTGGGGACTTTGATGACCGCCATTGATAAGGAAATTATAAGTCAAAATAATACATTAAATGTAAATATCAGGCTTAAGTTGGTTTAAAAATTACTTATCAGCGGGTATTTTTTAATCACTCATAAATACTGTATTTTACGATCAAAACTACCCATTTTTGAGAGAGGCATTGTTCATAAAGAAGAATAAAGAACGCTGGCTGGAGAACCAGCATAATCCATCTCAGGATCCTGATGAAATGGCTGCCTCTTTTACTCAACTGGTGGATGACCTGGCTTACGCCAAAACTTTTTATCCCTCAGGCAAGGTAACCGCCTATATTAACTCCCAGGCTTCGAAGATATACCTGGATATTTATAAGAACAGGAAAGAGGAGTCTAACCGGATCGTTACTTTCTGGAAATATGACCTGCCACTTACTATACGGAAACATCATGGGGTGATTCTTTTTTCATTCATCGTTTTTGTGATATTTTTTGCGATTGGCTTCTTTACGTCACAACAGGATGGTGATGTGGCAAGAAGCTTTTTTGGTGATTCATATGTTGACAAAACGATTGAAAATATTGAAAGTGGAAATCCTTTTGGTATTTATGAATCGGGCAGTCCGTTATTGAGCTGGCTGGGGATAATGATCAATAACATCAAGGTAGCCCTGCTGATGTTTGTGTCAGGTTTGTTTTGTGGTATTCCTACGCTTTACAAGCATGCAGAGACAAGCGCTATGGTCGGGATATTCGATCAGTTTTTTGCGGCCCGGGGTTTTGGAATTGATTTCTGGCTGGTGGTGTTTGTTCATGGTACACTGGAGATAACAGCATTGATCATTTCTACCGCAGCAGGTCTTGTGCTGGGTAAAAGTTTTCTCTTCCCTGGTACAATAAAAAGAATGGATGCTTTCAAACAGGGTGCCAAAGACGGTGTGAAAATAATGATAGGATTAATGCCGGTATTTGCTCTCGCTGCTTTCTTTGAGGGATTTATCACCCGCCTGTACAATGATGTATCTGTATTAACAACCGTCATTTTTGCTTTATCTGTTCTGTTTGTTGTATGGTATTTTATTATCTACCCGATACGACTTCACAAAAAACTATCTGTGCAATTAAACGAGGAGGAAGTATAAGTGTTGAAGAAAATGGATAAACGAGGTTATGATCTTTTCCCCTGCAGGATAATACTGATCTGCATGCTAATGATCTGTTCCATGTATTCAATGGGGCAGAATTATGAGGATACTACTGTTATTGTTGAAGGAATAAAAGAAGAACCACCTGCAGAAGAAACAAATTATGATGAGGAGTCTGATGAACAAAAGGAAGCTGATTTTCTTCAAATGAATAAAACAGATACTCTCATAACTGGTGTGCGAAGGGTGCCTGATAGCCTTGTTAAAAAAATGCAGGCTGATGATGACTTCTGGTATGCTAATGCTGAGTTTGAAAAGAGAAAGGCAAAGCCGGCCAGCAACGAACAGCGTTATATCCCTATTGGGCAGCAAGCATGGTTTAAAACCCTGATGTGGCTGGTGATAATTGCAGTATTTGCGGCGGCTATAATTTTTTATCTCGCTGACAGTAATGTGGGATTATTCCGGCGTACCAAAAAAGTGAAGGAAGCCGAACGGGCAGATGAAGAAATGCCGGAAGATATCTTTGCGATCAATTACCAGCGGGAGATAGATAAGGCAACTGCACAGCGTAATTATCGCCTGGCCGTCCGCCTCATGTTTTTAAGATTACTAAAAAGTATGTCGGAAAGAAATATTATCCGGTACCAGCAGGATAAAACAAATTTAGATTACCTGATGCAGTTGCATAATACAACTTATTACAAGGATTTTTTCCGTATCACCCGTAATTACGAATACAGCTGGTATGGGAAATTTGATGTAAGCGAAGAAGCCTACAGGCTAATAAGAAAAGACTTTGATCAATTAGAAACAGGGATGTAAAATAATTTGAAAAAATATACACCATATATTCTTGGTTTCTTGCTTTTTGCAGCTCTTGTAATAATGTTTATCACGGGGGGTAATAAAAATATAAACGGCCGTAAACTGGATGAACGAATCACTTATCGTAAAACTGATAAAATACCTTATGCCACTTATGTGGCTTACAATAACCTGGCACATCTTTTTCCCAAAGCCAGTATTAGCTCAAGCCGCCTTGAGCCAGGTTACTGGGATTCAGTTTCAATGTATGACACTAAGCAGGCTTATATAGCTGTTACAGATCGTTTCAGTGCAACCAAAGATGAAATAAGAAAACTCATTTCATTTGCCAGGGCGGGAAACGATGTTTTTATCAGTGCCAGGTATATTTCTGCGGCTACTGATAATGCACTTGGTTGCAGCAGCAGTGCTTTTGATCTTTCTTTTATTTCCGTAAGTGATCTGAAGGAAGATATAGCGGTTTCACTTAATAAACCTCCTTTCACAGATACAGTACACTACCGGTATCCGGGCAGAACGTTTGGTTCATATTTTTCAACAGTGGATACCTCCACTACGGAGATTATGGGCTATGATGAACAGGGAAGGCCCAACTTTATTCACCTGAGGGCTGGAGATGGCCATTTTTATGTTCACCTGGAACCACTTGCTTTCAGTAACTACTTTTTACTGCATAAGAATAATATTGACTATTATGAAAAAGCTTTATCTGTGATTGATGAAAGAGTCAACAGGGTTGTTTGGGATGAATACTACTTATATAAAAAAGGAGAGAATCAGCGTAAACCCAGAAATGAAGGCTGGTTGAGTGTTTTATTTCGTTATCCCGCATTCAAAGCGGCACTGCTCACTGCGATCTTTACATTGGTTTTTTATGTGTTGATGGAAATGAGACGAAAGCAACGTTATATTCCCGTATTTAAAAAACCAAAGAATGATTCACTGGATTTTGTAAAAACTATTGGGCGACTGTATTATGATAAAGGAGATCACAGGAATCTTTGCCGGAAAATGGCTTCTTACTTCCTGGAACATGTAAGAAGCAGGTACAAACTTTCAACCGGCAGGTTAGATGATGAGTTTGTTCGTAACCTGCATTATAAGTCAGGTGTAGATCATAATGAGATCAGCGATATTGTATCTTTTGTAAAGTACCTTGACCAGGCGGCGGGAGTAAACCAGCAGCAGCTTGTTCATTTTCATAAACAACTAGAATTATTCTATCAAAAAGCATAAACATGGAAGAACAAATTTTTCATCAACGAACTGATCTCTCTGCATTGAATAATGCGGTGCTATCTATCCGTAACGAGATAAAAAAGATAATAGTTGGCCAGGACGAAATGGTAAAGCTTATTATAGCTGCTTTACTGGCTGATGGGCATGTGCTCATTGAAGGAGTGCCTGGTGTGGCCAAGACACTAACAGCCAAACTGGTGGCCAAAAGTGTCAATGCAGGATTCTCCCGTATTCAATTCACTCCTGATCTGATGCCTTCTGATGTATTAGGTACACCAGTGTTTAATCCTAAAGAAGCAAGTTTCGAATTTAAAAAAGGACCGATATTCAGCAATATTGTTTTGGTGGATGAAATAAACAGGGCTCCTGCTAAAACACAATCCGCCTTGCTGGAGATAATGGAAGAAAGGCAAGCCACTGTAGATGGCAGGAGTTACCCAATGGCATCTCCATTCATGGTGCTTGCCACGCAAAACCCCGTAGAGCAGGAGGGTACGTACCGGTTACCTGAGGCACAACTGGATCGGTTTCTTTTTAAGATAACCGTTCCTTATCCAACCGAATCAGAAGAAATGAGCATTCTTACGCAGTTTCATAATATGGGTAACACTTCTGCACTGGATATGATTCAGCCGGCCCTTAATGGTCCGCAGGTAGCTGCTTTGCGCCAGCAGATAAAAACACAGGTAGTAGAAGAGAAATTACTGCAGTTCATTGCTAAACTTATTCACCAGACAAGAAATCATAAATCGATCTACCTTGGTGCATCACCAAGAGCATCATTGGCGATAATGAATGCCTCAAAAGCCATGGCTGCCATGCAAGGCCGTGATTTTGTAACACCTGATGATATCCTTTCAGTAGTTACCCCGGTTCTTCGTCACCGTATCATTCTCTCTCCGGATAAGGAAATGGAAGGTATCAGCGAGGATGATGTGATCAAACAAATCATACAGGGTATGGATGTACCAAGATAATTTCTGTATAAAGCTGTAATACATATAAGGTGGTCAAATCGTTTTATTTAAATGGCATTGTGTACTATATCGCCGGTTCGGCAGCAATTATATATGCATTAAGCTATTTCCTGCCTTCTTTGTTTCAGATAGGAAACATCATCCTGGTATTGCTGGCCATTGCCATATTCATTGATGCAATTCTTGTATATAGCAAAAAAGATGGAATCAGGGCTAAACGAATGGTGTCAGACAGGTTTAGTATCGGTGATCTTAATAAAGTGATCATTCAGCTTACCAATCAGTACGGCTTTGATGTGAAGGCGAGTATCATTGATGAGCTGCCCGTGCAATTCCAGGAAAGAAACTGGATAAGAAAAGTTCAGTTACAAAAAGAAACTCTTTTTGACCTGGAGTATTCGTTGCGGCCAACTTCAAGGGGGGAATATATTTTTAATGATATAAATATTTTTGTGCATGCGCCATTAAAGCTGGTAAAACGACGATACATTTTTCCCGGAGAACAGGCGGTGAAGGTTTATCCTTCATATATGCAAATGCGGCGGTATCAGTTGCTGGCTGTGAGTAACAGGTTACAGGAAGCTGGTGTGAAAAAGATCAGGAAGCTGGGACACAGCATGGAGTTTGAGCAGATAAAGGAATATGTAAGGGGGGATGATTACAGGACCATCAACTGGAAGGCTACAGCAAGGAAGAATGATCTGATGGTGAATAATTATACTGATGAAAGAAGCCAGCAGATATACTGCCTGATCAATAAAGGCAGAGTGATGAAAATGCCCTTTCACGGACTAACATTGCTGGATTACTCGATTAATGCTTCGCTGGTATTATCAAATGTGGCACTGGTGCGCCAGGATAAAGCAGGTTTGATTACGTTTGAGAAAAATCTTGATACTTTTCTGGCTGCCGATAAGAAACCAACCCAAATGAACCTGGTGCTGGAAACATTGTATAAGCAGAAGACGGATTTTCTCGAAGCCGATTTTGAGAAATTATTCTCTGTGATCCGCAACAGGATTACTAACCGGAGTTTACTTATATTATTTACCAATTTTGAATCAATGGAAAGCCTGCAACGGGAAATGCCGGCGTTGAAAAAGATTGCCAAATATCACCTTTTGCTGGTCGTCTTTTTTGAGAACACAGAATTAAAGTCCCTGATCGAAGGAAGAACTTCTACGCTGGAAGATATTTATATTAAAACCATTGCTGAAAAGTTTAATTATGAAAAAAGGCTTATGGTAAAGGAATTGCATAAAAATGGTATCCCCTCCATTCTTACCACTCCTGAAGGCCTTACGGTAAATACAGTAAATAAATATCTTGAGCTGAAGACAAGAATGTCGATTTAAGTACCAGGAAATAAGAATGAGCAGAAAGCAGGAGAGGAATGGATGGCCTTTGTTACTTTTGCGGCCATGAACAAGCCGGGAACTATCTTCGAAGAGGGACAGGTATTGCTTATTAATAAGCCATTACAATGGACGTCTTTTGACGCAGTAAGAAAAATCCGGAATCTTATACGGATTAAAAAAGTTGGTCATGCCGGTACACTGGATCCTTTAGCTACAGGGTTACTTATTATTTGTACAGGAAAATTTACCAAGAAGATTAATGAGTACATGGCGAGGGAAAAAGAATATACCGGCACCTTCACATTGGGTGCCACTACTCCTACCTATGACTTGGAGAGTTTACCAGAGAATCCTAAACCAGTTGATCATATTACTGCCGGCAATATTATTGCTGCCACAAAGAATTTTATTGGAGAAATAATGCAGGTACCTCCTGCTCATTCAGCTATTAAAGTAGATGGTAAAAGGGTATATGAGTTAGCAAGGCAGGGTAAGGAAGTAAAACTGGAGGCCCGTAAACTCTTCATTAAAGAGTTTGAGATCACTGCTATTGAAATGCCTGTGATTCATTTCAGGGTAGTCTGTTCTACTGGTACTTATATAAGAAGCCTGGCTAATGATTTTGGAGCATCCATAGGTTGCGGCGCTTACCTGAGTAGCCTTTGCCGGACAAGGATCGGAGAATTTTTATTAACTGATGCAATGACAATAAACGCATTTGAAGAAAAAGTCAAACTGCTGCTGGAAAAGTAACTATAATACAAAAGGATAATTAATTCCTAACTGAAGTTGCCCTTTCAATAAACTCTTAAGCTGGTATCTATAAAACCATTTATTTTGGGCGTCAATATCTGCCGGACTTGGATCTTTTGCTTTGTATGAATAATCGAGACGTATCACAAAAAATGTAAAGTCGACCCGCAGACCTGTACCAACGCCGACTGCCAAATCCTTTCCAAGTCTTCCAAGATTAAATCTCTCTTCGGGTTCTCTTCCGTCCGCTTTTTTTAGAAACCAGATATTGCCAATATCAGTGAACAGCGCTCCGTTTATCTGTACTCCGGCTATTTTGAACCAGGGGAAACGATATTCGATGTTTGCTTCCAGTTGCATATCGCCATATCTTTCCGGAAGACCTGTGCTGGTGTTACTGAAATCCTTTACAAAAGATCCTGGTCCCAGTTTTCGCAAGGCCCATGCCCGCATACTGTTTGGCCCGCCCGCAAAATATTGCCGGAATAAAGGCAGGCCATACCGTTTATTTTCATTAACAGTACTTTCAAAAGCATATCCTGCTCCGGCAAATAGGCGTAAAGCAAGGGCTGTTTTTTTGAACTGTATTTTGCGCACAAACTCAAGATCGATCTTGGCAAACCTGAAAAGGTTAGTATCGAGGAAGTCACTGTTGAATAACCTTGTTAATAATCCTGATATCTCTACACCGCCACGGAAGGTATTTACGTTTTCATTTTTACCCCCGGTGATTGATACACCTGCTGACATAGATTCTATCAACCCGTCTGTAAAAATATTCTTCAGCAGCGGGTTGTTGGCAATGAGTTCATTCAGCTTTTGCCTTCTTTTGATGTAGGAATATTCAATATTTGGGTACCGGAATGAGAGCAATGCATTTTTGACCTGGAAATTATAGCCCCATGAACCATTTATGGTTGTCAGGTTAAAAAGATCTTTTCTTTCTGTATTGGCTGCATTAAATGAAAGTACAGTTCTGAAATTATCTCTCCATTTATCAGGTATCCAATTGCTGTTTGGTATGGGTCTTGGAAAGTATATGTTATGACTTATGGCAAATTGTTGCGTTTGGATAAAACTGCTGTCACTAAGCTCTATGCCATACCTGATGCTTGTATTTGATTGAATAGCCCTGCGGGCAAAATTCCTGTTTAATACAGTTGTGTTGACGCCGATACCAAACAGGTTGCCTGAAACGACACTCTGGTTTCTGCTACCTTCCAGGTTAGCGTTAAATGAATACTTTTTTGCAGGAGTTAAACGAATTACAAAATCGGCAGTGTCCTGGTTCTTCCTGGGAATCTGCTCGATGTTGACCAATCGCCAGGCACCAAGAGAATTAAATCGGTTGATCGTTTTATAATATTTACGTTGATTATACAGGTCGCCATGCTGAAAGTATACGTTCTGCGGCAATATCTTGGCCTTAAAAGTGTTTCTGAAAGAAATAACCTTTACGCCATTTACCATTTCTTCTTTTCCCTGCAGACCGGCTGTATCGGGGCTGAACTCAGGATATATGCTGACATTGCCAACAAAGTATTTAATCAGTTTACTGCTGTCAAAGCCGGGTCTTAAAATAATTTCCAGATTAGCTGTTGGATTTTCTCTTCTTTCTTTTAATTTTTGAAGTATGGCCAGTTGCTCAACCGGGTCAAAAGTTGGCCGGAGTAACTCAATATCAAGTGTGTCCCAGATTCCTCTTAACTCTTCCCTGTTAAAACGGAGATAACCACTATTCCTGTACAGATCTACTAACCTGTCCAGTTCCATTGAAATAGTTGATTTGGCAAATGGGTTACCTTTTTTTAACAGTGATTCATTTTTATTGGCAATAGTGATAGCCTGTAATTCCTGTTGTTTGATGTTGTAACTGATCGAATCCAGTTTAACTACCTTGCCCGGGGTAACATTAAAGGTCACTGTAGTTCTGTATTGGTCATCTTTTTTTATAATTGTAGTATCGTAGGTTATTGAATCTTTGAAGTATCCAAGTGAAATGAGCAAAGCCCTCATGAAAAGGACTGACCTGTCAGCATTAGCTGCATCATACACAGGTGGTTTTTTCATTACACTATAAAATAATTTCGATACAGACCGGGCCCTCATGCTGTCATCCAGTTGTCCTTTCAAGCCAGATTGAAGAGTCTCTCTCTCTTCATTTGTAAAATTTCCATTTACATTGATAGTTGTTTCGAAAACAAATGGCTTATCTTTCGGATAGTCTTTAGGTATTACACCACAGGAAGTGATCAGGATAACGGGCAGGACCACGAGAAAAAACCGTAATTTATAAAAGTTGGTTGGCCTGCCTGTTAACATAGATTTTAAATAATGTATATGCTCGTTAAATCGAAGATCAAATATATTCAAAGTTTAGGCCAGAAAAAATTCAGGGATGAAGCAGGGGTTTTCATAGCAGAAGGTCCAAAGATCGTACGGGAGCTGTTGGAAACTGATCCATCGGTTGTAAAGGAGGTTTATGGAGTAAAGGAATGGATAAATGAAAACCGGAAGCTGCTTGCTGAAACCGATAACGTTGAAATAAGTGAAGCTGATTTAGAAAAAATTTCACATTTAAAGACGCCAAACAAAGTACTTGCAGTGGTACACCAATTTTCTACCGGTGTCATTGATGTGAAAGACAGCATTACCCTTGCATTATGCGACATACAGGATCCGGGCAATTTGGGTACCATTATTCGAATAGCAGATTGGTTTGGTGTTGGGCAGGTCATTTGTTCCGAAGATTCTGCTGATGTATATAATCCCAAAGTAATACAATCGACTATGGGCAGCATTGCAAGAGTAAAAGTTTTTTATACGGACATAGGAAAATGGCTTTCTGATCAAAAGGACATTTGCATTTATGCGACGGTGCTGGACGGAGAGGATGTAACTCAAATGAAGAAAATTAAGCAGGGAATCATCCTCATAGGTAATGAATCTAAGGGCATAAGTCCAGAAATAGTACAGTTGGCTAACGACAGAATTACAATACAAAACAAAGGGAAAGCAGAGTCGTTAAATGCAGCAGTAGCAACAGGAATAATATTGTCTCATCTTACCTGAACTGTATTGCTTTTACAGGCTGTATTTTTCTGACCAATAGGGAGGGTATCATCATAATAAGGAAACATACGATGAGTGTGCCGGCACAAATAGCCGCTACCTGCCACCAGACAATTTTCACTGCTGCGGTACTGAGATAATAGGCTTCCTCCTTCAATTTGATGAAACCAGTTTCCTGCTGCAACCACAAAATGCCCAGGGCAAGTGAGGCGCCAATCAGGATGCCTGTTATAGTAATGATCAGCGAATGACGTAGAAAAATTTTCTGTACCGTCCAATCAGTGGCCCCCAGAGATTTTAATATACCAATCATTCTCACCCTTTCCAGTACAAGTATCATCAGGCAGGTGATAAGATTTATTACAGCGACGATCACCATAATGATAATCAGCACATTTCTTGTTACATCCTGCATGCTAAGCCAGTCAAAAATATTCGGCGACACCTTTTTAACACTGATCGCATCCCATGTGCCTGGAAAAGAATCCATATTGTACAGATCATTTGCCGTAGTGTCGATCTTTCTGTAATCATGTAAAAAGATTTCGTATCCGCCCACCTCATCGGGTTGCCAGTTATTCAATTGCTGGATGAGTTTAATATCACCAATCGCAAACAAACGGTCATACTCCTCAATACCTGTTTTGTAAATGCCGGTAATGGTAATTTTTCGGGGTCTTGGATTTTCACCGGGCATGATAAAGTAAATGATGATCGTATCATTTACATGCAGTTTCATCCGGGATGCTGTATAATCTGAAACGAGTATCTCCCGGCTGAAAGTAGTGTCATTGAAACGAATGGTTCGCCCTTGTTTTACAAATTGTTGCAGGTTGTCAAAATTATAGCTATCATCAAATCCTTTTACCAGGACACCTTCTATATCATCAGTTGTTTTTAAAATTGCATACCGGGTAGCGAAAGGATGAATACTTTTTACCTCCGGATTCTGAAGAATAGAGGTAATCAGGGAATCATTTTTATAAATGGGGGTCTCTTCCGAAATAATGGCCTTGCCAGGTTGCTTTTCCTGGATACGTATGTGCCCCCAAAAACTAAATACTTTCTGGCTTACAGCCTCCTGAAACCCATTTGCAAGAGCCAGTGTTATGATCATAACCGCCACGCTGATGATCGTAGCTGCCACAGACAGACGTATAATAAACCTGGAAAAAGTTTTTTGCTGATTAAATGCTATCCTATTTGCTATAAACCCTGCAACCTTCAAAATGAATTATTTGTCTTTTTCAAAAATAAGGTGGTTGACAAGATTTTATCTTATTTTCAGCTAATATTTTCACTCATAATAAACCGATGATGAAAAGCCTGAGTTTGTTGCTGTTGCTGGTCCCCCTATGCCTAAAATCGCAAATGCCTGATCATGTCTACCGGGCAAATATCCAGACGGTGAAACTATTTAAATATGGAGACATTTATGGTTACCCCGTAATTACCCTTAACAATAATGAACAACTGGAGCTGCATTTTGATGATATGGATGGTGATGTGAAGTATTACTACTACAGCTTTCAACTGTGTAATGCAGACTGGACTCCCGCCAACATTCAGACCTTTGATTATATCCGGGGGTTTCAAAGTAACCGGATCGGCACATATCGTACCTCTTCTATTGTACAAACCCGCTACACGCATTACCAGGCCATTTTGCCAGAAAGAAATTCTGCACCAACCCGTGGCGGTAATTATCTCTTGAAAGTTTTTTTAAACGATGACACTTCAAAACTTGTGTTCACCAAGCGGTTTTTGGTGGTTAACAAAAAGGCATCAGTATCAGGCCAGGTTTTGCAGCCATTTAATGGCAGTTTTTTTCAAACACACCAGCGGGTACAGGCTTCAATAAGTACAGCTGCTGGTCAGATCAATACTTTTTCACCTCAGGATCTGAAAGTCGTCGTATTACAAAACAATATCTGGTCAACAGCTTCATTGATAGACAGGCCTACTGTTTTTCGCGGCAATTATTATGAATACAGTGATGAGGAAAATACCACATTTGCAGCAGGAAAGGAATGGCGATGGATAGATCTTCGCAGCCTGCGCCTGCGTAGTGACAGGGTATTGAAGATTATTGATAGTGACTCCAGTAATCGTACAGATATATATGTTAACCCGGATATAGAACGCCGGCAGCAATTATATGTTTATTACCGGGATTTAAATGGAATATATACAATTGAGAATACCGATAATGCAAATCCCTACTGGCAAAGTGAATACGCATGGGTGCATTTTACCTTTGCCCCTGCTGGCAGAAGACCTTATGAGGGACGGAGTGTTTATTTATTTGGCGAGCTTACTAATTATGTACAGGATGATAATTCCAGGATGATTTTTAATGAAGAGAAAGGAATGTATGAAAAAGCCCTTTTTTTAAAGCAGGGATTTTACAACTATTCATATATAACTCTTGCAGATAAAAAACAAAGAGATATCACACTTTCCCTGGAAAATACAGAAGGCAATTATTGGGGAACTGAGAACAGCTACACAATATTGGTTTACTTCAGGTCATTTGGTGCAAGGGCAGATGAACTGATAGGCTATACCAGTATAAATTCTTCCTTTCAGCGTTAATAGTTTTTCTAATTTCATGACCTGCATTAAACGTTGCTCCCTTATCTTTGCGGCGGCAGGTCTTACACGACCAGCTCCTGCTGAACCCTCCCAGGGCCGGAAGGCAGCAAGAGTAGGTGGTTGAGCGGTGCGATGTAATCAGCCTGCCATTTTTTTACCCCCTAGCCCCCTGAAGGGGGAATAAAAATCTTCAGGAATCTGCAAACATTCAAAAATCATGTCCATCCGGACGAATAGCTATTATGAAATTTTTTATTGACACAGCCAACCTCGCCCAGATAAAGGAAGCTAATGAGTTAGGTATCCTTGATGGTGTCACCACTAATCCTTCGCTAATGGCTAAAGAAGGCATTAAAGGCGAAGCAGCAGTGATGAACCACTATAAAACAATTTGCGAAATGGTGGATGGCGATATCAGTGCAGAAGTTATAAGTACAGAGTTTAGCGCCATTGTGGAAGAAGGTAAAAAACTGGCAGCTATTCACCCTAATATTGTCGTTAAAGTACCGATGATAAAGGATGGTATAAAAGCTATTAAGTGGTTTACAGATAATGGTATCAGAACAAACTGTACGTTGGTTTTTTCTGCTGGACAAGCCATATTAGCTGCTAAGGCGGGTGCAACATACCTTTCTCCGTTCATTGGTCGTATAGACGACAGTAACTGGGATGGAATAGAATTAATTTCTCAGATATCACACATATATTCTGTCCAGGGTTTTAAAACAGAGATACTGGCAGCGTCTATACGTAATGCACTTCATATTGTACGATGTGCAGAAGCCGGTGCAGATGTTTGTACCTGTCCGCTTGATTCAATACTCGGTTTGTTAAAACATCCGCTCACTGATATTGGATTAGCAAAGTTTCTTGAGGATGCAAAGAAAACTGCATAATAAAAAGAATAGTTTCTGATATAGAAGAAATCCCGGGTCAAGGCCAGGGATTTTTTATTGCCTTTTTTTGGTTTTTGTTTTAGGCTCAGCAGGTTTCATTACTTCTTCAATACTGGGCAATTCCCCATCGGGTTTTGTCTTTATCCAAATAGTTCTTTCTATGACAATGGAAGGGTTTGCTTTCAATACAGCTTTTACTGTCACTTTTTCTTCTTTAAAGTCTGCAGGTATGATCAGCTCATTGCCCTGGAACATTGCAGAGGAGCAAGAGAATTTGATCTCTTTTGCTGTAAGCGGAAGCCAGCGTCCATTTGACAACTTACCATCAACATTGATATAATTGTGTTGTCCTTTTTTTAAACTATCTGTATAAAGATGGAAATAAATGCTATCTACTTTCTGGGCTTTTATTCCCGAAACTATCAGCAAAAATGTAAGTAGTAGTAAATTTCTTCTCATTAGTACTACAAAAGTCGAAAATTCAGGCCAAATAGTTGTTTTGTCTCACTTCTTAACAAAACTATATGGAGTCAGCCGTTAGATCTTTTTTTAAAGACCGGTTGATTAGTATGAATAAAAAACTGATTATTAAAAAAGCTACCGCTACAAACAGGCAGTTGATTGTTACTTTGCCAGCTCCCAGTTCTGAGATATTGATAAATGGGTATGCATACCATTTGGTTGTCAGCCCTTTAATAAGTGCAAACACAAGGTATATTAAAGGGTAAATAAGCCAGTGTATCGCATTTCGGTACTGTAAGACTTTACGGGGGGTGTAAAAGATCCAGAAAATAAAATAAAGCAAAGGAATGGCATCATGCAATAACCTGTCTGCTACCATTTGTAATCCTTTGGGATTCCATATATGCCTAAGAGTCACACTATAAACAATGCCGACAATAACAATATATACTGCGATAGCCGTTCTTATAGCTGGTTTTGAGAAGAATAATCCGGTTGAAGACAGGGGGCTTATTAATTGTATAGAAAGACTTGCTGCTACTAATAAATTGGTAAGTATAGTAAAATAACTGAAAAAATTAAAAACTGCTTCCTGGATTGTCAGACCGTTTTCAGGAGCATTGCTGATAAGGATGTAAAGTTGAAGACCGAGGGAAAACCAGCCAAGAACAGCAATGAAAGCCATTAGTATTCTCATGAATTACATTTTGATCGGGGTTCTCTGTTTATCCTGGTAATTGAATAAGACTCAGTGTTAAAAATAACTTGCGTGGAGCAAATAAACAAAGCCTCTATTTCTTACGTAATTCGAGTAATATGGTTTTTTCTTTTGCAGGTTGATCGCAAAGGGCTTTGCCTGATGTATTATCGCTGATTATGTATATAGTACCGTTGCTATCTACCGTAATTCCCTCAAGATTCATGCTATAATCCTGGTCTTTAAATTGGTTTGAAGTTTCTGAAAAATTTTCAACAGGGATATTTTTTAACGAGGCGAAAGATAAGCTGCCTGTACTATCAATATCTATTGATTCAATAAATTGTTTTCTAAGCTTACCTTTTGAGAAAGATTTAAGGCAGATTAGTTTTCCGTTCTCGCTATCCACACAAATATCAGAGTATCTCCATTGTGGGTTTTCTAAAGGCAATTCGATCACAGATTCGTATTTCAGCATAATAGATGAACTGTCAGGAGTTACCTCAATACTAAAAGTGTATATCTGAGATACGGTCATGTCCTCATTTCTTTCCCGAAGCAGGTAGAACTTTTTATGTTTTTCATTAGCAGCAACACCTTCCATTCCATCTCCACTTTTTGATTTGGCGGGCAGAGGAATTGAAGTTTGCACTTGTTTTAACTCACCGCTTTTTGGATTCACGGCATAAAGGGCAGCAATATTCTCTGATACCAGGTACAGATCCTCTTTATAGGAGGTCATCCCTTCCATCTCAAAATTTTGTGGCACTTTTAAAGAAATACTGTTGCTGACATTTTTTGTTTCGGGGTCAAAAACAAATACTATTGGGCATCTTTCTGATGCCATATATAATTTACCATTCAGATGCTTCATGCCGGAAATGCAAACTTGTTTATCAAGTTCTGCGGGTAAAGGAACATTGTTAATCCCATACATGAATAGTTGAGGAGGTTGGGCAACGGTATTAATTACACAGAATACACTTGCAATCAGAAAACCTTTTTTCAGCATACCTAATGAATTTTTATCACTATACTCCCGGTTTGTATTGACCGGGATTTACAGACGCCGGGTTAATTACAAAGGTTGTAGCAGGATTATGGTGTAAGATAAGAACTTTTGCTAAATTTAATAAAAGGCAGGGCGTTAGTCTCTGGGGTCAACAGTTTGTTTCTTTGTACTTTAGAGAATATGTAAAAAGGTCATTATTCAGTACTAACCTGAATTTAAATGTATTTAACGATGAAAATGAACAGGATAAGCAGTTTTTGTATATTATTTTTTCTTGGGGTGTTTGGTGCGCAATCACAATCCTTCAAAAAACTGCATGAAAACGCAATACTGGTGGATACTCATAATGACTGCCTATCTTCTTTAACACTGGAGGGGAAAGATATCGCTTCAAAACTTACAGTGGGGCATAGTGATTTATACAGGTGGAAGAAAGGCGGACTTGATGTACAGTTTTTTTCTATCTGGACAGATAAAACTTCAAGAAATAAAGAAGGGTTTTATAAAGATGCTGTCGAGGAGATAGACTCTCTTCACCACATTATTCTTCGTAACCCTGATAAGATGACTTTTGCAACTACTTACAGGGAAGTAAAAAAAAGGGCTCATAAAGGCAAGTTGGTCTCACTAATAGGAGTTGAAGGTGGTCACATGATAGAGGAAGATATGGCCAAACTTGACAGTTTATATTCTAAAGGAATGAAATACCTGACTCTTACCTGGAATAATAGCACTGGCTGGGCTTCGAGTGCTATGGATGAAACGCTTAACCCTGATAAGCTAAAACAAAAGGGATTGACGGAGTTTGGAAAACAAATTGTGCGCCGGATGAATGAGTTGGGGATTATTGTAGATCTTTCTCATGCCGGGGAGCAAACATTTTATGATGCGATAGCCGAAACGAAGAAACCGGTTTTACTTTCCCATAGTTCTGTATGGAGTATTTGCCCTGTCTTTCGAAACGTAAAGGATGAGCAGATAAAAGCGGTAGCAAAAAATGGAGGAGTTATTTGTATAAATTTTTATTCCGGTTTTATCAGTAAGGAGTATGATCAGCGCCAGTCTTTTCTCAATAACGTTGTTAAGGATTCTGTACAAAGGATATTACTGAATGAGAGCAAAGGTGATTCAATTATTATGAAGAAGAAATGGGCTCATTTTTATGATTCTTCTATGAATGCCATCAGGCCATCTTTGGCCCAACTGGTTGATCATATAGATTATATAGTTAAACTTGTTGGTGATAGTTATGTAGGAATTGGCTCTGACTATGATGGTGTAAGTTCTGTTCCTGTCGGGCTGGAAGATGTTTCTACTTATCCAAAGATTACAGAAGAGTTGATGAGAAGAGGATATTCTAACCGCTCTATTAAAAAAATATTGGGTAATAATGTTCTTCGGGTGATGAAGGCAAATTTTAAATAAAAATAAACCCCGGTGATCCGGGGGTTATTTTACATATATGGGTTTTATTATCTCAGGAAAAGCATCTCACGGTACTTTGGTAAATACCACTCCCTGTCATCTACTAATATTTCGAGTTTGTCTACATGATACCTGATTGCATCAAAGAAGGTATCTTTTACCTGGCTTTGATAAGCAATAGCTTTTGTCCTTGTATTATCCATGTTGTTGCAAACTTTCCTGGCTTCTATCATTTTTTCTACCAGGTCACTTGTTTTATTGATATGTTCGGATATCTTTTCAAGTATCTGTTTTTGGTTGGCAAAGCCGGTTTCGGGTATACCAGCTTCTTTCAGACCACGAATATTATTTGATAATAAATTTTGATATCGTATTGCAACAGGTAATATATGACTGGTTGCCAGTTCTCCCATAATACGGCTCTCGATCTGAACTTTCTTGATATACTTTTCCAGTTCTATTTCATGTCTCGCTTCCAGTTCCTGGTGGCTGTAAATATTGTTTTCTTCAAACAGGTGTTTTGCTTTTTCGGTTACCATAGCGTCTAAAGCAAGTGGAGTGGTTTTTACATTTGGCAGACCTCTTTTTTCAGCCTCTTTCGCCCATGCTTCACTATACCCATCTCCCTCAAATAATACTTTTTCACTATCAACAATATATTGGCGAATGACATGCATGATAGCAATTTCTTTCTTTTCACCTTTTTCAATCAATGCATCCACTTCTTTTTTGAACTTTTTCAGTGTGGCTGCCATGATAGTGTTAAGTACTGTCATCGGGTTTGCACAGTTAGCAGTAGAACCAACGGCACGAAACTCAAATTTATTACCGGTAAAGGCAAATGGTGAAGTACGGTTACGATCTGTATTATCCATCAGCAACTCAGGAATGCTCTTATGGATGTCTATTTTTAATAAGCTTTCATCAGTTTCATCCATTTTATCAGACACTCTTTCTTTCACATCCTGTAATACTTTAGAAAGATATTGCCCGATAAATACAGATATAATTGCAGGAGGTGCTTCGTTAGCACCCAGGCGGTGATCGTTGGGTGCCGAAGCTATTGATGCTCTCAGGATATCTGCATAGTCATGAACAGCTTTGATTGTGTTTACAAAGAATGTGAGGAACATCAGGTTCGTCTTCGGTGTCTTTCCGGGTGCCAAAAGATTTACTCCGGTATCAGTAGCCATGCTCCAGTTATTGTGCTTACCACTTCCGTTGATACCTGCAAATGGTTTTTCATGAAGCAATACACGGAGATTATGACGGCGGGCTACCCTGTCCATTACATCCATTAGAAGCGAGTTATGATCAACCGCCACACTTACTTCTTCAAAAATAGGAGCACACTCAAACTGAGCAGGCGCTACCTCATTGTGTCTGGTACGCAGTGGTATGCCTAATTTGTAAGACTCATTCTCAAAATCCCTCATGTAGGTATACACTCTTTCAGGAATAGAACCGAAATAATGATCTTCCAGTTGCTGATTTTTGGCAGAGGTATGTCCGTAAACTGTTCTGCCAGTCATTACAAGATCAGGTCTTGCATTGAATAATGCTTCATCTATCACAAAGTATTCCTGTTCCCATCCCAAGGTAGCAGTAACTCTTGTAACGTTCTTGTCGAAATAATTACATACATCCACAGCTGCCTTATTCAATGCGTCAAGAGCTTTTAACAGCGGAGCTTTATAATCAAGAGATTCACCTGTATATGATACAAATATGGTTGGAATACAAAGTGTTTTACCCTGCCCGATTTCCATAATAAAAGGAGGAGAGGAAGGGTCCCATGCGGTATAACCTCTTGCTTCAAAAGTTGCCCTCAGACCTCCACTGGGGAATGAAGATGCATCAGGCTCTTGTTGTACAAGTGCATCTCCCTCAAATTGTTCTATTGGGGTGCCATCACTTTTTAAGGTAAAAAATGAATCATGCTTTTCGGCGGTCGTACCTGTAAGTGGTTGAAACCAGTGTGTAAAGTGTGTTACTCCTTTTGATTCAGCCCAGGCCCTGATACCGTTCGCTATTTGATTTGCAACAGCACGGTCAATTTTATGGCCTGCTTTAATAGAGGACTGTAAACTTTTGTAAGCTTCATCACTCAGGAATTCCCGGGCAGTTTTCAGCGTAAAAACATTGCTGCCAAATATCCCTGTTATTTTGGCAGAACCGTCAACTTTTACATCAGTTTTGGTTGCTAAATTGTGAATTGCATTAAATCGAAGTGACATATAATGTGATTTTGAGCAAAGCAACTGATTTATAGCAATTATTCCAATTTTTTATGTAGAAAATGAAATTGAACGGGGAAAAAATGTGATGAAATCAATATTTTTCTTAGTTCAGTGGCTGATTTTCTATTATTTAAAAATATTATTATTTTTTTTAATATTTTTAAATAAATAATCAGAAATCCTGCTCCAGTCTATTTGGGCGACCATAGGGATTACCAGGAGTGGTATAACAATGCTTCGATACCGGACAATTGCTCCCAGGTTATTATTACTAAATCCAATTGCGAGTAATACTGAGAAGGAAAAGAAAAGACAGAAATTGATAAGATTCTTTGCCTGTACACTATTCTTTCGCCATAACATGAAAATAATAAGTAAAATTAAAAGTAACCCTACTTCTACCGCCGCCGCCAATGATAAAATATGATGTACATCACTTGGATAAGGTCTCATTACAGAAAGCGTTACCGCCTGGGGAGTGTTCTTTAAAAAACTGATAGCAGTAGGTTCCAGTTGCTTTATTGGGACAGAGGAAGTGCCAATTAACTTAATAAATTCCTGTTGTTTGTTAGCTACAGCTTGTGGGAAATCAAGTGTTGGGCTGATGTACCTGGCTGTGAAAAAAAGTATACAGAAAAGCAGGTATAGAGAGACAAATATTGCAAGACCTTTTTTGGGCCAATGATTAGCAATGACCCATGTTATTATTGCGGGGAGGACTATCACAAACAAAAAATTGCGGAGTGTAAGTATAAGCAGAAGACCTGTAAGCAGCATCGCTATTCTTTTGAAGCCGTATTTTTTTTGTTTATTTCCAAAATATATACTGTAGATCACAAAAGCAATACCGGTGAAAATAAGCCCTTCCTTATGTATGCCGCTTGTCCAATACAAAAATGAAGGTATCAGGAATGTAGCCAGCAATATGGTCATTTTTTTCCCGGGAAAAACATCATCCATTACTCTGAAAATAGCCATAGCGCCAAACAGCGTTACAAAAGCATAAAAAATCACATTGACATAATAATGGCCAAAACTGAGTATGTTAAGCAGTGATAGAAATTTTATAAGGATATTACCTTTCAGGTCATTCCAGTAAGAATCTGTTGTATCAAAAAACCTCGAGAATCCACTTTCGTATGGGTCACGGAAAAGATTACTCAGGTATTCCACCGGATCAGTCTGCATTAGTTGGTATTCCTGTAAACTTTCTACATGAAATCGCCAGGTATCCCACATTTGGGCAAAGCCGCCATAGTAAATCCCGATCCAGCCGTAAAATATCCCGGCTATTATTTTGAGTAAAAAAATAATGACAAGCTGTGGTCTGCTAAGTCCTGATAAGGTAAAGAATTTTACTTTGGTAACCAGCCAGGCAAATAAGATAAGATATCCAACAAAAAGAAGATACTCCAAAGCTCTTGGTTTATCCCGCAAAATAGCCATTATTGCCGTGACTGTCAGCATAAAGTTGACAAGTTTGGTGTATCCGGTGATCGGCAATCTGTAAATTTGCGACTCAATAGTAAACCGCATGGAAGTAACAGTAAAAACCGCTCAACAGCTACGATTAACAGACGAAGAATTTGAACTGATAAAACAAAAACTAGGGCGAACTCCCAACTTTAATGAACTCTGTGCATTCTCAGGTATGTGGAGTGAGCATTGCAGTTATAAAAATTCTATCAAATGGTTAAAAACATTGCCGAGGGAGGGTGGCCGAATGCTTGTGAAAGCTGGTGAAGAAAATGCCGGATTGATGGATATCGGTGATGGACTTGGTGTGGTATTTAAAATCGAATCGCACAACCATCCTTCTGCTATTGAACCTTTCCAGGGTGCAGCCACAGGTGTCGGGGGGATTCACAGAGATATTTTCACAATGGGTGCAAGACCAATTGCTGCTCTAAATTCACTTCGTTTCGGAAACCTGGAAGAAGATAAAACTCAACATTTGCTATCAGGTGTGGTACATGGTATTGGTCACTATGGAAACTGTTTTGGTGTACCCACTGTCGGAGGCGAAATTTATTTTGATGAATGTTATCATACTAACCCCTTGGTGAACGCAATGAGTGTGGGTATAGTAAAAGCCGGAGAAACTGTTTCTGCTACCGCTCTTGGAAAAGGTAATCCTGTAATGTTTGTAGGAAGTGCTACAGGTAAGGATGGAATTGGGGGAGCTTCATTTGCATCTGCAGATATTACAGCCGAAAGTGCACAGGATTTACCAGCCGTACAGGTGGGTGACCCATTCCAGGAAAAGAAATTACTGGAAGCTTGTCTGGAAGTAATACAAACCGGAGCAGTAGTAGGTATGCAGGACATGGGTGCTGCAGGAATTATTTGTTCTACTGCTGAGATGAGTGCTAAAGGTGAAGTGGGAATGAGAATTGATCTTGATAAAGTACCTGCCCGGCAAAAAAATATGAAGACATGGGAATTGTTGCTGAGTGAAAGCCAGGAAAGAATGTTGCTGGTGGCAGAAAAGGGAAGGGAAGAGGAAGTAAAAAAAGTGTTTGAAAAATGGGATTTACCTTGCTCTGTGATCGGCGAAGTAACTGATGATGGTAAGCTTGACTTTTATATGAATGGCCAGCTCGATGCTTCTATTCCGGCATATGAATTAGTATTAGGCGGCGGTGCCCCGCAGTATGAAAGAGAGTATAGTGAGCCAACCTATTTTGCTGAAATAAAAAAATTTAACCCCGACTCAATTCCGGTTCCTGAAGATTTAAAAGCTGTAGCAGAGCAAATAGTTGAGCTCCCCTCAATCGCATCCAAAAGGTGGATATATAATCAATATGATAGTATGGTAGGTACTAATAATACTTCTACCAATACTCCGACAGATGCAGCAGTGGTCTTGGTAAAAGGCACTAGGAAAGGAATAGCAATGACAACCGATTGTAACAGCCGTTATGTTTTTGCAGATCCATATAAAGGAACAATGATAGCGGTGAGTGAGGCGGCGAGAAATATTGTTTGTAGTGGTGGTCAGCCATTGGGTGTTACCAACTGTTTAAATTTTGGAAATCCCTATGATCCGGAAGTGTATTACCAGTTTGTTTATGCAATAAAAGGTATGGGAGAGGCCTGCCGGAAGTTTGATACACCTGTTACCGGCGGAAACGTAAGTTTTTACAATCAGAATCCTGATGGCCCGGTTTATCCTACACCAACAATTGGAATGGTTGGTCTTCTTGAGGATGTAAGTAAGAAAATGACATTGGATTTTAAAGAAGCAGGAGATATCATTTTATTGATTGGGTCATCAGGTGACGACATCAATTCGTCTCAGTACCTGAGTAAGATATGCGGTGTTGAATTTTCTCCGTTGCCACATTTCGACCTGGAGGAAGAGTATGTCCTGCAACAAAAAATAACTGAACTGATCAGTAAGGGGTTAATTGAGTCAGCTCATGATGTCAGCGAAGGCGGATTATTTGTCACTTTACTCGAGTCGTCTTTCAATAATATTCTTGGTTTTGATGTAGTAGCAAATGACTACAATACAAGGAAGGATGCACAATGGTTTGGTGAAAAACAAAGCAGGGTGGTGGTGTCTGTTAAAAAGGAGAAACTGGAAGCAGTGAAGAAAGTTTTGGGCAATCATCCATTTGAGGAATTAGGTATGGTAACAGACGGCTCAGTGGAAGTGGATGGTATGGAGTGGGGGCATATTGAAGACTGGAAAGAAAAATATGATTCGGCAATTGAGGATTATTTATCAAAGGAGGAAGCTGGCTCAGCACTAAGTTCTATATGATGGAAAAAAGCAAAACAATTTTGTTAACGGGAGCAGCAGGTTTCATCGGCAGCTACCTGCTTGGATTCTTGAATAAGCAAGGGTATGCCAATATTATTATTGTTGATGATTTTAGTGAAGAGGACAAGTGGTTCAATTTCGACTCCAAACAATTTACTGCTAAGGTAGAACGGGAAGAACTGTTTGATTGGTTGAAAAGAGAAGACCCCAAAATTGATTTCGTGTTTCACCTGGGTGCCAGAACTGATACGACTGAGTTTGATTACTCCATTCATGAAAAACTGAATCTTGAGTATTCAAAAAGTATCTGGAATTATTGTACAAAGAAAAATATCCCGCTTGTCTATGCATCTTCAGCGGCTACATATGGAAGCGGTGAACTGGGTTACAAAGATGATCATGAGCTTGTCGAAAAGTTACAGCCACTAAATCCTTACGGAGTTTCCAAAAATGAGTTTGATAAATGGGTGCTTCGGCAAGTTCAGGAAAAATCAGCAGCCCAACCACCTTCCTGGGCAGGTTTAAAATTCTTCAATGTGTACGGCCCTAGTGAATATCATAAAGGCAGGATGGCCAGTGTGATATTTCATTCTTTTAACCAGATTAAATCAACGGGGAAAGTTAAGCTGTTCAGATCTCATCGGCCGGATTTCAAAGATGGTCAGCAACTCCGAGATTTCATTTATGTGGAGGATGTGGCAAAGGTCTGCTATTGGCTGATGGGGCATACTTTCACATCGGGATTGTATAATCTCGGCACAGGTAAAGCAAGGACTTTTGAAGACCTGGTAAAAGCAACTTTTGCAGGAATAGGAAAAGAACCAGTGATAGAATATATCGATATACCGGAAGATATCCGGGATAAATACCAGTATTTCACCGAAGCAGATATGAGCAAACTCCGCAATGCAGGATATAAGGATAGCTTTTATGCACTGGAGGAAGGAGTTGGGGAGTATGTAAAAGAATTCCTGTCATTGAAGAAGTATTATTAATAAAAAAGGAGCAACAAAAGTTACTCCTTTTAGATATCTCAAAAATGAAAAAGCATCTTATTTCTTTGGTGTTACTACAGCATCAATAACATGGATCACCCCGTTGCTTGCTGCAAGATCAGCAGCAGTTACATTTGCCCCGTCAATCATTACTTTACCATCCTTGATGGATACTGTTAATTCAGCACCCTGAACAGTTTTTACTTTTTGGCCGTCTTTCAGGTCAGCCGCTTTTACGGCACCGGCAACTACATGGTAGGTTAAAATACTGGTTAAGTCTGCTTTGTTTTCAGGTTTTAATAAGCCGTCAACTGTACCTGCAGGTAATGCATTAAAAGCAGCATTGGTTGGCGCAAATACAGTGAATGGACCGGCACCTTTTAAGGTTTCTACAAGACCCGCTGCTTTTACAGCAGCTACCAATGTGCTGTGATCAGCAGAAGCGGCGGCTACATCAACAATATCTTTTGGTGCCTCAGCCGGAGGAGCCATTGGCTCTTCTTTTGAAACGGTTGTGCTGTCTTCAGCTGTTTTTGTTTCTGCTTCATTATTACAGGCGATAAAAATGGATGAACTAAGTACAACTGCGGTGAAAAGGGAGAAGAATTTCTTTTTCATAATATGTTTTTTATTTGGTCAATTAAACACTCAATTGCCTGAAAAGGTTTTAGTTTCTGAAAAAAAACATGATATTTTATTGGTCGTTTAGTCTTTCTTGAAATTTGTCAGTATAGTTTAAACAAATAAAATTTTGTTTACATGCTTATCTTTACCAAAAGATGGTAAATGGCAAAGAAAATAGCAATTATCGGGGGTGGAAATTTAGGCGCATCTATTGCAGATGGATTGATCATGAGTGAATTCAGCCGCCCGGTTGAATTATCAATTACCCGTCGTAACCTTTCAGCGTTGAGCCGTTTTGCAGAAAGGGGCTGTATGGTGCATAGTGATAACATGAAAGCTGTTCGTGACAGTGAAGTGATCATTCTTGCGGTGAAGCCTTATAACTATGCCGATATTGTTAAAGAAATTAAGCCGGTATTAAATCCTAAAAAGCACATTGTGATATCTGTAATCACAGGTGTGTGGATTGAGCAATTGCAAAAAGCAATCGGTAAACCTGTACCAGTTATCAGGGCTATGCCGAATACGGCTATTGCAATTCAGCAAAGCATGACCTGCCTGTCACATGCTGGTGCATCAGTTACACAATTAAATTATGTCCAGCAGTTATTTGATCAGCTAGGAAAAACAGTGATGATTGATGAAAAGCTGATGGATGCCGCCACAGTGTTGGGTGCTTGTGGCACAGCGTATGCGATGCGTTACATCCGTGCCAATATTCAAGGTGGTATCGAAATAGGGTTCGATGCAACAACTGCCTCACTCATTGCAGCGCAAACCATCAAAGGAGCTGCGGAACTTCTTTTGGAAAAGGGTACCCACCCGGAACATGAGATCGATAAGGTAACCACTCCAAAGGGGTGCACCATTGCCGGACTTAATGAAATGGAACACCAGGGGTTCAGCTCTTCGTTAATAAGAGGGTTGGTGGCAAGTTATAATAAGATTATAAAGGATTGAGATTTTTACTGTTTATACACCATACCATCCTTCATCACAAACACAACTTTGCCAAAAACCTTTGAGTCTTTCAGCGGATCGCCATCCAGAGCAACAATATCGGCGAGTTTACCCGCTTCAATACTCCCGAGTTTGTCTTTTTCGCCTAACAGATCAGCGGCGTTGATAGTGGCCGACTTAATAGCATCCATAGGTGTCATTCCCGCTTCAATCATATAACCAAACTCCAGCCAGTTCATTCCATGTTTATATACTCCGGCATCAGTCCCGAAGGCAATTTTAACTCCTGCTTTATAGGCTTTGGCAAAAGTTTTTTGAATTTGCGGACCAGTTTCCAGTGCTTTGGGTACCACTACCGGGGGATAATATCCCGGTATTTTGGCAGAGTCGCCGACTGCTTTTCCAGCAGTGATGGTAGGTACATACCAGGTACCATGTTTTTTGAACAACTCAATTGTTTCATCATCCATAAAAGTGCCATGCTCAATGGAATTCACTCCGGCCCTGATAGCTCTTTTCATACCTTCTTCCCCATGAGCATGAACGGCCACTTTAAAACCATAATCTTTTGCTGTCTTCACAATAGCTTCTATTTCATCTTCAAAAAATTGTGGATTCTTGCCGCTTTTAGCTACACTGAGTACACCCCCAGTCGCGGTGATTTTTATCAGGTCTGAACCATCCTTATAACGCTGTCTTACGGCCTGCCGGCATTCTTCTGTTCCGTTTGCCACTCCTTCAGCAGGTCCGGGATCACCCATAAGCTCCTTTTTGTATCCATTTGTGGGATCAGCATGACCGCCGGTTGTAGCTATCGACTTTCCTGCTGTAAATACCCGGGGGCCTTTTATTATTCCCTTATTGATGGCATTTCGTAAAGAAATATTTACGCCAGAACCTCCCAGGTCCCTGACGGTAGTGAATCCGGCCATTAATGTTATCTCAGCATACTTTACTGATTGAAAAGCATAATCAGCCGGGTTAAAGGTGTAAGTTTCCAGGTAGCGGTTGGGATTGGTTTCATGCTCCATATGCACATGCATATCCATCCAGCCCGGCGTCACGGTTTTGGTTTTAAGATCGATCGTTTTATCAGAAACACCTGCCATTGTAAAGCCGGCTTGTACAGCGGTTATCTTATTTTTTTCCACCACAATTGTCATATTCTTTCTGGGCTCAACAGATACACCATCAATCAGGGTGCCGCACCAGATATAGGTTTTCTGAGAAAGAAGATTGAGGGTAATCAACAATACAAGAACAAGAAACGCAGATTTTTTCATGATGATTTTATTTCCTCACTAAAATACCGGCTTTTTTCCACATGCCTTTTATTGAATTTTTATGCCCGGGAAATTTCTTTTACCTTTACATGACCTCCCGGAGTTTTTTCTTTTTGCAGACTTCCGATGGTCAATAGGGTGGGGCAAATTTTCAGTCTTTAATTTACTTTTTGTACAGTTGTTGATTTCGGTTTCCCGGAATTAATTGTTTTTTATTATTGCCTTTCCTGAAGTATAAAATATAAAATTGACCATACAATGGCTAAGTACATTTTTGTTACCGGTGGTGTTACTTCTTCTTTAGGAAAGGGCATTATAGCAGCATCTCTTGCCAAATTATTACAGGCAAGGGGTTTAAGGGTTACAATCCAGAAGTTTGATCCATATATAAACGTTGATCCGGGTACGTTGAATCCTTATGAACACGGCGAATGCTTTGTGACAGAGGATGGAGCCGAAACCGATCTTGACCTTGGTCATTATGAAAGATTCTTGAATATTTTTACTTCCCAGGCAAATAATGTTACCACAGGCCGCATTTATCAAACAGTTATTAATAAGGAAAGAGAAGGGGCTTATTTGGGAAAAACCGTGCAGGTAGTTCCGCATATTACTGATGAAATAAAAAGAAGAATGCAATTGCTGGGTCAAACAGGAGAGTATGATATAGTGATTACAGAAATTGGAGGAACGGTGGGTGATATTGAAAGTTTACCTTTTGTGGAAGCTGTTCGCCAGTTGCAATGGGAGTTACCGGAGGAGGATTCTGTGGTGGTTCACCTGACTTTAATTCCTTACCTGAAAGCCGCAAAAGAGTTAAAAACCAAACCGACTCAGCATAGTGTAAGGATGCTAAGCCAGGAGGGAGTGCATCCTGATATTATTGTTTGTCGGACAGAAAAAACATTATCACCTGAACTGAGGAGAAAAATAGCTTTGTTCTGCAATGTGAAGCAGGAGGCAGTGATTGAGGCTGCTGATGCACCCACAATATATGAAGTGCCGGTATTAATGATGCGGGAAGGGTTGGATAAGATTGTGCTTAAAAAGATGAACATTACGGGGTATAAAGAACCGGAGTTATCAAAATGGAAAGAATTTCTTGATAAATTAAAATATCCTAAAGGAAAAGTTGCGATTGGGCTTATTGGGAAATACATTGAATTACAGGACGCCTATAAATCAATTCTTGAATCCTTTATACATGCGGGTGCTATTAATGAGTGCCAGGTACAGATAGTAAACGTACACAGTGAGTTTATCACAGATGATAATGTGAGTGAAAAACTGGCAGGATTAGACGGGTTATTGGTAGCTCCCGGTTTTGGTCATCGAGGCGTTGAAGGTAAAATTGTGGCAGTGAAATTTGCCAGGGAAAATGGCTTACCTTTTTTCGGGATATGCCTGGGAATGCAAATGGCAGCTATCGAATTTGCAAGGAACGTACTGGGCTTAAAAGATGCCCATTCAACAGAAATGAACCCCGAAACAAAAGAACCAGTAATTGACCTGATGGAGGAGCAAAAAAAAGTGACAGCAAAAGGAGGTACAATGCGGCTCGGTTCATATCCCTGTGAAATAAAAGCCGGATCACTTGCTGAAAGAATTTATGGCACAACTACAATAAGCGAAAGGCATCGCCATCGATGGGAATTCAATAACAAATACCTTGAACAATTTGAGAATGCAGGAATGATTGCCAGCGGTAAAAACCCTGGTACCGGTTTGGTTGAAATCATCGAGCTTTCCAGGCACCCATTCTTTATTGGTGTTCAATACCATCCCGAGTTAAAAAGTACAGTGGAAAATCCGCAACCAATTTTTGTACATTTTGTGAAAGCAGCAAAGGCTTACGCTGAAAAGAAAATAGAGGTTAAAAACCCTCTTTTGCAAAGCGAAATGATATAAATGCCGTCGGATAGTACCCCGAAAGAGGTACACTGAATTTCAGCAGGAGAGCTCCGGTCTGTTTACCCTATCTTTGCCCTCTTTAAATTTTTTCTGAGAATGAAGTTTGATCGTAATACCGTCATCGGTTTTGTGGTATTAGCCGCCCTTTTCTTTGGCTATTTTTATTACACTAACCAGGAACAGGCTGCTTTCCGTAAACAAAAGGCAAAGGAAGAGTTTGTTAAAGATTCAATTGCTAAAGCTAGTAAACCCCCAGTGGATACACTGGCGCAAAAAATTGATTCAGCCCGGGCTGATACAATCCGGAAATTAGCCAATGCAGGTGGTTTCAAAGATGCAGCAAATGGTTCTGAGCAACTGGTATATGCCGAAAATGAGTTAATGAAAATCACTTTCACCAGCAAAGGGGGCCAGGTTAAAAAAGTGGAACTAAAGGAGTTTAAAGGCCTTGATAGTAATTTACTGCGATTAGCAGCATCAGATTTCGACAAAATCAGTTATCCTATAAATACTGCAGCGAATCAAAGTGCACAAACAGCTGATCTGTATTTCTCAAAGATTGATTCTTCCAAAAATGCGGATGGCAGTAAGAGCATTTGGTTTACATTAAAATCTTCAGATAGTACAGCTTCTTCTGCCATCACACACAAGTTTACTATTAAGCCAAAAGATTACATGGTTGATTTTAATGTAGAGCTTGTTGGTGCTGATAAATTGCTGACACAGGGAAATATGAACTTATCCTGGCAGTATGCAGCAGCACAGCAGGAATCAGACATTGATTTTGAAAAGCAAAATACCCAGGTAGGATATGTAGAAGATGGCAGTTTTGATTATCATACTATAGGACGTAAAAGCAGTAAGGACTTTGATGAACCCGTAAACTGGATTGGAGTAAGGCAACGTTTCTTTTTTACCATACTTCTTGCAAAAAATAATTTTTCATCTGGTAAAATGGAATGGACGATACCGCCTGATTCTGCCAAAACATTAGTCCGCTCTACTGCCAATATGAAAGTGCAGTTGCCTGTTGCCACAACTTCTAATGCCGACTTTAGCATTTATTATGGCCCGTCCGATTATCACATTTTGAAACGTTATGATCTTAAGTTTGAGAAGCTGGTGAACCTGGGCCAAGGTATGTATGCATTCGTCAGGCCGCTGAACAAATTTGTCATACTCCCTATTTTCGATTTTATGAGGAGTTTAAGCGGCAGTAGTTTGGGTCTTGCCATTGCGCTGCTTACTTTATTTATTCGCCTTTTGATTTCTCCTCTTACTTATTCTAGTTATTTAAGTGGTGCAAAAATGAAGGCATTGCGCCCTGAAATCGCAAAACTGAGGGAAAGGCTTGGTGGAGATCAGCAGGCTATGAGCATGGAACAAATGAAGCTCTTCCGGGAAGCTGGTGTTAATCCGCTTGGTGGTTGTATACCTGCTTTATTACAGATTCCTATCTTTTTTGCTCTATTCAGTTTCTTTAATTCTGAAGTTAGTCTGCGTGGTGCAGAATTTCTCTGGGCGAATGACCTGGCAGCTTATGATGATCCCATCAAATTTGGATTCAATATCCCTTTACTTGGCAGTCACCTGAGTTTATTCAACATTACCGCTGCTGCTACGAGTTTCCTTATTTCTTGGTATAGCATGAGTATGACACCGGATCAGAGCAACCCGGTTATGAAGTACTTGCCATATATTTTCCCGGTATTCCTGTTATTCTTCTTTAACAGGCTTCCATCAGCATTGACCTGGTATTATACAGTTTCAAACCTGGTTACACTGGCCTTACAGTTTGTGATTCAGAACTATATTATTGATCATGATAAAATCCTGGCTAAAATCGAGGAGAACCGGAAAAAGCCAAAAACGAAGTCTAAGTGGCAGGAAAGAATGGAACAAATGCAGGAGCAGCAAAAAAGATTGAAAGAAACGCAGCAGAAGAATAAACGCTGATTTTAGTTAAAATACTCATAAGAAGAACCGGGTCTTGGCTTTGATGACCCGGTTTTTTTATTTAAGCAACTTATTAGCTAAATTGGCACGTCTTTTACTATATACTAACTGTACTAACACAATGAATACTAACTGTACTAACACAATGAAAAAGTTATATAACATATTCGCTGTTTTTTTCTTACTGATGGTTTCTTTTGAACTGCAGGCACAAAGGCGATTGACAGAAGCTACTATCTCGTATGATATTGTTATTAATACCAGTAACAAAACACCCCAGGCTGCCGACCTGCTGGATGGTGCTACCAGTGTGATCTACCTCAAAGGGGGATCCAGCCGTTCTGATATGATAAGTTCATTAGGGACGCAAGCAACTATAGTGGATGGCAAAACAGGAGATGTAACAGTGCTCAAGGAGTACGGGGAGCAAAAGTATATGATTCAAATGACCCGGGATAACTGGAAGGAATCAAACAAAAAGTATGAAGGAATAACATTCTCGTATGTAGAAGAATACAAAACAATTGCAGGGTATAATTGCCAGAAAGCTGTTGGAACGCTTACTGATGGAAGCACTTTCAATGTTTATTTTACCAAAGACCTGGTTCCGGTAAATAAGGATTTTCAGTACCTGAATAAAAACCTTCCTGGTCTTGCTATGCAGTATGAAGCATCGCTCGGTACCATGCTGGTTACATATACTGTTTCAAATATCAATTTCAATCCGGTACAGCAAGCAAAATTTGATCTGCCCAAATCCGGGTACAGGGTAATGACTTATGAAGAAAGTAAAGGAGGGAGAAATTAGTTTCTCTTAAGCTGGCGATTGCCGATATCTATCTTAACATTATTAAGAATAACTTTTTTCTTAAGAGGGACGATAAAAGTTGTTTTACCTTTTTGAACAGTAACAACCGTGTTGAGGCGTATATACTTTCTTTCGTTCTCTGTATTGATGACATTATTGCCCCGGTAATTGTAGCCTGAGCGAAGAGAGAACGAACCAGGTTTAGTGGCAGTTTTATTAGAAAGCAAAGATTTCTTTGGCAGGTCTGATTTCTTATTACCATCACCCAGGGTAGCAAAAGCACCTGCGAAACTGCAAGCAAGCAAAATAATTGCTGCAAACAACTTTGCACTATTCCTCCATAATATGGTCAGTATGGGATGGTTCATTGTTTACAAAAATAAAGACAAAAAGGAATATAAAAAAAACCGTTCGTCCAGAACTTTAGTACTTTATTAACGCAGAAGATTGCAAAATGTTACATCCAGGTCCACGAAAAACCCGGTATTTTGCACATATGGGGAAAACTACTCTCTTTTTTAGCCAGTTTTTTTAGCTTAACTTGTTGGAAATAATTGAATTCAGGGGGCAAAGGGATTTTGCTGTCTGACAGGCTCTTTAAAAAGGTTTGCTCACTAAATGACCGGAACTCATGCAAGAAAATCCTTACCGGGAAGACAGGGAACTGATACGGGAACTGCTCAGACAATACGAGAATCTGAAAAATGGCCACAGCCATTCATTTATAGAGGAAGATGCTTTCGAAAAGATCATAGATCATTATCAGGAAAGGGAAGACCTCGTCAGGGCCATGGAAGCTGCTGAAATTGGCAGCGAACAATTCCCATATTCATCACTTTTGCTCATAAAAAAGGCGGATATTTTATTGGCTTATCGCCGCTACAAAGAAGCCCTGGATGTCTTAGAGCAGGCATCACTGCTAGACAGTACTGATATTAACCTTTATATCCTTAAAACCGATGCATACCTGGCATTGGATCAGCAGGAAAAAGCAGTTATACTTCTGGAAGAAGCACTTTCATTTTTTGAAGGAGAGGAAAGAATTGAGCTTTTGTTTGAATTGGCAGATGTGTATGATGATTATGAAGATTTTGATAAAGTATTTGATTGTCTTAAGCTTATTCTTGAGGATGACCCTAATAATGAAGAGGCATTATATAAAATATGCTTCTGGACTGACTTTACTGGCCGCAATGAAGAAGGAATAAGATTGCATCAAATCATAATTGATGAGTATCCTTATAATGAATTAGCCTGGTTTAACCTGGCAGCTGCATACCAGGGGTTGAAATTATATGAGAAGGCTATCGATGCATACAAGTATGCTATCACAATAGAAGAGAAATTTGATTATGCCTACCGGAATATGGGAGATGCTTATATCCGGTTAAGGAAATACAAAGAAGCAATAGAAGCGTTGGAAAAAGTAAATGAGCTGGCAAAGCCGGAAGATGTGATTTTTGAGGCTATTGGTTATTGCTACGAAAGAATGAAGAATCATGCACAGGCAAGGTTCTATTATCGCAAAGCATCGCACCTGAGACAGGATGACAGTAAGCTATTTTACAAAATTGCCTGTACTTATTATAACGAAGGAAATTGGACAGCATGTATCAAACAACTGGAAACAGCCTTAAAGCTTCATCGCCTTCAACCGGAGTATAACCTGCTGGCAGGGGAGTGTAAAATACAATTGGGGTTGTTCCGGGATGCCATACAGTATTTTACAAATGCAGTGCGGCTTCGCCCAAAAAATGCCGGGGGATGGGAGGCATTAATACGTTGTTTGTACAAAGCAGGGTTTTATGAAGAGGCATTGGAACAAACACAGGCTGCGCTGTATGCAACTAACAACAAACCACTGTTTATTTTTTATAAAGCTGCAGTTCTATTTGCAACAGTGAAAGCAAAGGAAGCTATAATTCAACTTGAATTGGCGATGGAGAAAGCTCCAAAGTTATTAAAGAAGTTTGTTGAGCTGAACCCGGCTATTCTTCAAAATCAGCAGGTGGTTGATCTGCTGGCAAGATTTAAAAGAAATAAATCCATTTGATGGGATTTAAGGTATTTGGAATCATTATTTCTCTGGTCATTCTTCCCTATTTTTGCCGCCATCACAATTAGCGATTACATTCAAATAGTATAAGTATGAATTTTAATTTATCTCAGATCCCTGACAGAAAGCAAAAACCAAGACAGTCTGGCCTTACCATGGTAATGGATAAGGGCCTGAGTATAGAAGAAGCAAAAAACTTTCTGAGTGTTTCGCATCCGCATGTAGATATTGTAAAACTTGGATTTGGCACCTCTTTCGTTACGCCAAACCTGAGAGAAAAACTGGAAGTGTACCGTGCATATGATATTCCTGTTTATTTTGGAGGAACATTATTTGAAGCGTTTCTCATCCGAAACCAATTTGAAGATTATATAAACGTATGTAAAGATTACGGTATTACATATATGGAAGTAAGTGATGGATCTGTAACTATTCCGCATGCAGAGAAATGTGGATACATAGAAAAACTGACCAAGCACGGCACGGTGCTTAGCGAAGTGGGCAGTAAGGATGCAGCACATATTATTCCCCCATATAAATGGATTGAGTTGATGAAAGCAGAATTAGAAGCAGGTTCCAGTTATGTAATTGCGGAAGCAAGGGAAGCAGGAAATGTTGGTATCTATCGTGGCAGCGGAGAAGTAAGGGAAGGACTGGTACAGGAAATTCTGACCCAGATACCGGCAGAAAAGATCATATGGGAGGCTCCGCAAAAAGCACAACAGTTATACTTTATCGAATTGGTTGGTTGTAATGCTAATCTCGGCAATATTGCACCAACAGAAGTAATACCACTCGAAGCAATGCGAATAGGGCTTCGGGGCGATACATTCAACCTGTATCTCGATAAAAAAGAGACCGTCTGATGAGGCTTTTTGGACTCATTGGTTACCCACTGTCACACTCTTTCTCTAAAAAGTATTTTTCTGAAAAGTTTGAGAAAGATGGATTGGTGGATTGCAGGTATGAGCTATTTCCCATTAAATCAATAAATGAATTACCTCTGTTACTTAGAGATAACCCCGGGCTTGAGGGGCTCAATGTAACTATACCATATAAGAAACAGGTACTTCGTTTTTTAAACTCCTCTGAGATTCCTTCGGGTTTGGAGGCCTGTAATTGCATAGGCATAAAAAACGGGAACCTGACAGGCTACAATACTGATGCAATTGGTTTTGAAAAAAGCCTGTTACCTTATCTTAGGCCATATCACACAGATGCGCTGATACTGGGGAGTGGCGGGGCAACAGAGGCAATAGCATATGTATTGAGGAGGCTGAAAATAAAATATAGTGTAGTAAGCCGGGAAATGAAGACAGGTTCTGCATTCATCTATGAGGAGCTTAATGAAGATATTATAAATCAACATAAATTAATTATCAATACTACTCCCCTGGGCATGTATCCTGCCACTAATGTTTGTCCGGATATTCCTTATAATCATATTTCCAGCCGGCATTTATTATTTGATCTTACTTATAATCCTGCTAAAACATTATTTCTTCAGAAAGGAGAGGAAAGGGGGGCAACAATAAAAAATGGCCAGGAAATGCTTTTGATACAGGCAGAGGAAAGCTGGAAGATATGGAATAAGAACTTAACGAAGTAGGCTTTCTTTGGCTTTCTCTGGTATGTGTATTATTTTTTTCTTCTCATAATCATAGCAGATCATACCGGTTTTAGCAGTAGCGATCAACTTCCTTTTACCTTCAGTTTCTTTTTCGAGTTTATAATACAGTTCAAATCCGATTTTAGAAATTTCCCCGGTGGTCACCGATGCAAGCACTGCATCGCCATAAAACAATTCGCTCTTAAATTCAATAGCTGCATCGGCCATGATCATTCCTTTGCCGTCAAAATCCATTTCACTGTACCCCAGATTTTTCAGGAAGCGTACCCTTGCTTCATGAATAATAGATAGTATAGTGTCATTGCCAACATGACCGCCATAGTTGATATCTGTAATGCGTACGGGTATTTCACATGAGAACGAGAATATTTCCGGCAATTCAATTTTTATTCTTGCCATGCAATTACTTTTCTATAAAATTAAGAAAACAAGTACTACTGGTGTTTGTTATCCTGTAATGAATTTACAAGATGAAGAATGTCCATGAAGCTCTCAGAGGAATGGCCTAAAGAAGAAGCAACTATTTTTTCTCTCCATTTCCTTAATTGATCTTTACATGGCTGGTCATCTGTCTCCCCGGATATACAACAGACCATATCACTCAGCTTTTTAGACATGCGGATGATATTTCCTTCAGGGGTTATTAGTGTGATATACCGATCAGCCAGTGATTTTTCTGCCGGGGCTGTTGCATCTATGTTGAAACCTCTTGTTGTGCCTGTCGGGTTATTATCAGAAGCGAAGTAAAAATTAGAAATTTCTCTGGATATATTCCTTGCCGGAATATCCAGTCTGGCATATGTCTTTTTACTCGCTTCCAGGGCAGCATCATTTCTTGCATCTTCGGTTGCTGCAACTATATTGTCAAGCAGCTCATTTAATTTTTCATTTGTTAAAGTGGCTGACGAGTTATCATGTGGTGGAGAAACAGTTTCTTTAATTGAAATATCCGCCTCTTCTCTTTTATCCTGCAAAATTTTTATTGTTGCAAATGAAAGGAAACCTATCAGAACGGCCGCTGCTGCATAACGAAGGAAAGGAATAATTTTTTTTGGCTTAGTTGCTGCCGCTTCGTTGTTAAAAGCCGATTGTACTTTAGGCCAGGCAGTTGCTGGTGGTGTGACTTCAATATTATAGAGTTTGTCAGCAATAGCTGACTCTTCCAGTTCTGTAGCAATTTTTGACCACGTTGTAGCGGGGGGGGAGACTTCAGCAAGGAACAATTTAGTGGATAAAATCTTTGTACTGGCGGTTTCATCCAGTTCTGCAGCAATACGGTCCCAGACTCTCACGGGGGGAGTTACCTCATTATTGTAAATTTTATCGCGGAAACTGTTGTTCATTTTTTTGTACT
>JAKQEA010000168.1 GCA_029558715.1 Bacteroidota bacterium | reverse complement strand
CTGATGTGATCAGCTCATTTAAAGGGTGGTTACGAAAAATTATGGTATACACTGCCATTGATCATTTCAGAAAATATCACAAGCACCAGTTAGTAGCATCACTGGATGAGGTGGTGTACCATGTTCCGACTGCAGCCGAAGATGCTATTAATAAATTATCCTATGATGAAATTATCAGGGCAGTTCAGGACCTTTCCCCGGGCTACAGAACGGTTTTTAATCTGTTTGTGATCGAAGGACTGAGTCATGAGGAAATCGCCGGGCATCTGGGAATTTCCACGGGCACATCAAAGTCAAATCTTTCAAAGGCGAGAAAGCAGTTACAGAAAATCCTATTTAAACAAAACGAAACATCAATTGCCAAAAATGCGGTTTGAAGATTTAGATAAGAAGTTTAAAGAAGCAGCAGATCATCACCATCCGGCGTATGATGAAAAGGCATGGGCTAAAATGGAGAAATTGCTGGATAAACATCTCCCCCTGGAAAAGGAGAGAAAGAGGAGAATCTTTTTCTGGCTATTCCTGTTCTTATTGATCGGAGGGGCAGGTCTGTTGATCGGTAATCCTTTCCGCCAGGATAAGCAGGCAGCTCTGCCTGAGAAAAATATACAAGGGAAGAAAAATAATAACACCATACAAAGCACAACTGCAAATACAGGTGTAAGTATAACCGACAAGAATTCTCCGGTAAATGAGAAAAATTTTGAAAATAAACCTGGGACTACTGATAATAGTAATAATAGTACAGCGAAGGATGTGATTGCGACTAAACAAACTGATTTCGATAAGCAGGCTATTACAATCAGCTCTTCTGCAGGACAAAAGAAAAAGATAGCAGGAAAGAAGCAGGTTAAGGATGATCAGCCTTTTGCGCCCATTAACCAGGTCGCTGATAAATCTTCAACCACTTTGGTAAGTACCCCATCCGGGGATCCTGTAAGCAGTAAGCCAAACGAGGTTACGGATAATAATGCCCCTATCAAGATAGCAGATAACAAAAAAGATATCAGTTCGGCGCCAGATCTTACTGTTAATGCTGATAAAGTGATGAAAAAAGAAGATAGTGCAGTTGCACAGACTGATATGGCAGTACAGCAAAACAAAAAGGAGAAAAAATCAAAAACGAAGAATTCAAAAAGCAGTGCATTTTTCTTTACAGCTACTGCCGGTCCTGACATCAGTTTTACCCGGAATGACAGGCCCGGAAAAATTTCACCGGTTCTTGGTGTTGGCCTTGGCTACACTTTCAAGGAGCGGTTTACCATCCGTACTGGTTTCTATACGGCCAGCAAAATTTATACTGCATCTCCTGAAGCGTATCATCCTCCTGATATATTTTATACCTATTATCCATACCTGGAAAAAGTTGAAGCCGATTGTAAAGTGTATGAAGTACCACTGACAGTAAGTTATAATTTCGGAAATAACGGGAAACAGAATTGGTTTGTATCAGCAGGTCTGTCGTCTTACCTTATGAAAAGAGAGACCTATAATTATTTTTATAAAAACGTTCCTTCTGGTCCTACCATTAACAGCGAGTGGACAATAGAAAACGAGAATAAACATTTCTTCTCTGTGTTTACTTTGTCAGGTGGATACCAGCGGCAACTAAGCAGATCAGTTTCAATACTAGCTGAACCATATGTGAAACTACCAGCAGGTGGTGTGGGATATGGAAAGGTGAAGCTTAACAGCGCTGGGTTATTATTCTCTCTCGGTATTAAACCATTCGCTATTCCAAAGAAGCAAACTAAGCCGTTACCATAATTTTTTTCTCAAGGCAACCTGTTTTTTAAACTCTCCGATTGAGAATAAAAAACAGCTTGTGAAAAAAATATTTACTCTTCGTTATCTCAGTCTTTTTATTTTTTCTGCTACCATTATCTACTCTTGCAGCAAAGGTGGAAGCGGAACACCACCAGATCCCTGCGCTGGAATTACTGTTGCTGTAACAGGAACCGTTACTAATCCAACAACTATTGGCGGCAGCAATGGAAGCATCGTTGTGTCGGCATCAGGAGGCAGCGGGTTCACTTATAATATTAATGGAGGAGCATTTCAGTCGGCTACAACTTTTGCAGGCCTGGCTGCCGGCTCTTATACAGTTATTGCAAAGAACTCAAGCGGCTGTACGGGCACATCCACATTCACCGTTACTAATCCACCCAATCCCTGTTCAGGTGTTACGGTTGTTGTTACAGGTACTTCCACAAATCCTACAACGGCAGGCGGAACAAATGGAAGTATTGCTGCATCAGCTACCGGCAGTACCGGATTTACATTTAGTATTAATGGAGGAGCATTCCAGGCATCTGGTAATTTCACAGGCCTCGGTGCCGGAGCTTATACTATTACCGCCAAAGATCTGAATGGTTGTTTGGGATCGGCCAACTTTACATTGACAGCACCTAACCCTTGTTCAGGTGTAGTTATTACAGTAACAGGTACAGTAACAAATCCGGCCACCGTTGGCGGTAATAACGGAAGTATTGTTGCCACGGCAACAGGCAGTACCGGGTTTACGTATAATATTAATGGCGGGGCATTCCAGGCATCGGGAACTTTCAATGGATTAACAGCCGGAGCCTACACTATTTCTGCAAGGGACCTGAATGGTTGCCTGGGTTCAGCGAACTTCACCCTTACGGATCCAAATCCATGTGCTGGTGTAACGATTACCGTTAATAACAGTGTGGTCGCTAATACTCCCTGCATGCCAAGTAATGGTATGATTACAGCAACTGCAGCGGGAGGCACTGGCACATTTACTTATAGTTTGAATGGAATAACTTTCCAGGCATCTAATGTATTTTCTAATCTCGCCCCAGGGCCTTATACAGTAACTGCTAAGGATGGGAACAATTGTGTTGGTACCAGCATACCTGCCGTGGTTAGTAATCTTCCCGAAGGGCCGCTGTTTTCTCAAGTGAAAGCAGTGTTGCAAACGAACTGTGTTCCCTGTCATAATAACTCGCAGCAGGAAGGCGGAATGAACTGGACTATTGATTGCAATATTGTAACCTTTAAAGACAGGGTCAAAGCAAGAGCTGTTGATGCCAGTCCATCTGCGATGCCTCCAACAGGACTCCTTCCTTTGAGTGAACGTCAAAAAATCGTTAACTGGATTAATGCTGGTGGTAAGTTCACCGATTGATTAGTTGGTTCATGATGGTGTATCTTCAAGGGGTTGCTTTTGTCCGGCAACCCCTTTTATTTTCCCCAGCGAAAAGTTTTAATATCAAAACCAGCAAGATCAAGTACCCGGTCTACAACTGTTGCAGCAACTTCAGTGATAGTTGCCGGCCGGCTGTAGAAAGAGGGAGTGGCGGGGCAAATGATACCACCTGCCAGTGTTACTGTTTCCATATTACGTATATGAACAAGATTATACGGAGTATCCCGCACCACACAAATAAGTTTTCTTCTTTCCTTCAATATAACATCTGCCGATCTTGTAATAAGATCATTGGAGACACCCGTGGCAATGCGGCCTAAAGTACCCATGGAGCAGGGAATAATGATCATGGTATCGTACTGACCGGAGCCGGAGGCAAAGGGAGCGGAGAAGTCAGTGGTGGTATAAAATTTTACCGCCAGGTTATTCCATGATTCATTGCCGAGTTCTGTCTTCCAGACCTCCTTTGCATTGGTGGTCATTACAACAGATAATTCATCCCATTGATGTTTCAGGGCAATAAGTTTTAGCAATAAATTTTCTGCATAAACAGAACCGCTGGCTCCTGTGATAGCTACTACTACTTTTCTCATATCATGTATAACTGTGCAAAGCTGGATAAAGTTGGGGTAAGTTAGCTTAATTTGCGCAATCGTTTGCAAACCAATCATTGTAGTTGTATAACTACAACGTTATATGATGTTATATTGAGTAAAATCAATAAGTACCATTTTGGTGAAATTTTCTAACTAATTCTTCAAAAAAATGACAGACAAATGTTTTGTGTTATTATTTTCTTATCGATATTAGCAATGAATTTTCATAGGATAAGGTTTAATGGTTAATGGTTTTTGATTAGGGCCCCCGACTTTTACAGTCGGGGTTCTTTTTTCCTTATCCCCAAACATATACGGTTAAGCCAGTAAAAAGCCCCTCACATCAAAATGTGAGGGGCTTTTTATCGGGATTATGTTATTGCTAGAATCCTTTGGGTTGTTTAGCCGGCTGATTGGGTTTTTGGGTATTTGCATTGCCCATATTCTCCAGTATCCAGTTGGTCATTTTGCTCCATAGGTGGAAGGTGGTATTATCGAGTCCCCCGCCAATGCCATGATTCTTATTGGGATAATAAGCACTTTCAAAATCTATATTGCTTTTTACAAGAGCTGATATCATTTGTGTCGCATTCTGAAAATGCACATTATCATCAGCCGTACCGTGGATGATAAGATATTTCCCCTTTATCCTGTCGGTAAAATTAATGGGAGAGTTGTCATCATATCCTTTTGCATTCTCCTGTGGCGTACGCATATATCTTTCTGTATAAATATTATCATAATACCTCCAGTTGGTGACCGGTGCAACCGACACAGCAGCACTGAAAACCTCATTACCCTTTGTGATAGCCAGGGCACTCATAAAACCACCATAGCTCCAGCCCCAGTGGCCGATATTGTCTTTATCAACGAAAGACATATTGCCCAGGTATTTGGCGGCATCGATCTGGTCTTCTATTTCAAACTTACCGAGTTGCAAATAAGTTTTCTTTTTGAATTCTTCGCCACGGAAACCGGTACCGGTATTATCCACACTTACCACGATGAACCCTTTTTGCGCCAGCAGCTGATGCCATGGACTTACCGCTCCAAAACGATTAGCTACCTGCTGTGATCCGGGTCCGCCATAATTACAAAACAGTACCGGGTATTTTTTTGCCGGATCAAAATTGGCCGGCTTCAGCATCCAGCCATTCAGTGTATCACCTTTGCTATTGGGTACTTTTATGAATTCAGCTTTTCCATACCCGTATTCATCGATCTTAGTTTTCAATTTGGCACTTTCATTCACTGTTTTTTCTACTACAGCAGTGATCCCTTTTTTCTTGTCTGCTATGATTTTATTCAGGGTCACTGTCTGTGGATTGTTGAGATCTGAACGATAATCATAGAATTTGGTAAAGTCATCATTCAATACCACCCGGTGCCAGGCTTCGCCCTGGGTGAGCTGGTATGTTTTTTTACCGCCAAAATCTGTAACAAAAAAGTTTCTGTCCATCGGCCGGGGATAGGCCATGGTGAAATAGATCCTTTTGTTCACTTCATCCACTCCGTTGATATCCGTTACTTCAAAGTTTCCTTTGGTTACCTGTGTCTTTTCTTTTCCATCCAGGCTATAGAGATATAAATGACGATAACCATTCATTTCACTGGTGAAAAGATAATTTTTCCCATCTTTCAGCCACCACCAGTCATCGTTGATCTCCACAAAGTATTTATTCTTTTCCTGGTACAGCAGGTTACTGGCACCGGTAGAAGCATTGGTAGATAACAATTTTAAGTCATTCTGGTGCCGGTTCATCCAGTATACTACCAGGGTGTTGTCATCTTTTGTCCACTTGATGCGGGGAATATAAATATCACCCTGTTCGTAATCGGCTTTGGCCTTTGTGCCTTTCGCTACATCATAAATGTAAATGTCAACTGTTGAGTTACCGTCTCCGGCCTTGGGATATTTATACCGGTAGTCTTTATTATGAGCATTGTCGTAAATGGTCATGTTATACTCTTTCACCTTGCTCTCATCAAAACGGTAGTAAGCAATAAAGCTGCCTTTAGGGCTCCACTCATAGGCACGGGTAAATTCAAACTCCTCCTCGTACACCCAGTCACAATTACCATTGATGACATAGTTCCATTTGCCATCGGTAGTAACTGCTGTGGCTTTACCTGCCGCAATATCATATACATACAGGTTATTATCTTTTACATAAGCGATCTTAGTGCCGTCAGGTGAAAAAGTAGGATGTAATACTTTTTCATTCTCCAGTTTGGTCAGTTTTTCAGCGGAAGCATCGTAGAGATACACATATGATTTGGAAGACCGCCGGTAGATCGGCTCATTCCCTTTTTTCAAAAGGTAAAGATTTGTTTTAACCGGGTTGCTGATCTCTTCTTCCGGCTGGCCAAAAGGCTTACCGTTTTCATCTTTCAGGCCATCCAGTTTTAATTCCGGTTCTTTCTTTGTGGTATCGAATACGGCAGGTACAAACTCGCCGCGGAAAGTCCCTTTCTTATAAATATCTTCTAAAGTGATCGGTTTGTTCTGTGCCAGGGCCATCACCGGCAGTAAGAAAAACAACAAAAAAAGCTTACGCATAATGTGGTAATTTTTGAAGGGTAAATGTAGGGCAAACAGCTTAAAACGGGTTGCCGTACAAATAAAAAGACGGCATCCTTTCCTTGAATGCCGTCATATAAAAGTTAATCCTTCGCTAAGCTCCGGATGAAAAAACCTATTATTTAGATTCTGCCATATCAGGGATGGCTTCTACTTTGTATTCTCCTGCATCCAGCTTTTTCTTGGTTTCAGAAAATGCTTTCAGCGTCAGTTCAATATCCTCATCAGTATGAACAGTGGAAGGGATAAGGCGGTAAATGATATGTCCTTTCGGAATAACAGGATATACCACGATAGAAGCGAAGATGCCATAATTTTCCCGGAGGTCCATTACCATGGCCGTTGCTTCGGGAACATCCCCTTTCATATACACAGGAGTTACCACAGAATCAGTATTACCAATATCAAATCCTCTGGCTTTTAATCCTTCCTGCAGCTTTCTTGCATTGCTCCAGAGTTTTTCTTTGTACTCGGGGTGATTGCGGAGCAATTCCAACCGTTTCAGGTTGCCTACAACCAATGGCATAGGTAAGCTTTTGGCAAAAATCTGTGAACGGATATTGTAACGGATATAATCAATGATCTTTTTATCACCAGCCACGAATGCGCCAATAGAAGCCATTGATTTGGCAAAAGTGGAGAAGTACAGGTCTATTGCATCCTGGCAACCTTGTTCTTCACCGGCACCGGCACCTGTTTTACCCAGCGTACCAAAACCATGTGCATCGTCTACCAATAAACGGAATTGATATTTATTTTTCAAGGCCGCTATTTCTTTTAGCTTTCCCTGGTCACCGGCCATTCCAAATACACCTTCAGTGATCACCAGTATACCGCCGGCTTTTTGTTTTTCGATCAGGGCAGTTGCTCTCTGCAATTGTTTTTCGCAATCATCCACATCATTATGCTTGAATACATAACGGTGACCGGGATGCAAACGAACACCATCAATGATGCAGGCATGGCTTTCTGCATCATATACGATCACATCATGACGGCTGCACAGCACATCAATGATACTTACCATTCCCTGGTAGCCATAGTTCAGCAGGGCAGCATCTTCTTTATGTTCAAAAGCAGCGAGTTCAGCTTCTAATTGTTCATGGAGGTTACTGTTGCCACTCATCATGCGGGCACCCATTGGGTAGGCAAGGCCATAGTTTGCAGCGCCATCAGCGTCAGCTTTTCTTACTTCGGGATGGTTGGCCAGGCCAAGATAGTTGTTAAGGCTCCATACGATCATATCCTTACCGCGGAATTTCATCCGGCTTCCGATCTCTCCTTCCAGTTTCGGGAAAGCAAAATAACCATGTGCCCTTTCACGGTGCTGGCCAAGAGGTCCCTGGTTCTTCAATAGACGTTCAAAAATATCTGCCATATTAAATATTTATTACCTGTTAAAAAACTGCCGCAAAGGTAAGGGTTTACCTTTTTCGGGCAATGGCTGTTGCTCCTGTTGTAATACACTCCTTATCAACTGTTAAGCAGCTTATTTTTTACTGATCTATATTGTTTATCCGTAAGAAAGGCAAGAGGAATGCCGATGCAAATAATGAGAATGGTGGCCGCCAGCATTGCATTTAATGGCCTGAATGCCATTTTGGGTGCGTTGGATAATGGAAGAACAAAGAACTGCATCACCGCCCATACAAACAGGCCATATACAATTCCTGTCAGCAACCTGTATTTAAACAGAGAAGGAAACAGGCTGTATACCCAAAAGAAAATAACCGTAAACGCAATGGCAATGATAAAATGAAAAACAAGTCCCCATATATACATATTGTTTCCCCCGGTGAAAGCTTCCTTACCAAAAACACCGCTGGCAATAAATTTTAGTACGGGCAGCGGATCCTTATTGGTTTTGATAAAATAGTGAAGAAGGGCGGCGAGTATATCCAGTGTGCCGACAAACAAACCGGCTTTAAGTACATGAAAAGAAAAAATACTTTTATTCATGGCTGGTTATTTGTTCAGTTTTTTTTCAAAACAAACACTGACCTCCACATTCTCGTATTGTCCGTAGCGGGGAATTCTTTCATAACCTCTTTTTTCATAAAGCCTGATCGCTTCAGGCAGACGGATGCTGGTTTCCAGTATACATGTTGAGTACTTCATTTCCCTGCACCAGTCTTCCAGTTCCTTCAATACAACTGAAGCAATTCCTTTGCCGCGAAGGTGTGGCGAAACGAACATTCTTTTTACTTCCATGGTATCAGCAGCATATTCTTTTATGGCGCCGCAACCTACCGGTTTATCATTATCATAGGCTACCACCACATGTTTTATGAGGTCGAGCTTATTATACTGGGCAAAAAAACTATGTTCATCTCCATCTACCACCCGCAGGAGAGCATCCAGCTGGCTTACCAGGAAACGGAAATCTTCATTGTTGGAGTCGGTGCGTTTACAACTGATCATGGTTTCATGTTGGGTTAAATAATTATTTTCCGGAAATACCGGAAGATAAAAAATCAAATTAATAACTGGTCTGTGAACTGAGCTCGTTGATTAACAGAAATGATTAAATTTACCTGTCTTCAATTATTTACCAGTTAACCTAGCATATGTTTCCTGTCAGCAAACCTGTATTCCTGTTTTTTATCTCACTGCTTTTTTGCTATGCAGCCTCTGCACAAAACGGCTGGATAAATTTATGCAATGGTAAAGACCTGTCCGGGTGGAAAGTGTTGGGCGGCAAAGCCACTTACAAAGTGGAGGATGGCACCATTGCGGGTACTACCGTAGCCAAAACAAGAAATACATTTTTAGTTACAGAAAAAGAATATGGTGATTTTGTACTGGAACTTGACATTTATGTGGAAGATGAAAATGGGAATTCCGGGGTGCAGACAAGAAGCCATTTTGATGCGGCTGCCTTTAACGGGGAAGGAAAAGTATATGGCCGTCAATGCGAAGTGGATCCCAGCTGGCGGAGATGGACCGGCGGTGTGTATGATGAAGGAAGAAGAGAATGGATCTATCCCCTGCAACTAAATGCCGCGGCACAATATGCATACAAGCCACATACATTCAACCATTATAAAATTGAATGTATCGGCAATGAAATGAAAACATGGGTCAATGGTATTGCGGCAGCTTATGTGGTAGATACTATCGATACCAAAGGTTTTATCGGGCTGCAGGTACATTCTGTAGCAGATGAAAAACAGGCAGGTAAAAAAGTGATATTTAAAAATATCCGTATCAAAACAACCGGTATTACACCCACTGCTTTTCCATCCAGTGTATATGTGGCCAATTTTGTTCCTAATACATTAACAGGGTATGAAAAAAAAGATGGCTGGCAGTTATTGTTTGATGGAAAGACCAATAAAGGCTGGCGCAGCGCCAAGGGAGAAAATTTTCCTGCCGGCGGATGGAAGATTGCGGATGGAGCCATTACTGTTTTATCATCCGAAGGAAAGGAATCCACCAATGGCGGCGATATTGTTACCAGCGAACAGTATAAAGCCTTTGATCTTTCTTTCGAATTTAAATTTACACCCGGCGCCAACAGCGGTATAAAATATTTTGTAACGCTGCAGGAGAAATCAGGCGGCTCTGCCATCGGGCTGGAATACCAGGTGCTGGATGATACATTACATCCCGATGCTAAAATGGGCCGGGATGGTAACCGCACACTGGCATCTTTATACGACCTGATAAAAGCAGATAAACAAAAACGTTTTCTTCGCCCCGTTGGTGCATGGAACTGCGGAAGGGTAGTGGTGTATCCTAATAATAAAGTGGAGCATTACCTGAATGGGGTGAAAGTGCTGGAGTATATCCGCGGATCAAAGGAATACCGTGACCTCGTGGCCATCAGCAAGTATGTGATCTGGAAAAATTTTGGCGAAGCAGAAAAAGGTCATATTCTTTTGCAAGACCACGGCAACGAAGTGTCCTTCCGGAGTATAAAAATCAAAACACTTAACTAACTTATCATTCATAACTCTCAACTGATAATTCATAACTCATAACTCATAATTCTCTCCCATGTCATCACGCCGCAAATTCATCAAACAATCTGCTATGGCCGCTGCCGGTACCTATATCGGCGCTTTTGGTTTCAGTGCAAAAAGTTATGGAAACATATTGGGTGCAAATGACCGGGTACGGATCGGTGCCGTTGGTTTTTCTGACCGTTTCCGGCAAACATTGTTTCCCTGTTTCCTGAATCATTATAAGGAACTGAATTTTGATCTCGTGGCAGTATCAGATATTTGGAAACTGCGGAGAGAAGAAGGCCAGGCATTTTTGAAAAATGCAATGGGACATGATATAAAAGCCTGCTTTAATAATGAAGAGCTGTATGCTACCAAAGATCTCGATGCTGTTATCATCTCCACGGCCGATTTTCAGCATGCCCTGCATTGCATCGAAGCAATGAAGGCAAAAAAAGATGCTTATGTGGAGAAACCATTTGCTGAAACAATGGATGATAATATAGCTGCATTAAAAGCAGTGAGGTCATCCGCACAGATTGTACAGATAGGTTCACAAAGAAGAAGCGGCGGCAATTATATGGCGGCGGCAGAATTTATACAGCAGGGAAAGTTTGGCCCTATTACGATGGTGGAACTGACATGGAATGTGAACCAGCCGGGCCGCTGGCGCCGGCCGGCACTGGTGGCAAAATGCAAAGAAGAAGATACTGACTGGAAACGCTTTTTACTCAACCGTCCTTTTGAAAAATGGGATGCAAGAAAATATCTGGAATATCGTTTGTTCTGGCCTTATTCCTCCGGTATGCCCGGGCAATGGATGAGCCACCAGATCGATACGGTGCATTGGTTCAGCGGACTGTCGCATCCCCGCAGTGTAGTGGCCAACGGAGGCATTTATATGTGGAAGGACGGAAGAAAGAACTGGGATACCACACTGGCAGTCTTTGATTATGGTCCGCCAGATGATAAAAGTTCGGGCTTCCAGGTGTCCTTTGCTTCCCGTATGCACAATGGGGATGAGAACCCTTCTGAAATATATTATTCCAATGGCGGTGAGCTGAACCTTATTACCAATAAGGTTTCTCCCAAAGGAGGGCTTACCGAAAAACTGGCTGCGGCCATGGAAATGAAGGCAAACCTGTTGCCTGAATTTACCCTTGTTGATAAAACAGAAAAAGTGATCGCTTCTGCCAATACGGGTGCTGATCATTTAAGTTCATCGCATATGCGCAACTGGATGGAATGTATCCGCAGCCGCCGGCAGCCCAATGCACCGGTAGAAGCAGGATATAATCATTCTATTGCCTGCATCATGACCAATGCTGCCGTACGTACCGGCTACAAAGCCAGTTTTAATGAAAAGACACAGCAGGTAATGGCGAACGGGAAAGTTTTTAAATATTGATAATTTGAAGAGCAGTTCATGCTTGTTGTGTGCCCCTTTTGACACCTCATAAAAAATTCAAAGGGGATGGGTAGGCAAATATTCTTATCGTACGTACACTCTTATCGTCTGGCTTGTTAAGTTCGCTTGAGCCCAAATGAATAAAGTTTACAGTCACTTCTTGTTTTGGTTTTAAGTTTATCATGAAATTATATAATGAGTCGGTTTTGCTATCCATGCTATCTTTAAAAACCATACCATATTTGAATTCAATATCCCTGGTGTGAAATTTTGTTGTCACCATCATGCCTTCTTGTAAAACTGTATCAACAGTAACGGTCAGGCTGTCAATATACCTTCCCAATGAGTCGACAAGAAAGTGTTCAAGTTTTCTTAAATACTTGTTCTGTATCTCATTTTGCAGTTCCGGTTGTTGTGAACTATAGTCTGATTTGTAGTCATCAAGTAACTTAAACAAATATTTCTGGGTTGCTGAAAGTTTTAGTTCGTCAATTTTTGCATGCTTAGATGGTTGGTCGCATCCAAAGACCACGAAAAGAAGTATCAAGAAAAGAATACTATAAATAATTGACGTATGTTGTTTTGTTCTCAACATTTTTCGCTGTTTAAAGTGTCGTAACAGAATGGGATATGACGGGCGAGACACACATAGCTGATTTCTCAATGTCAAGCCCCACTTGCAGCAATACATTTGTTATCGGTTCGTTGTTTTTCTTTTTCATACAGTCAACAGATACCGGTAAGTTAGATGTTCAATCAGCATTTTACATAAAGTTTGGTAGAATGAGTGGCAGCAATACATAAATATAGATAAAAGAAAAAATGCCGAATAAAATGCCCATGAAAACAGGATAAAAAATCAAATTGCCTTTTTGTTTTACACTTAACGAATGTGCTAAAACACCATGGATACAAGCAATCACAATTGCATACAATATTGTTACAATCAAAACAAGAGGTCTTGATGCAATTGTCTGGGGGGTAATAATAAAGTAAATCATAATCATAAGTGCAACCGCTCCAACTATAGTATAGATTCTTTTTGCCATATTATTTACATTAAAATTGTTGTAAAATTATTAAGCATCTTCTAAGGAGAATACGGAAAAAATATTGTAACTCATTAATGGAATTGTAGTGTGTTTGGCAAATTTCTTAACCATATCTCTATGAAATAGCATATTAATTATACCCATGTTTTCTTTTTCCAACATTACTAGTAAGTCAGCTTTGTTATCCGATAAATAGGTTGCCAGTGAGTCGGCTACATTAGTAGATACTACCGTATCATATTTCAAATGTGCATACTTCACTTGTTCTGTAAGCACTCTTTGAAAAGCTGCTGTTTCTGAATCCTTTACGGGTTCATTATTGAAAATATGAAGTACCGATATTTCAGCATTAAACACCTCTGCAAAATCAGCCAGTCTTTTTAAAGCTGCGATATCGTTTTGATTATAATCAGAGGCATAAATAATCTGCTTAATTTCTTTGAATAGAGCATTTTCGGGAATAGTCAATACCGGACAAGGGGCTTTTGCCACCAGCCCTTTAGCAGTACTGCCCATAATTACTTCCTTTAATTTACTTTGCCCTTTTGTTCCTATCACTACCAGGTCAGCATCGGCTTCGATGATTGCTTCAACAATTCCTGTTACTGTTGAACTGTTCAGTTTTGCTTCAAATAGTATTTTAGAAGAACTATCAATATCCTTAAAGCAATCCGTCGTATATTTTTTTAATTGTCCAATAATTGAAGCTTTTTTTTCCTCTTCCATTTCTGTAAAGGAGGCTGCCGAGGCAGAACTATTCATAATAGTTGGCAACTCAGCAATATGTAATATGACCAATTCGGCATTTAGCTTTTCAGATAAATTGAATGCAAACTGCAATGCTATTGATGCATTTTCTGAAAAATCTGTGGGATGAAGAATTTTATTCACTGCTTTAATTTATTTTGCTATAAATATCCGCCACCAACTGAAAAAATATACTGATTGATATCATAGAAAACAATGATTTTTGGGTTGGGTTCTTGCCATTCCCTTACAGCATTTTTACTGTTATGCTTGCTTTATTTGTTTAAAAATGCAGAATACATCCAAACCAGTTTTTCTTGTGCTCTGATGTAGTCACTCATAAGGGCATTAGTTCCTTCATCATCAGTTTCCGCAGAAAGAGCAAGTAATTCTCTTTGAAGCGTAATGGTAATTTTGAATGAATTTACTATATCCTCAACTGCTTTAATTCCGTCTGAAACCTGGTTGCTCTCAACAATTTTTGAAGTTATCTTATATTCAGAATATTTATGATTAGGTATATATCCAAGAGTCAAAATTCTTTCAGCTACTTCATCAATTTTTAAAAGCAGGTCATTATAGAGCTCTTCAAACTTTAAATGAAGTTCAAAGAATTTTTGACCTTTAATATTCCAATGATAGCCTCTGGTATTTTGATAAAAGATAGAATAGTTAGCCAATAATTCGTTTAGCTTTCTTGCCAATCCTTCTGATTTAAACTTATCTAGTCCAATTGCATTTAGATTTTTCATTTTTCTTATGTTTGATCGTTATTGTTATTTCGTGTCGTGTTTGAACCAAGTCGTTACATTGATCGCTAACATGTATATTAGCGAAACTACGAAGTGTTTTATTTGAAGGTCTAAAAAATGTAGGTCTGATTTTCAGTAGCTTAAGCCAGTTTATGCAAGATTTTAAAAGCCGGGACTTGTTTCGCAAATCCAATGAAGTAACTCATTTTGCTATACAGCTACTGCGCCTGCCCTTTAAGTTCTGTCCTCATTCTGAAAAAGGCCAGCATAACCCCTTTTACCCGATATGGGGGGTGATATTATATTGATATTAATTATAGGAATAGTGCAGGCCAACGCTTTGATACGGAGAAAAAAATATATACCTTACCAGCCCACTTTCAATAACCTTACTAAGCCCACCATTGTCCTGAAAAAACCTATTGCTGGTTTTTATCTTCCCTTATCCCGATTTACCACCTAATCTTGTGAGAATAAGAGGACTATATACGTTTCTGTTAATCATTCTGTCATTAACGGCCGGTGCAGGTGTTTACTATATTGCACCCGGTGGTAATGATGCGAATGCCGGTACAATCAGCTCTCCCTGGTTCAGCCTGAACCGTGCCTGGATCGGTCTGGCACCCGGCGATACACTGTATATAAGGGGCGGCACTTACAATTATGCTGAAGGGCAGCGCCTTTTATCAATAAATGGTACGGCCGCCGATAGCATTAAAGTGTGGGCTTTCCCGGGAGAGATACCCGTTATTACAAAATCTGCCGGGTATAATGTGAATGCAGAGCATGAGCTGATCTATTTCGAAGGTTCTTATTTCCATTTTAAAGGAATTGAGATAGCCAACTTTTCACAGGATGTCCTGGGAGATTCTGCCTGGACTGCTTTTCGCTCAGAGGCTTCATTTAATTGTGTTTATGAGCAGATTAACTATCACCATAATGTGATGCCCTTTTCGTTGAGAGGAGCTTCAACCGGCAACCTGGTGCTGAATTCTGATTTTCATCATAATGCTGATCCGTTTGGATTGTATGGCGATGGGGTGGACCCCTACGGTGGAGGAGACGGGCTGGATCTTACTATTGCAGATGCGGGAACAGTCAATACGATCAGGGGCTGCCGGGCCTGGTGGAATTCAGATGATGGATTTGATTGCTGGAGTAACAGCGGATTCGTCACTATTGAAAATTGCTGGAGCTGGTTCAATGGTTTCAGACCCGGGACCTTTATTCCGGCAGGGGATGGAAGTGGTTATAAACTGGGTCTTACTGTTGTGCCAACACCTAATATTTTACGCAGGATAGTCAGGAACAATGTATCATTCAGGAACAGGATATACGGGTTTAACGAAGCCGGGATTTACGGTAATGCCCAGGTTTATAACAACACCAGCGCATCAGATGGCGAGTTCGGATTTATATTCAACTACAGTACACCGGACTATTCAGGTTATATTTATTATATCCGGAATAATATTTCGTATAATAATCCCGACTATGCTGTCAACAGTTTTGCGATAGCTCAGCGTAACAGCTGGCAGGATAATTTTAATGTAACGGCGGCTGATTTTCAGAGTTTAGACAGCACACAGTTGCTGAATGCGAGGCAAACAGATGGCAGCCTGCCCGATATTAGTTTTTTGCATTTAGCTCCCGGTTCTGCTCTCATTGACAGCGGTATGGTTGTGGGGATACCCTATTTCGGTTCTGCACCTGATCTCGGGGCATTTGAAACAAACGGTATAGCTCCTCCCGCCAACCAGCCTCCGGTAGCTGACGCTGGCATTGATCAGGTTATCGGCTTACCCGTCGATACCGTCACACTTGATGGATCAGCTTCTTCAGATCCTGACGGAATCATTGATAACTATTTGTGGAGAAAGATATCAGGGCCTGTACCCGGCGTTATTACAAGCCCTTTCCAGGCAGTTACAGTTATAAATGGACTGGCACAGGGAACTTATTTGTTTGAATTATCGGTCACAGACAATTCCGGATCTATTGATAAAGACACGATGCAGGTAACGGTGAATCCTGCACCGAATGTTCCGCCGGTTGCTAATGCCGGAATAGATCAAACTCTTACTTTGCCTACCGATAGCACGACACTTGATGGTTCAACATCCGGTGACGCTGACGGAACGATTACAACATATGCATGGAATAAAATATCCGGCCCGGCTGCGGGAACAATAACCAATCCTTCTTCTGTTACAACTTCAGTAACGGGTTTAGTGCTGGGTGTGTACCAGTTTGAGTTAACAGTAACCGACAATAACGGTGCAACAGATAAAGACACTATGCAGCTAACGGTAAATCCTGCACCGAATGTACCGCCTGTTGCAAATGCCGGTATTGACCAGACTCTTACTTTGCCAACAAACAATACAACACTTGATGGCTCTGCTTCAACAGATCCTGATGGAACGATTGCAACTTATGCATGGGCAAAGATCAGTGGGCCAGTGGCAGGAACATTAACCAATCCTGCTTCTGTTACGACGACTGTCACAGCACTGGTGCAAGGAACCTATTTATTTGAACTTACTGTAACCGATAACAACGGTGCAACAGATAAAGACACGATGCAGGTAACAGTAAATCCTGCACCGAATGTGCCACCGGTTGCCAATGCCGGTGCTGACCAGACACTTACTTTACCTACCGATAATACAATACTTGACGGCTCCGCCTCAACAGATGCTGATGGAACTATTGCAACTTATGCATGGAATAAAATATCCGGTCCGGTTGCAGGAGCAATAACCAACTCTTCTTCCGTTACAACTTCAGTGACTGGGCTCGTACAGGGAACTTATTTATTTGAACTCACAGTAGCCGATAACAACGGTGCAACAGATAAAGACACGATGCAGGTAACAGTGAATCCTGCGCCGAATGTGTCACCGGTTGCGAATGCAGGTATTGATCAGAGTATTACTTTACCCACCAGCAATACAACGCTTGACGGATCAGCATCCAATGATCCTGATGGAACGATTGCAACTTATGCATGGAATAAAATATCCGGCCCGCCTGCGGGGACAATTGGCAGCCCTTCATCAGTTAGTACGGCTGTTACAGGCCTGGTACAAGGAACTTATTTATTTGAACTCATTGTAACCGATAATAACGGTTCAACAGATAAAGACACGATGCAGGTAACGGTAAATCCTGCGCCGAATGTGCCGCCGGTTGCCAATGCCGGTATTGACCAGACTCTTACTTTGCCAACAAACAATACAACACTTGATGGTTCTGCATCCAATGATCCTGATGGAACGATTACAACCTATGCCTGGGCAAAGATCAGTGGGCCAGTGGCAGGGACAATTAGCAGTCCTTCATCAGTTAGTACGGCTGTTACAGGCCTGGTGCAAGGAACTTATTTATTTGAACTCACCATTACCGACAACAACGGTGCAAGTGATAAGGACACGATGCAGGTAACGGTGAATCCTGCACCGAATGTGCCACCAGTTGCCAATGCTGGCATAGATCAAAGTATTACTTTACCCACCAGCAATACAACGCTTGACGGATCAGCATCCAATGATCCTGATGGAACGATTGCAACCTATGCATGGAATAATATATCCGGTCCGGTTGCAGGGACAATAACCAGTCCTGCTTCTGTTACAACTTCAGTAACGGGTTTAGTTGTGGGTGTGTACCAGTTTGAGTTAACTGTTACTGATAATAACGGTTCAACAGATAAAGACACGATGCAGCTAACAGTAAATCCTGCGCCGAATGTGCCACCGGTTGCCAATGCCGGCGTAGATCAGAGTATTACTTTACCTACCGATAACACGACACTTGATGGTTCAGCATCCGGTGATGCTGATGGAACGATTACAACTTACGCATGGACAAAGATCAGTGGACCAGTGGCAGGAACAATAACCAATCCTGCTTCCGTTGCAACTTCAGTAACAGGTTTAGTGCAGGGTGTGTACCAGTTTGAGTTAACAGTAACTGATAACAATGGAGCAATAGATAAAGACACCATGCAGGTAACAGTAAATCCTGCGCCGAATGTTCCACCGGTAGCAAATGCCGGTGCTGACCAGACACTTACTTTACCCACCAGCAATACAACACTCGATGGTTCTGCTTCAACAGATCCTGATGGAACAATTGCAACCTATGCATGGAATAAAATATCCGGCCCGGTTGCTGGAGCAATAACCAACTCTTCTTCCGTGACAACTTCAGTAACCGGATTGGTTCAGGGGACTTATCAGTTCGAGTTAACTGTTACGGATAATAATGGCGCAACCGATAAAGACACAATGCAGGTGACGGTAAATCCTGCGCCGAATGTTCCACCGGTAGCAAATGCCGGTGCTGACCAGACACTTACTTTACCCACCAGCAATACAACACTCGATGGTTCTGCTTCAACAGATCCTGATGGAACA
>JAKQEA010000162.1 GCA_029558715.1 Bacteroidota bacterium | reverse complement strand
TGGTATCCGTGCGGTAGAGATCGGCTCACTTATGTTTGGAAAATATGACGATAATGGTAAACTCATTCCGGCGCAAATGGAATTAGTAAGATTAGCGATTCCAAGAAGAGTATACACACAAAGCCATATCGATTATGTAGCTGAAGTAATCATTGAAGTGTTCAAGAAAAGAAAAGAGCTAAAAGGACTTACCATCACTGAAGAAACTCCCCTGCTCAGGCATTTTACTGCTAAACTAAAACCTCTTAATTAAAATCGTTTGTAAATGAAACATACAATAAAAAGAAGCTGGGCTGAACCTTACAAGATAAAAATGGTGGAGTTGTTGAAAATGACAACTGCTGCTCATCGGAGAAAAGCGATGCAGGAAGCCGGGTTCAACACCTTTCTTCTGAAATCAGAAGATGTTTATATAGACCTGCTGACAGACAGTGGTACATCGGCCATGAGTGATCAGCAGTGGGCAGGTATGATGATGGGTGATGAAGCTTATGCCGGAAGCAGAAATTTCTACCATCTTGAAGAAGTAGTAAAGGATACTTATGGTTATAAATATTTAGTTCCCACACACCAGGGCCGTGGCGCTGAAAATATTATCTCCAAAATCCTGATAAAGAAAGGCGATATTATTCCGGGCAATATGTACTTTACCACAACCCGGTTGCACCAGGAACTCGCCGGAGGTAAATTTGAAGATATTATCATAGATGAAGCCCACGACTCCGAAAACGAATATCCTTTTAAGGGAAATGTAGACTTAGATAAACTGGAAAGGCTGATCAACAAATATGGAGCAAAGAGGATTCCGTATGTAAGCATCGCCACCAGTGTAAATATGGCAGGTGGTCAGCCGATCAGTATCAAAAACCTTAAGGAAATAAGAGCTCTGACTAAAAAACATGGTATCCGTATTATTCATGACATGACCAGGGTGGCTGAAAATGCTCATTTCATTCAGCGAAGAGAAAAAGGGTATGAGAAAAAATCAATCAAAGAGATCGTAAAAGAAATTTGCTCGTATACAGACGGTGCCACTATGAGTGCTAAGAAAGACGCCCTGGTAAATATCGGCGGTTTTTTAGCCATTAATGATTGGGATGTTTTTGAAGAAGCAAGAAATATGGTGGTGGTGTATGAAGGGTTACATACATACGGAGGATTGGCTGGTCGTGATATGGAAGCTATGGCCATTGGAATTAAAGAAAGTGTGAGTGATGATCATATTCATGCAAGAGTAGGACAAGTGATCTACCTCGGTGAGAAAATGATTGAGTATGGAATACCAATTGTAAGACCGATTGGTGGTCATGGTATTTTTGTAGATGCAAAGAAATTTTTACCCCATATACCACAGGCTGAATATCCCGCACAATCATTAGCAGCTGAAGTATTTCTTGATTCAGGTGTAAGAACGATGGAAAGAGGTGTGGTGTCTGCCGGCAGAAAAGCAAACGGAGAGAATTATTACCCAAAACTGGAATTGGTCCGCTTCACTATTCCCCGCCGGGTGTACACACAGGCACATATGGATGTAATTGCTGAATCCACAGCAAGGGTGTATGAACGACGAAATAAAATACGAGGATTAAAAATGATCTATGAACCCAAATACCTGCGTTTCTTCCAGGCAAGGTTTCAGCAATTAAAATAACCTAACCGAATAAGTAAGCTAATCCACTGGTAACCGGCTCGCAGAGGTCGGTTACTTTTTTTTCTCGGCACAACTTTTCAAAAAGATCTCTCACCACTTTATAGTCATCATGTATAGGACATGGATGCGCAGAAGAGCATTTGCTGAAACCCAGTCCGCATTGTTTAAAGACATCCTTTCCATCAATGGCCTCTACGATATGGATGATGGGCTGATTTTTTTGCTTTTCTGAAATGAAAAAGCCACCATTAGGCCCTTTTACACTGTTTATCACTTCCTCTTTAACCAGCACCTGCAGCATTTTACCAACTGTATGTTCGCTGGCATCAATAACTTTTGCAATCTCCTTAATGCCCGCCTTCTCACCTGTTTCAAACTTTGAAGCCAGGTAGATCACCGCTTTGATAGCCGTTTTACAGGTAAGACTTAACATGTCATTGATTAAAAAATTTTTTTCCTTCCTCAGAAATTCGTTCATGACTCCACGGCGGATCAAAACTAAGTTCTACCCACACTTCCTCTCCGGGAAAGGTATGCTCCATCACCCTTTTCACAGCAGCAGTTATGGATTCACCCATAGGGCAAAACTGCGTTGTCAGGGTCATTGTTACAAAAATCTTTTTATTCTCTTCATCAAAATCCACCTGGTAAATTAATCCCAAATCCACCACATTCAGTCCGATCTCCGGATCAACTACCTGCTCCAATCCCGCCAGTGCAATGATACACCTGATATTATTATTAGTGATGACGTTCATAACTTTTCGGTTTATGAAACAGGACCTTCATCACATTCCAGTTGTATAAAACTGCAGCTAAGAGCAAAATTGCTGCTGCAAAATTCAACACATAGGTATCTGCCAGGTAAGCCCCTGTTATAAAAAGAATGAAGCCGCCCAGGTAGATCAGTACCATCAGTATATATAGCTTGTTATTGAAAAGATCCTTGGGATTGGGAGTCTTACCCAATCCTGCCTTGTCATGATACACTTTATTCCAGACAATAAATGGCAATGTTTTAAACGTCATCCCAAAAATAATTGCTGTGATCCAGCCGTAGAAAATGGCAAAGCCATATATCAGCACCATCCTGGCACTTAACTGGTCTACTACCAGCCAGCCGGTTATAACTACTAAGAAAAGCAGCGGCAGCAACATCATCACCACCGAAAGCAGGGATGTTTTCATTTGTTCATCCACTTGTCGTCTTATTCTTTCTTTAACTGCACAATAACAGTAATACCCAAAGAACAATAAAGCCAGTACTACGGCAGCAATGGAGAAATTATAGTACTCCCTTGACGGGAAATAAAGAAAGCTGAGCAAAAAACTGAGCAATCCCGCATTGATGAGGAAATAAATAACCCACAGTAATTTGCTGTTAGCATATTTTGAAATAAGAAACATAGGAATCAGCCTTGAACCCACTCCAATTATCAATAAAAGAAACCAGCCAATGATACCAACATGGGCATGCAATGGCAGATATTGCAATGTTTCTTTCGGCAGAAACGGAAAAGTGAAATTATACACCAATGCCAGTCCCAAAAAAGCTGTGAGGAATAACCACAAAGAAGCCGTGAGAATAAACACTGCATGCACATTTACTTTTCGCCCCCCCGACATACTTGCTGCGATGTTAATGATATAACAGATCACTGACAGCAATACAAACCGGCCGCCCCATTTTGCCGGCCCGCCCATATCAAACACATAAAAGCCATAAACCAATAATGGTATGCCCACAGCAGCAAGGAGAAAAGAGGCATAACCTAGCCTGGCGCTATACAAACTTTTCTCAATCAGCACAGGCACTAACTGATGACTGGCGCCTAGTATAATCATGGTGCCCCAGCCCAAGGCCATCATATGGGTGATAGCCAATGTATGCGGATGAAAATAATGTTGTGTGAATGCTTCCGCAGAAAAGAATAAAAGTAAGATAGAAACAAGCAGCGAAACAGCGGCATAAGCATAGAAGGGCAGTACTATTTTATGTGTGGTATTCCTGCCTGCTGCATTATTAAAGTCGCTTCCAAACATTTCAGGGTTTAAAAATTAAAAGTTGAACATCTCCTTCTGCCACTTCATTAATGCGATAATCAAGTTCCCTATCTGACAGCTCCGGCAATAAAAATACGGGAATACGTTTATGATAGACAAATAATGCTTTACCGGCTGCAAGCTTATCAAGTGATTCCAGTATAGTCATCATCGGCTTGGGCATCCCCAGGTTCCTCACATCTATAAAATCCATTTTGTTCTTATATTTTTCCATCAGATCATTCCATCCCTCTGCTTTATCCTCTTGTTCCTTTCTATGATTTACAGGCGCCTCAGTTTCCCTATAGAAATAAGTCTTGATCAAATCATCATTAATAATGGCAGCATAGGAATCAAAACATTGCTTTTTCAACAATTCCATTAATGGTCTTGGTTCAAACGTATTGATAATCTCCAATACCTGTCCGGGTTGCAATTCCTTTATCTTTCCTAAAATAAGAGTCAGCGGATCAGCTCCCGCCGCCAGTATAGGGCGAACATCCAGTGAAATCAGTCGTTGCGGATCAATATCCTGCAGTGATTGTGGCCTTGCCTTCATATCTTTTATTTCAGATGATTGAACAGATTCATCAATTTTAAACCCAAGTGGGCGGAGCTTTTCAAAAAAATCATTTATGGTACACCCTCCCACTTTTGATGCCATGGCCAGGCTGGTTCTTCCCGCCAACAGCTTGCGCAGAATCGGGTTTCGCAGCTTTTGAAACTTTGGACTGATGCCAATGATAGCCTCCAGTGCATCTGGATGGCCTTTCAGCACCGTAGCAATCTTAGTATTGGCATTTATGATCATTACTCAAAAAATTGAGAATAAAGCTCTATTTGTTGAGCAATGGCAGTAAGCAGTTGAGCCGATTCTTCAGGCTTTTCAGATTCGTTTAATCTCTTCACCTGGCCAATCAAAGGTTCCAACCATTGATGCAGGCCATCATGATCAGGTCCTTTCATCCTGCATTCACTGATCATCTTACCAAGCCCGGCCTGCAGCGCTGTGCCAAGTTGCTTATAGGCCTCTGGTGTTTTCTCAGTACTGGTAAATTGCTCAACTGTGGCCTGCATAGCTTTCACATTATTATTTGTGCTGCTGTCGGCTTTCCATTTTACACCATTATCAAGACTTAATGATTCTGCCGGCAAATTGTGCTTATGCTAGTCAGCAGTTTTATGCTCATCTGCAGATGGTGGCGATTGTTGATTATTACAAGCGGCTATTAGCAACAGCCCAAGAGAAATAAAAAAAGGTTTCATGGTCAATTATTTTTTACATGATCTTTTTCCAGTTTCAGTGCTTTCGGAAACAGAATATTATTCTCAAGATGCACATGCAATTGCAGGTCTTCTTCAAATTCATTCAACATCTGGTATAACAAACTGTAGCTGGCACAGGCATCTTCGGGAAGTGAATAATTATTGGAGAGCTCTCTTATTTGTGCAAGGTTTTCACCAACAGCTTCATGTTCCATTTCCATCATATTAATTGGATTTTGCACTGTCTCAAAATGTGCCGCTTGCAACGGTTGCGAATTGCTCTTTGCCACAACCAATTCTTTAATATAAGGAAACAACACTCTTTCTTCCTTCACCATATGGTTCATCATTTCCGAATACACTTCTTCCACCAGATGGTAAATAGGTAATAGTTCTGCATGGCGGTTACCATGAACCTGCATTACTTTTTCTGCATAAGCCCTTATATCGGGTAAATTTTTCTTTACATAGCTGTGATGTGAATTCACAATATAGTCTGAAAGAAAATCTAGGCTCCAGTCGTTGTAAGGAATCGGATGAGGCGAAGATATTCTATCTAACTGTTGCAATTCTTGTTCTATCTTCATTTCATCCAGTCCATTATCTCTGCAGGCTTCTTTTACAGTCTTCTTTCCTCCACAACAAAAATCTAGTCCGTATTTCCTAAATATCTCTACCTTACGTAAATCCTTTGCTGCAATTTGTCCTAGGGTTTCATCATTTTCTCCACTAACCCGTTTGGTAATTTTTACTTTCCACCATTGTGGCCCCCGCTCCTTGTAGTCCCATATAAATATATTTCCTCTTTCTGCCAACATCTGGTAATATAATGGTTTAGGATCATGATCGTTGTGAATAGTGAGGCTTTCTCCCTCTGCTAATTCATCAAAGCGGTTAAATACTGTACGGTGCTTTTGCCGGGCTTCTAGTAGAGTTACATTGAGAATGTTTTCTGTTACTGTTCGCATACTTAAATTCTTTTGATTACAAAAGTAAAATAAAATTTTAATAAAAGTATTTATTTACTTTTATTATTAATTAATTTACTGCCACATGACAATTAAGTACTAAAACATCAAAATTGCAATTAGTAAGCTTGTTCCAAGTAGGTAACCTTGGGTTAAAATCTACGGTGATAGTAATTACTTTGTGATGCCAGTTGCTTCTTCCATTTCTGTGAGAGAGAAGCGGTAGTTCAGAAAATCAAGTTCCAGTCCGGCATAATACAATCCTTTAAGAAACTCATTTTTTCCACTAGACAGTAAAATGGGCAACTGCCGATAGTATGTTATACCATCTCTGAGATTTTTGTAAAATGAAGTATAATACTTTTTCATTTTATGAAATTGTTCAGCATGGTATTTCTCGGTTATTTGTTCCCGCAGGTAATCAATGTATAAAAGCAATTCAGCAATAAACATGTGAGGCCTGTTAGCATTAGTAAGAATATTTCCCCTCCCGTAAATATAATCAGCCATCGCTTGAAGCGAAACTATCTTAGAAAAATTAGCAATATTTGGTCCCGGACAAATAGTTACCGCATTTAGCTTTTTAATGAAAGTTTGTTTATAGCCGATTGCAACTGAATTGCTCAGTCCCACACACAAACATTCTTTGTCTAATACATCGTTCAATTGCTTTTTATATTCCTGTTCAGGCAGATTAAGTGACTGTAACTGTGTAATTTTCAACTTTTGATACCTGCGTGAAGCTGTACAAATCGGTTCTTTTGTAAACTCAGTATTGAACCCCAGGTGCTTTTCGGTACAGGGGCTACCGGGTTTTCCCTTTTTGATACGTAATAATTTTTCATTTTCAGCACTAGTTCCCTTCAGGTAATAAAATCTGACTTCCAATGGAGAGTTGCGGCTAAGCACTACATCTTTTTCCTTTGCATTACTTAATAACTTTAATGTTGCTTCATCAACAGTGGTAGCTTCCGGTACCAGTAAAAAAGGTGTTCCCCATCCTGTACTTTCTATATTGTAATACCTGTGTAAAAAATTATCCTCTTCATGAGTACCGATGCCACCCTGTGCAGAAAAAAAAATTGGTGGTGAGAAACTAAGATTTTTATTTCCTTTTTTAAGCAAGGCCGCATTATAGATTTCAAAAAGCGTATCAATAAGCTCCTGCCTTTTTGATTTGAATTCTTCTAATATAGGGCCCATCAAGTAACCCTCTGTTGCAAATGCATGGCCACCGCAATTTAGACCGGATTCAATCCTGAATTCACTTACCCAAATGGCTCTCTTGGCTAAATATTTTCCCTGAATTAAAGCAGAACGGTAATCACTGACTTTTATAATTATTTTCTTCTCAAATCCCCCATTTTCATTTATTTCAAACTCATTACAACTTTCCAGGTAATTATACAACCTGGGATTCATACCAGCTGAAAAAACAACAGATGAATTTGTTAGATTACTTTTTGCATACCCCCTTAATGCTGCAACCGCATCTGAACCATTATCGATTTGTACACCACTTTTATCATAATTATTCCGGTCTGTTTTAGTCATAATGTTTACATCAATGCTACCGGCTCGGATTTGTGACCGCAAATAAGTCTCTATTTTATCTTTTTCCTGTTGATTGTCTGTTTTACTCATTTGCAGGTACAACTGTTTAAGCTTACTTTCGTCCGGCAGCATCTCAAAATATTTCTCAATTTCAGAACCTGCCTGAAACGCAGCTTTACGAAGTTTTTCTACCTGCTCTTGAACAATGGTATTTACCAGGTTAAGGTAATCAGTAATCCTCTTAGCACGGTAATCGGCTTCATGTGTAGAGATGGGCTGAAATTCACGGTTTACCATTGGATAATAATGCCGACGCATCATTTCAATTAATCTGTCTTCAACAATAGAAATAACAGACGAGATACCAAACCGTGCTACTTTAATCGGGCTGTCAATTGTATAAGCCAGTCCCATAACCGGTATATGAAATTTATGAATTGGGGAATAGTTCATGAAATTCTTATAAGAAATAATAACAGAAAATACAGAGTATTATCAAAAGAATCCTTTAGACAATTATTAATAACTACCGCATATTGATTCCTGACACAAAGATAAAACAAATAAGGATATTTTTGTCCTTATTTGTTTTTTACCTTTATAGCCGGTATCTATTCTCCCCTTTTCCAAATCAGTTTTTTACCAAACCCTAATGTATTGTCTGTAAGTTTTACACTGGTCAGTTTGATTATCCATATTTCGCCGGGCATTGCAAGAGCAATCGGGTGCTTCTTATGAAAGTGTGAACTGCCATTTTCGGTATAGGAATGGTCAAAAGGCAGAATCAACCCTTCAAACTGCACTCCCTTAATCTGCAAGAGGTTCAAAGAATCAGGCAAGATAGTTCCTGCTACATGAGGATTTCGTAAAAGAAGGATTGAGTGATTTGTTTCATTCGAAGACTTGTAATGCAGAAGCATTTCTTCGGTTTCAAATGAGTAAAAACAGGTGTAGCAATAAGGATGCCCCTTATCATCCACACAGCAAACATTGGCACAGGTTTGTTTTGAAATAAATTCTATTATTTTCTCTTTCATGTTACTTTAATTATACGTACGGGACATGCAGCGGCTATTTCCTTTGATTTTAATAGTACATCCTTCGAAACGTCCAGGATAAAAACATCTTTTTTTCCTACAGCTTTGATCAAGGTGGCTTTACCATCTTTTCTCGACATCCGCCAAAGTTCCGGCTGCTGTTCATAACAAACACCACAACCGATGCATTTACTCCGGTAATGAATGATCTTATGCATTTGACACATCTACTATCTTGTATAATTTATCTGCCGGCGTCACTTTAGTGGCAGAAGGAAAAGTGATCTTATGTCCTTTTGAAGCTTCTACGTCTTTTAACCCATTCACTACCAGTATTTCCATTTTCATTTTCACCATCCCACATTTTGGTCCTATCACCATTATTGTATCCCCTTTTTTCAAGCTCCCGGATTCAATTACAAATTCACCGATTCCAATCTTTGGATAATATTTACTTCCTTTTCCTATATATATTTTCTTTTCCGTAGCAGCAGAGCCGGGATGTGATGTCCACTCTCCTAATTTTCTTCCAAGATAATAGCCTTCCCAGAAACCACGGTTATATACTTTTTCCAATTCTCTTTTCCACTGATCAATCTTTTGTGCCGAATATGTTCCATCCTTTACTGCATCTATTGCCTCCCGATAACATTTTGTAACCACCTGTACATAGTCAGCACCTTTTGTACGACCTTCTATCTTTAAAACATCCACCCCGCTATCCAACACCTGGTCCAGAATATCTATGGTACATAAGTCTTTAGGTGACATAATATACTCATTGTCTATCGTCAACTCTTCCCCTGTTTCCACATCCTTAACAATGTATGGTCTCCGGCAATTCTGCACACAAGCTCCCCGGTTAGCTGAAGCATTTTGTGTATGCAGGCTCATATAACATTTGCCGGACACCGCCATGCATAATGCTCCGTGAATAAACATTTCTATCTTAACCAGTTCCCCTGAAGGTCCTTTTATTCTTTTTCTTTTTACCTCTTTACTAATGTGCTCTACTTGTTTTAAAGTAAGCTCTCTTGCCAGCACAATCACATCAGCAAAACGGGAAAAGAATTTCACCGACTCAATATTGCTCACATTAGCCTGCGTGGAAATATGCAAAGGGATACCATGCTCATTACAATAACTGATTACTGAAAAATCTGAAGCAATAACAGCATCAATTTTGGCTTTTTTAACTTCCTTCAGAATGGTGTGCAGCAATTGCATATCATGTTCATACATTACAGTATTAAGTGTAATAAAGGATTTTACCATTTTTTTCCTGCAAATGCCACTGACTTTTTTAATATCTGCCAGGTAAAAAGATTGTGCAGAACGGGTACGCATGTTCAGTTGTTCTACCCCAAAATAAATGGCATCAGCTCCGGCATTGATAGCTGCCTGCAAGCTGTCAAAAGAACCGGCTGGTACTAATAATTCAATTTGCCTTTTTTTCATACTTATAAACCCCGGGTTCCATATTTTTGCTTGCCGAGTACTTATTTCTTCTGTGCCTTGCCCCGGCGAATTGTTTTTTTTCTGACTCTGTAACTGGTTTTAATTCGGGAGCATTTATCGGGTTGCCTTTGTCGTCAAGTGAAACAAAGACAAAATATACCTCACAGATTAACTGGTTTTTGGAACCTTTCACTTTACGGGCAAATGCATTAGCAAAAACCTCCATGGATGTATTGAATACCCGGGTCAACTTTGCCTTAATAGTGATGATATCGCCTGTTTCAGCGAAAGCAATAAAGTTAGCCCGGCTGATAGCAGCAGTTACACAGGTCATATCAGAATGAATTTGTGCACAACCCGCCGCTGCCATATCCATCCATAAAATTAGCTGACCACCTTTCAGCATACCCATAGGATTGGTATCTGTCGGGCACACTACTTCAGTTTTGATAGTTTCTGATTCAGAAGGGAACTTATATTTCTTATTCTTCATTAATACAAGTATTTGATAAAGCAACTACGTCGTTTATGTTGTACTGTTTCATAATAATCCCATTGCAGTTGCACTTTGAAGTTGTCTTCCAGTTCGGGATTTGATTCTGCATACCTAATACCATGCCTGATAAATGCAAGATTAATTTCCCTGATAATAACTGCATTGATATCCTTGCCCTGTAAATCTTTACGCACAGCTGCAACCGGAATAAGAATACACGAGAGATTAATTTTAGTCGTTGCTTTTATCATGTGAAATTTTTTGCATCATACGATTCTTCATCAAAGCCAAAAGCAACTCCATGCGCCATGTTGTGTGAATTTTAATTGTGAGCCAGAAGTGCTGCAGCTTTCTCATCTCGGTGATTTTTCTTTTTGAATTAAATATTTTTTTCCTTCAACCTTTTTCTTCTTGTAGTAATAAACCAAACCAGTGGAATTACTCCACCTAATGTAAATAAAGACCCACCGACGATTCGAAGCCAGGTGAGAGTTTGAAATCTGGTACTTTCAATAAAATCATGACTACGGGCATACCAAAGACCGTTATCTGTAACTGATTTAAACTGCCAGATACCCGCAGGGAATAAATCCAGAAATACCATCAGAAGCAACCCGATATTGATAGACCAAAATGCTGTTTTTATAATTCGAGGTCGCCACCACTCTGCCTTTACTAGTAATTGACTACAGAACAATACTGCAGCCAAAGCAAGATTGCCATACACACCCATCAATGCTGCATGACCATGGTTGACCGTCAAATAGGTCCCATGTTCGTAATAGTTAGCAATAGGAAGATTGATAATAAAACCCATTACACCGGCACCAAAGAAATTCCAGAAATTAACAGCAACAAGGAACATAAATACTTCGGTGAATCCGAAACGATTCCCCGGCTCCCCATTGCCATTTCCGTTTTCTAGTATCTTAGGTAATTTGCTGAAACGCCAGGCTTCGAGTGTAAGTAATACCAGTGGCACTACCTGTAGGGTGGAAAATACGGAACCAAGTGCCATAGTGAATACAGGCTTTGCATTCCAGTAAAAATTATGTGAGATACCCAGCAGCCCTGATCCTAGGAATAAAAGTGTAGCCAAATAAATAACTCTTGTAGCCGCCTGTTTACTTACCAGTCCCATCACTACCATAAAGTAGCCTATTAATACTGTCGTGAATACTTCAAAAAAAGCTTCGGCCCACATATGCACCACCATCCACCGCCAGAAATCAGCAATTACAAAGTTGGTTTTTGGCGTAGCAATAAAACCTGAAATCAGCAATATAATAATGCTGAAAGTAGCATATACCAGCCAGTTGGGCAAAGCCCAGGGTTGCTTCAGTTTCATCGCGGGCTTAATACCACGGTAAAGTGTAACAGCCCAGAAAATAAACACAACGCCAAGAATGATCTGCCAGACTTTTCCGGGCTCCATATATTCCCATCCCTGATGACCAAGCCAATACCAGTTCTTTCCAATAATACCTTTAGGTCCCAATAAAATTCCAGCCATTGAGCCGGCTACCAGCGAAATAGTAAGCCAGAAAATGATATTGATAAGCCTTACCTGCGATGAAGATTGTTTGGGCGAAACCAGCGACATCATAAAAAACGAACTTCCGATCCAGCAAGCAGAAATCCATAGAATAGATAACTGTACGTGCCAGCTTCTGGTAACTGTAATGGGTAATGGTTCAGAAATATTAAATCCAAAGAAATTTACGAAGCCAACAAAATCATGTACTGTTAGAATACCCGCCAATACCTGCACTGCAAATAATAAGATGGCTGCATAGAAAAATTTGTAAGTAGCTCTTTGCACAGCATCCGGTTTGAATCGTTGGATTTCGCCCCTTGTCATAAAAGGCTGTGCCTTGTTTGTATAGGCGGCATCATCAAGCTTTTCAAGTTTCCCATGGTAGTATAATACCAGTCCAAGACCAAACACCAGACCCAATGAACCAAGAATACTCCAAAGAATAATCGCAGGGCTTGGCGTATTTCCTGCATCCGGATCAAAAGGCCAGTTATGAGTATAACTGTAAGTCTCCCCTGGCCTTTCCACTCCACACACCCATGCACCCCAGAAGAAAAAAGCAGTAAGTGATGTTATCTCTGTTGCATCGGTAATGTAACCGGTAGGCTTAAATGCTCCGGGAGAAAAAGGGTCAGTAAATTTTTGCAGGTAAAACTTTACCAATTCCGACGCAGCAAATGATTGAGCTTCTGTCAGTACTACCCTGTTATTTTCTTTATCGTATTGGTTTTTTTTTATTTCAGATCTAACCTGCTCCGCTACACCCTTCTTCAGCCATTCTCTATTTTCGCCTGTAGCGATTTGATTATTATAAAAAACATTCATGAATTGAGAAATCTGATGAAGCGCCTCTGCAGTATAGTCGGGACCACGATTGGCTCCGTCGCCAAACATACTGCCATATTCCATCAAAGCATATTTTTGAAATACTGCCTGCCCATTCAGGACATCTTTTTTGGAAAAAAGCTTTTCATTTTTTGATGAAATATAATCAGGGATCGGAGGTGCTTCCGTATAAGTATGAATGCCAATCATAGCCACACCAGTCATACTTACAAGAAAAATAATAAGCAGAGGCAACCACCAATTTTTGGGGTTGAGCAGATAGCTGATAAGGTTTCTTTTTCCCATTAGATAGATTTGATAGTTAAATGTATTAGAGATATACCTATCCGTAATTATCCTCAGTTTATGCTGGTTTATATAAAAATTTAATTCTCACAGGCTAAACAAGAACGTAGACTAGCTGAGTTATTATTAATTCAATTTTCCTCATGTATGAGGGACTTCTCTCGTTTCTTAATTGGATCAGACATAGTCCCAAAAATCAAGTCCCATAACTGGGTGGACACACCAAAATCCTTGTATGGGTTACTATAATGATGATAAGTATGGTGATCCCATAATCGTCTAAAGATTTTGGGACGTCGAATCCGATGTTGTGCATAATGGAACGAGATATAAAAAACATATCCCAGTAAGAATCCTGCAAAGAAAGGAAATGAATATTTTTTTAGTACCAGCCAGAATAGGCCAAAAAATAGCGATGCAAATAATATGGCTGGCAGCGGAGGCATTGCCAGCCTGTCAGGATCTTTGGGATATTGGTGATGAATTCCGTGTGCATTAAACTGAATCTTGTATAGCAACTTCGAATTGGTTTCAGTATGATACAGAAATCTGTGAACAATATATTCTGCAAGCGTCCAGAACAATACTCCCCCAAGAAATAACAGTATAACTGAATAAACAGTTAACCCAACCGAGGAAAGGCAATACCATATTATCGTTCCCGACACCACTATCCATAAAGCCTGGGCGACCCATATGGGTGTTCTGGATATATAATTTTCCATAATTGGATTTTTAAACAATTTACCTTTTTCTGCTTGCTGTGGTTTCAGATGAGAAGGAAGTTTTACCTCTCCCTTGATAAATGCATGATATTGCTTTAGATTGTCTTCCATAATAAAATTATTTAAGTAAGATTAAATCAGAAAGTATGATTTTCAGACAGTTATCAAATCTTTATTGATAGTACAATTGTAAGTGGTCTACATAATCCCTTTTATATAAAGGAAGCCCTATTATGAAAAAAATAATGATTGCTGTGGTAATTGCAAGAAGAAAAAAGATTGCTGCTTTTACAGGGGTACGCTCCACATAAATATTTATCAAGTAGCTGCATCTCAAAAGCAAAAGCAAAAAAATAAACCAAACGCAGATATGCGTACGAAACTAATGGAATGAGAAAAATTAGTTTTTTCATTGTGAGCCTTTTAAGCAACATAACCAGGCAGATTAAATTTTAAGAGAACCCGGCATATATTGGCAAATATATAAATTACGGATATATTTGTCCTTAATTATTCTAGATTAATCATTATGGCCCCCGAAAAGCTTAAGCATCTTATAGCGGCAACTTTGGTGATTACATTTCTGTACTATTCACTTCATCTTTACTTATCCCTACCGGTGAAGGGTATACCTGTTGCAAATGGTGTTCAGAAAGGAAAAAAAGTATGGCAACAAAATAATTGTACCGCTTGTCACCAGATATACGGTTTAGGAGGATATCTTGGTCCAGATCTAACTAATAGTTACACACTTAGGGGGCCTGCTTATATCAAAGCCTTTTTGCAAACCGGAACAGAAGTTATGCCCAATTTTCATCTAAACGAACAGGAAATTGACGCCTTACTTGCCTATTTACAAAACATTGATGCTTCAGGCAAAGCAGACCCGAGAACTTTTACAATTAATACGAATGGTACCATTGAACAATAAAAAAAGAACAGTATCGGGACTATATATAGTTGCCGCTCTTTTGTTGCTGGGAATAGGATTATTCTGGGGATTAACCGGCGGACTCCAATACCTAATCCCTGGGTTTTTGAAAGAGTCTCTTTCTTTTGAGAAAGTAAGACCGCTCCATGTATCATCAGTAGTATTCTGGATAATCTTAGGGGCAATGGGAGCAGTTCTCACCTATTTACAACAACACACCGGTAGACAAATTTACTCGCATTTAATCTTAAAAATGCAACTATTAATTTTCATCTTTTCAATTATTGCCATATTGATTTCATATTGTATTGGTATGTTCGGAGGCAGAGAATATTGGGAGTATCCACCACTACTTGCCTTACCTATTACAATAGGTTGGATATTTTTCCTGATTAATTTCATAAAATCTGTGAAATCGTTTAGAAAGCAACCTGTGTATGTATGGATGTGGCTTACAGGGATTGTATTTTTTCTATTCACTTTCCTCGAATCATATTTATGGATATTTCCATATTTCAGAAATAATATAGTAACCGATATGACAGTGCAGTGGAAATCCTACGGATCAATGGTAGGTTCCTGGAATATGCTGATTTACGGAAGCAGCATCTTCTTAATGGATAAAATAAATAATAATAAAACCTACAGTCATTCGAACATAGCTTTTATACTATATTTCACAGGGTTATTCAATCTGATGTTTAACTGGGGCCATCATATATACACTCTACCAACTTATGCTTACATCAAACACATAAGCTATGCAGTCAGCATGACTGAACTCTTCATTCTTGGCAGAATTATTTTAAAATGGAAGTCTTCTGTAAGCATAGCAAAAAAGAATTTTCATCTAGCAGCTTACCGTTTTCTCATAGTAGCTGACGTCTGGGTATTCTTGACATTGTTACTCGCACTCTTCATGTCTATTCCTGGTATCAATTTATATACTCACGGAACACATATTACAGTAGCACATACAATGGGCGCTACGATCGGTATTAATAGTTTTTTACTGTTGGCAATAGCATTTGACATACTCAATGATACTTGCCGGAGTTTCGTGCCCTACAAAAAAATCTTCAACAATGGATATTGGCTTGCAAGTATTTCATTATTAGTTTTTTGGATAAGTCTGATTGGAGCAGGAATAATTAAGGCGAAATGGCAATTAAGTACACCTCAGACTCTCTTTAGTGACATGATGCTTAAATTGAGACCCTTTTTTATCGCATTCTTTATTGCCGGAACAGCAATGACAACAGGATTCTTATTAATAATTTATCCCTTACTAAAAAATCAACTACTCTGTTATTTTAAAAAAAATTCAAAAGAGAAAAAAATAACAGGGTATTACCCGTCTGCTACTTTCAGAATTGAGTAAATAACCTGTTATAAATTTTACATATGTTGATGGTCACAAAAATCTTTCAGTTCGAAATGGCACATGCCATATATGGTTACCCAGGTGCTTGTAAAAATATTCATGGACATTCTTATGAACTTCATGTAACTGTATCAGCAGATTATAAAAAAAGGAGCTATATACCGGATACGGGTTTTATAATAGACTTTAAAGAGCTAAAAAAAATTGTAAATACTCATATTATTCAGGCACTTGACCATAAACTTATTTTATCCAAGTATTATTTGAGCGAGAATTCAAGCATTTATCAACAGGACAACCTTGTTTCCTGGGATTCAGAGCCAACCGCAGAGAACTTACTTTTGTATATCCATTCAGTTATTTGTGACAATCTGCCAAAAGGTATAAGCCTTGTTAAGCTTAAACTTTATGAGACAAAAGATTCTTATGCAGAATGGTTAGTTAAAAGGCATATTAGATAACTGATTTAATTTTTTAATTCCGTAGTTTTCATCTAAAAATGTTTTCTAAAGCCACAGAATATGCCCTAAGGGCTACAATACATATCGCTAAAAAAAGCAGCAAGAATAATAAGCTTGGGCTTGAAGAAATTGCTACAGCCATTGACTCTCCACAATCATTTACAGCAAAAATCCTGCAAATGCTAACAAAGAATAATAAGATAATCAGTTCTGCCCGGGGACCTAATGGCGGTTTCTTTATTTCTGAAAAAGCAAGAAAACTACCGGTAAGGGCTATACTTGAAGCTATGAGTGAAGATGACGTACTTGAAAAATGCGTATTGGGTCTCTCTCAATGCTCAGAGACCAAACCTTGTCCTATGCATTCACAATATAAATCAATAAAGCAACAGCTTATAAACCTTTTTGAAAACAAAACAATACAGTATCTAGCAGAAGAAATGACTGATGGTATTACTTTTATCAGTAATAAAAAAATGATTTAACCCTCTAAGACCGGCTCGAAGTATTGCAAAATGCTAATTTTCATCAGCCCGATCAGGATATACATTCTATTTCACTCCTTCCAGTATCTTAATATAATTAGCCCTTTCATAAGCGATAGGATCAGAAATATTCTGCTGGCTCATTGATCCTTTAAATGCTTCTATATATTCAAAACCCATCATATACATCCAGTCTTGCAGCTCCTTATTCATAGTCTTCAAGTAAGAAATACCGTTCTTATACAATGAGGAAGCGGTCATAACAACATCAGCTCCTGCCAATAGGTATTTTACAACTTCAACGGCACTTTGCACACCCGTGGTTGCAGCCAGGGATAGTTGTACTTTACCATACAGCAAGGCAATCCACAACAGGGGTAACCTGATTTCATTAGATTCACTGTAATGAAGATCAGTTTTAATCACCAATTCATTAATATCAAAATCAGGTTGATAAAACCTGTTGAATAATACCAGTGCATCAGCGCCGGCATTCTTCATTCGGAGAGCCATATTACCTGTAGCGCTGAAATAAGGATTCAGCTTTACTGCTACAGGAATTTTCACCGTTTGTTTGATCGTCTCAATAATATTCAGATAGCGGTGCTCCACTTCGGAAGATGACATAGCAATATCACCGGGAATGAAGAAGATATTCACTTCTATAGCATCTGCACCGGCCTGCTCCATCAGTTTAGAGTAATCGATCCAGCCTTCCGTAGTGATTCCATTCAGACTGCCAATGATGGGAATTTTTACCCGTTCTTTTGCCTTCCGGATATTTTCCAGGTATTCATCCACTCCCACATTAAAATCATCCAGGTCAGGGAAATAATCTAATGCTTCAGGAAAAGCATAGGTGGTCTCAGACATCACTCCCTTAAATCTTGCTTCCTCCTTTCTTATCTGTTCTTCAAATAAAGAGAACATCACTACAGCACCGGCGCCATTATCTTCCATCTTCACTATATTATCAACCTGTTCAGATAAAGTGCAGGCAGAAACGATGATCGGGGAATCAAGTTTCATCCCCATATAAGTGGAATGCATTTTCATATTGCTGTGTTTTATGCTACCGGAACAAAATCACTTGCTTTTTTGGTAGCCATTTCTTCATATGTTTTCCATTTCAGGTTTACCAGTTCCTGTGCATGTTTCATCAGTGTGTCTGCTGCTTCAGGATTAGTTATTGTAAGTACTTTATACCGTAACTCGTTATATGCATAATCCTTTAGTGGCATTGTTGGTCGTGGCGAATCCAGCACAAACGGATTCTGATTTTTCTTTCTTAGCACAGGATTATATCTCAACAACGGCCAATGCCCGCTGGAAACGGCCTTATTCTGCTGATTCAATCCATCCTTCAGATCATAGCCGTGTGCAATACAATGACTATACGCCAGGATCAATGCCGGACCATCATAAGCCTCCGCTTCCCGCATAGCCAATAATGTTTGCTGAGGATTAGCACCAAAGGCCACTCTTGCCACATACACATTGCCATAGGAAATAGCTTGCATGGCAAGATCTTTTTTACCACCTGCTTTACCACCGGCAGCAAATTTTGCAGTAGCTGCAGTAGGTGTTGATTTGGAACTCTGTCCACCGGTATTGGAATATACTTCTGTATCCAGCACCAGTATCTTAACATTTCTTCCACTGGCTAACGCATGATCCAGGCCTCCATAGCCAATATCATAAGCCCATCCATCACCACCAACCAGCCAAACGCTGCGGCGTACCAATTGGTCAGCTACTGATAATAAATGATTAGCTGCAGAAGAAGTCATTGTTTTCAACTTCTCTTTCAATTGCATCACCCGTTGTTGTTGTTCGGCCAGTTCAGATTCATGAACCTGCGGCGCATCCAGTATTTGTTTTACAAAATCAACACCCAGTTCGTCTTTCAATTCTGATATCAATTGTTTTGCTACTGCCAGTTGCTTATCGGCAGTGATACGCATACCCAATCCAAATTCAGCATTGTCTTCAAATAATGAATTAGACCATGCCGGCCCACGACCTTCTTTATTAACAGTCCATGGTGTGGTTGGAAGATTACCGCCATAGATAGATGAACAACCTGTAGCATTTGCTACCAGCAACCTGTCACCAAATAATTGGGATAATAATTTCAAATATGGCGTTTCACCACAACCAGCGCAGGCACCAGAGAATTCAAATAACGGTTCGAGGAACTGAGCTCCATGTACAGTAGAGAAATCAATTTTTGAACGATCGTTCCATGGAATATTCTCAAAGAATTCAATACCCTTCTGCTCTGTTTTCAATATTGGCTCTTTCTCGCCCATATTGATGGCTTTACGGGAACGGTTGAGAGGGTCAGTGGCCGGGCAAACTTCCACACATAAATTGCAACCGGTGCAATCCTCCAGGTAAACCTGTAGTGAATATTGCGTTTCAGGAAAACCTCTTGCATTTATCGGGGCAGACTTGAAACCATCCGGAGCTTTTTTCAAATGGTCCTTGTGATAAAACTTAGCCCTGATCACACTATGCGGACACACATAAGCACAATTACCACATTGAATACAAGTGTCGGGTTCCCAGATTGGAACCAGGTCAGAAATATTTCTTTTTTCCCATTGTGTAGTGCCACTTGGATAAGTGCCATCTACTGTCATTTTACTTACCGGCAGATCATCACCATGGCCAGCCATCATAACCGCTGTTACTTCTTTTACAAAACCCGGAGCTTTATCAGAAACAGTCAATAATTCATTTTCAGCTGCAGAAACTTTTTTTGGATAATTCACTTCGTACAGATGGGCCAGTGTAGCATCCACTGCTTTAAAGTTCTGATCAATTACTTTTTGCCCTTTCTTGAAATATGTTTTTTCAATCGCCTTTTTGATTTGCTTAATAGCCTCTTCTCTTGGTAAAACTCCCGAAAGAGCAAAA
>JAKQEA010000143.1 GCA_029558715.1 Bacteroidota bacterium | reverse complement strand
ATAAAACGTTCAAAACCCCTGAACTCTACAATGTGAAAAAAAGAATCTTTCACCTGTCCATATTCATCGAGGTGTATAGTAACCCTGCCGTGGCCTTCCACCCTTGTTACAGGGTCTATGGTAATCTTCCTGTTCATAATTCAATACATTAATCGTACTTAAACTCTGAATACAAAATGGAATACTCTTCTCCCCACAAAATATTTTTCACCGCTTTCCAGATGTGATTGGCATCAGGCGGGCAGCCGGGTATATAATAATCTATCTTAACTATTTCATTGCAGGCATACACCCTGTCAAGAATTTTTGGTAAATCCTCATGATAGGGAATGATATTGGCACCCGGTTCACTGGTAGCAGAATTGAGATAAGCTTCTTCCAGGCATTCACTCAGCGGTATACTGTTTCTCATAGACGGAAGTCCGCCCCATACTGAACACTCACCCAGTGCAACAAGTACATCACAATGTTCCCTGAATTTGCGAAGCGTTTCTACATTTTCTGAATTGCATACACCGCCTTCGATGATACCAATATGACAACGGGAGGTGAATTCTTTAAAATCTGTAAGTGGTGATTTATCGAAGGATACCAGCTCAACCACATCCAGCAGGTCTGCATCAATATCCAGTAATGACATATGGCAACCAAAACAACCGGCTAATGAAACAGTGGCCACAATCTTTTTACCCATTACCGGTTGCCTGCTCTTATGTGTTTGTTTTTTCTTGTTGTAATCTTTTTGCACAGACTCCATATCAAACTTCCTTTCGCCAAAAGGTGCAGCAAGGCTTGCTCCCCTAACAATGATGGCCCCGGTTGGGCAAATCTTCATAGCATTTATCGCTTGTTCTTCTGTAAGCTTTACTTCCTGGTCATAATCGATTCCCACATATGTTTCATTACCCCGGTTTTGATAGGTAAATACTTTTTTACCATCGTCGGTTTTTACATCTACCACACAACGCAGGCATTTGATACAACGATTGTGTTCCATTACCATCCTGCTCGGTTTGAAATCAATGATACGGTCTTTAAAAAGGTGTTGGAAGCGGGTAGAAGAAACACCGAGTTCATAACCCATATGCTGCAGATCACAGTTGCCGCTTTTTTCACAGGCAGGACAGATATGATTACCTTCTGCAAACATCATTTCCACCAGGGCCTTGCGGGTATCCTTTAATTCTTCAGAATTAACTTCTACGGAAAGGCCTTCCGATATTTTTTCTGTGCAGGCCGGTCCGAATTTGCCATTTATTTTGCAAGTGCATACCCGGCAGGTGCCAAGAGGCGGTTCTATATGTTCATAGTAACAGAGTGATGGTATGAAAATGCCATTTTCTTTAGCTACCTGCATCAGGTTCTTTCCTTTTTCTGCCTGTATGCTTTTGCCGTCAATCGTTATGTTCAGCATGTCTGCCATGTCATCAGATTTTATATTTCTCATATTCTTCTGTCGCAGCTTCCATATCAAACTTCAGGTTCAGCCCGTTGAAGTCTTTATCTAATTTGCTATGGAAGTAATCATGAAATTTATCCATAGAGAAGATCAAACTGTTCGTAGCTGTTTTACCCAATCCGCAGCGGCTCGTATTTTTCATAATGGTGCTCCAGCTCTTTAATTCTTCCAGGTCTTTTTCATTGGCGAGGCCGTTGTCCAGTCTTTCCAGTTTTCGCTGAATGATGAAGTTCCCGGCTCTGCAGGGTGTACAGATGCCGCAGGATTCTGATTTGAAGAACTCAGAAAAATTCAGCAGCACTTTTACAAGATCTCTTTGTTTATTAAAAATCATAAAAGAGCCGCCGCAACGTATGTCTTTACGGGCCAGCAGGTCGAGCATAGAAATACGGCGATATTTTTCTTTAATGGAAATGCATTCACCGGATGGACCGCTTACCTGGATATAATAAGGATCATCGGCTTCACAGAGTTCCAATAATTCAGCCACTGTCATACCCCATTCAATTTCATAGATGCCGGGAAGTTTACAATCACCGGACACACTGATGAGTTTGGTACCGGGTGAACCGGGTATCCCCATTTGCAGATACTCGTCTGCACCCATTTCCAGTATGCGGGCCGCAGCACAAAATGTTTCTACATTATTGATAACAGTAGGCTTTTGCAAATACCCTTTTTCAACAGGGAAAAACCATTTGGTCCTTGGTTCACCTCTTCTGCCCTCCAGTGATTCGAGTAACGCAGTTTCTTCACCACATACATAGGAGCCGGCACCCATTTGTATCCTGATATCGAAATTGAATCCTTTGATATTTCCGCAATCTTTTCCCAACAAACCGGTTTTCCGGTATTCGCTGATTGCATCTTCTAGTTTATGCTGAAGCCACCTGTATTCTCCACGCAGGTAAATGATACCATATTCAGCGCCGATAGTGTAGCCGCAGATCATCATTCCTTCGATCAGCGAATTTGCCTGAGTGCTCATCAACACCCTGTCTTTAAAAGTGCCGGGTTCTCCTTCATCCGCATTACAGACAATATATTTTGGAAGGGCAGGCTGATCCTTAGCCGCTTTCCATTTTTTCCAGGTAGGATAATAAGCGCCACCCCGGCCAGCCAGTTCTGTTTTTTTCAATTCTTCTAAAACTCCTTCAGCACCCAGTTTTGCTGTATTGGCCAGCGCCGATCCATCTATAAACTTTTTAAAGAAAATGCTTTTATTACCCGGCGGTGTATACCTGATATTATCAGCCGGTGTATCACAAATGGACTCCGGCGTTGCGCCATTCCGAAGTGAAGCAATGATATCTTTTACTTTGATCGCATTCAGGTTAGTGAAAGGATAAAAATTGATCAGGGCCGAAGGTTCCTGGTCGCTGAGACCGATACAGGGTGTCAGGAAAAGCCCAAATGTGCCGGTGCGGTCTACAGAGCCAAACACAGCACCTGTTTCCCTTTCAAAAGTTTCTTTGATGCGGTTGAACCCCTTTATATCTGCAACAATACTGTTGTTGAGATAAATAGTGTATTTACCGGTGGGCTTCCGGTGAAAAAAATGATAAAAGGAAACAACACCTTCCACTTCAATAGTTGAAAGATCGAACCGCTCTGCAATCAGCTTTATATCGTTGTCGTTAATAAAACCATTTTGCAGTTGCAATTCCCATAACTGGTTGAGCATTTGCGTTTGCCCGGGTTCCACCAGTTGTTGTACTGTATCGGCAGGCATGTTTGCGGGTTTATGGTTCCGGAATTTAACCCAAGGTCAATTTTTTTCTATGTGAAATCATATGACTACCGTTACTCATTTGTCTGATTTTGGGCATTTAACAGGGAACAAAAACCTGCAATGGTCAATACTGTGCATCAAATCAGGGCCGGGTTGGTATGCTTTTAACCCCGGTAAAAACTACTGTCACATCTTTATGTGATTGCCGGGTTTATCCTTTTTTCTATCTTCGCTTCCAATTTCAAGCATACGAATATGAAAATCTGCCAGGGTTCGACTCCATTTTAACTCCCGCAATCTTCGGGAAAGAACCTGTTATTTAAGGCTATTACCAATTGCAACTTTTCGTTGCTGTAATCTTTTCATTTTAGCTTAATTTCAAAAGCTTTTAATCATGTTGAAACAAACAACCAATACCAATAGGGTATCTCATTTCTTTTCATTAGTAAAACAGTCGCTCCGGGGTGACGAGCATGACTATACGCAGGGTAGTATCCGCAGTGCTATTGTTCTGCTGGCTATTCCAATGATTCTTGAATTAAGTCTTGAAAGTGTATTTGCATTGGTAGATATTTTTTTTGTAAGTAAACTGGGTTCCAATGCTATACAAACGGTAGGATTAACCGAATCTGTCATTACCATTGTGTATTCACTGGCAATAGGGTTAAGTACAGCCGCTACGGCTATGGTAGCCCGGAGGGTCGGCGAAAAAAATCCAGATGCAGCGGCCCATGCAGGTATGCAGGCACTGATCATGTCATTGATTGCAACTATTTTCATCAGTGTGGCTGGTATCATCTTTGCACCGGAAATTTTGAGGATAATGGGCGCCACACAGGAAGTAGTAGAAGAAGGAACCATTTTTACCCGCATCATGTTGGGTGGAAGTGTAGTTATCATCTTACTTTTTCTGATCAATGGTATATTTCGTGGGGCCGGTAATGCGGCTATAGCGATGCGTAGTTTGTGGTTGGCCAGTATTATTAATATTTTTCTATGTCCGGCACTTATTAACGGGTGGGGTCCGTTTCCTGAACTGGGATTAAAAGGAGCCGCTATAGCAACTGTTATTGGCCGGGGTACGGGTGTGCTTTATCAGTGTTATCATTTATTCAGGGGGCAAAAAGGAACTATCAACCTTCGGAAAGAGCATTTTATTATTGATTTTACTATAATGCGCTCGCTGGTAAAAATAGCCTGGCCTGCCACTTTTCAGTTTATCATCGCTTCCGGTAGCTGGATTGTACTTACACACCTCGTTGCGGTTACCGGCGGCACTCATGCATCGGCGGGTTACCAGATTGCTATCCGCAATGTTGTATTCTTTATACTGCCGGCATGGGGATTGAGTAATGCAGCGGCAACTCTGGTTGGCCAGAACCTTGGGGCCAAACAGGTTTACAGAGCTGAGAAAAGTGTGTTACTTACCACTAAGTACAATGCCATTTTTATGACGGGGGTTATGTTGTTATTTATTTTTTTTGCAAAACCCATCATCAGCATATTTACCCAAGTACCCGAAGACCTGAAGTTTGGGGCACAGGCATTGCAGATAATCGGAACAGGATATATCTTTTATGGAATTGGCATGGTAATGATACAGGCCCTGAACGGTGCCGGTGATACAAAAACTCCCACCTGGATTAATTTTTTTGGGTTCTGGTTATTTCAGATACCGCTGGCTTATTTCCTGGTAAAAGTTGTAAAGATGGGAGTAGTTGGCGCCTTTATAGCTATTCCTGTTGCAGAATCCGCATTGGCGCTGGCAGCCTGGTATTACTTTCAAAAAGGGAAATGGAAAGAAGTTAAAGTATAAACGAATGCTTTTCCGGCAGGAATTGTTTTGAATAAGGCAATTCCTGTCTTTCTTTATTCTTACTGATAAAAACCTTTTTACCTTAGTAGTCTATCTATACTTATACGTATGAGTAACAATGTAATTGACCAGAACCGGATCCGGCAATTTTTTTTCATCATCATTATACTATTGCTTGGTATTGTCCTTTTCTGGCAGCTTTACACTTTCCTGCCTGCTTTCCTCGGAGCCATCACTATTTATATACTGATGCATAAGTCCATGCTCTACCTGACAGAAAAGAAGAAATGGCGAAAAGGGTGGACAGCCATTTTACTCATGCTGATTTCTTTTATAGTTATACTGCTTCCAATCGGTTTACTGGCTAATATGTTATCATCAAAAGTTACCTATGCTATCCAGCACTCTGCTGAACTGGTGGAGGCTTTGAAAAAAGTGGTCGGAGGGATTGAACAACGATTTAATATTGAAATTGCCAGTGATGAGAATATTAATAAGCTGGGTGATTTTATTGCCAAAAGCTTACCTGGCATTTTAGGTGCCACATTCAATACACTCACTACCATCTTTTTCATGTACTTCATTTTATATTTCATGCTGGTAAATGCCAGAAAGATGGAAGATGCACTCTATGAGTATATTCCCCTGCATGATAAGAATGTGGCAAGATTGGGGAAAGAGGTAAACAAGATGGTAGCCTCCAATGCTATTGGTATACCTATGATCGCTTTTGCGCAAGGACTGGTTGGATTAATTGGCTATCTTATTCTCGGTGTTAAAGAACCTTTCTTCTGGTTTGGTGTCACCTGCATTGCAGCAATGCTTCCCGTAGTAGGCGCCGCATTGGCATATGTTCCGCTGGCCATCATTTTCTTTGCCAACGGGCAAAACTGGCAGGGAATAGCCATGCTTATATTTGGATTTGGTATAATTGGTACAGTCGATAATGTGCTTCGCTTTACCCTCCTCAGAAAATTAGGCGATGTTCATCCTCTTACCACCATTTTTGGTGTTATTATCGGGCTAAACCTGTTTGGTTTTATCGGGCTTATATTCGGGCCGTTACTGATCTCCTTATTTATGTTACTCTTAAAAATATATTCCAGTGAATTTGTCACCAAACAACGGGATATACATAAGATAATGGAAAACTGATCCACACAGTAATTATATATACAGGCTTTACTCTTACTTATTATCGTAATCATTCGTACAAACGCAGCTGTTTCGTAGATTTTCCCGTATAGTTATTGCAGGATCTTAGTAATTATTCGCAATTAATTAAAAAACAATCATTTAATACTTGCATTATAAAGTTACCGATAATATTTTGGCCTTGCATTACGTTTGATAGTTTGAAAAACCGTACCTGAGTGAGAAAACTTTTTGTCCCAATATCTATGGGATTATTGTGCACATCGTTTACAATTATCCCATCTCATCAAACTGTAAACAGTTATCCTGTTTCGGTTTCTCCTGTATCACATACGGATTTATCCTTTGCTCCGGTAATAGCAGATGCTGCAACGGCCTTATATAATGATATCAACCTGCAGCAATATGGCTTGTCAAAAGAAGCTTTTGATTATGCCTGGAAGGGATATGAGCAGCTCATCAAAAAGAATATGATCAGGCGTAGTAACTATTTAACGATCTGTGATTTTAGTCAGTCTTCCAAAAAGAAAAGATTATATATTATAGATGTTGACAACAGTAAGCTTGTCACAAACACCTACGTTGCACATGGTAAAAACTCCGGTGGAGAGTTTGCAAACAGCTTTTCCAATAAACCTGAATCATTACAAAGCAGTCTTGGTTTTTACATTACTGATAATACGTATATCGGAAAGCATGGGCTATCGTTACGTATCAATGGCGTCGATCCGGGATTTAATGATAAGGCATTGATGAGAACCATTGTGATACATGGTGCAGACTATGTAAATGAAAGCCGTGTACAGCAAGGCGGATACATGGGCCGTAGTTGGGGCTGTCCTGCCGTACCCAAAAAAGAAGCAACAGATATTATTACTACTATAAAAAACGGAACCTGTCTTTTCATATATCATCCCGGCAAGAATTATTTGCTTGGCTCTAAAATATTAAACGGCTGATTGGACACAAAACAAGGATGGATGATACAAAAAGCTTCCCGATAATTACAGGGGGGCTTTTTTGTTTTTACTGCCCTGCATTTATTCTGTTATAATAATTTCCCAATACTCTGCTGGATAGTTACAATGCCCATATATGTCATCGTTGCCACTACCAGCCACCCGATGATTTTAAGCAGCACAGGGTGTTTGTATTGCGTAACAACAGAGGGCTTACCGGCCGCTATCAGCATTACAGCTAATGCCACTGGTAAAATCAACCCATTAACAGCTCCGGCCAATACCAATAACCTGACAGGCTGGCCAACATAAAGAAAAATGAGCGTAGAAAGAATGATAAAAATGCTGGTAATAATTTTCTCATGATTTTTGACGACAGGTGATAGTGTTTTCCAGAAAGAAACTGAGGTATAAGAGGCCCCTACAACAGAAGTAATGGCCGCACTCCACATCACAATCCCAAAAAATTTATACCCGATCTCTCCCGCAGCTGATTGAAATACAGAAGCTGCCGGATTATCAGCTGATAATTTTATCCCCTGCCACACTACCCCCAATGCAGCTAAAAATAAAATATACCGCATAAAGGAAGTGATAAGGATACCGCTGACAGAGCTTTTTGTGACCTGCGGAATATTTTCTTTACCCTTTACTCCTGCGTCAATAAGTCTGTGTGCCCCGGCAAATGAAATATATCCTCCTACTGTACCACCCACCAGTGTCACAATCTTCATGACATCTATTTTCTCCGGCCATATTGTTCTGAACAAAGCCTTGCCAACAGGAGGATGTGAAGAAAAAGCGATATACACAGTAAGACCTATCATCAGTAAACCAAGGACCTTCACAAATATGTCTATCAGCTTCCCCGCTTCCGAATACCAAAAAACTCCCAATGCAATCATACAACTGATAATAGCGCCGGCTTTCGTATCAATACCTGTCAGTACATTCAATCCCAGGCCTGTTCCGGCAATGTTGCCGATATTAAAAACCAGCCCACCAAAGGCGATCAGCCCAGCTAAGAAAAACCCAAGGCCCGGTAAGAGTTTGTTGGCTATATCCTGTGCCCTGTATTCACTAACAGAAATGATTCGCCAGATATTGAGCTGGGCTCCGATATCAAGTAATACTGAAATAAGAATTACGAACCCAAAACTCGTCAGCAATTGTTCAGTAAACAAGGAGGTCTGCGTAAGAAACCCGGGGCCAATGGCAGAAGTAGCCATTAAGAATGCCGCACCTAATATGGCAGAATTATTTCTGGGTAGCATTATAAATTGCTTTGGCAAATTCAACTGCCTGTTTCCCGTCACCATGAATACAAATTGTTTCAGCCACAACAGGGATCTTTTTTCCTGACAAAGTGGTAACAGTTCCTTCGTTTATCATCTGCAATACTTGTTCTACCGCTTTGTTTGCATCTGTGATCAATGCCCCTGGTGCTGAGCGGGGCGTTAGCGTACCGTCATCCTGGTAAGTCCTGTCGGCAAACACTTCACTGCATGTTTTTAATCCGGCCGTTTTTGCTTCACGGACAGAATGGCTGCTGCTTAAACCAAACAATACAAGATCATTATCAAAGTCCTTTATTGCTTTTGCAACAATAGTTGCCACTAATGCATCTTTGGCAGACATATTATAAAGTGCCCCGTGTGGTTTTACATGCACCAATTTTTGATCCACCGCGGAAGCTACTTCACTGAGAATTATAAGTTGTTGAGTGATGAGTTCATACAGATCATCAACAGGCAGCCATGTTTCAGTTCTTCCAAAATTTTCCCTGTCAAGAAAGGATGGATGTGCGCCAATAGCAACATGATACTTGTTGCATAACTCAATTACATGCTGCATCGTTTCAACATCTCCTGCATGATACCCGCAGGCAATATTAGCCGAACTGATAAAAGGCATTATCAGTTCTTCGTTACCGACCCCTTCACCCATATCACAGTTAATATCCATGTTTTTGTAAGTATTGGTGTAACCTGAAAGTACAAGCATTTTGAAGTTGCAGCAAATGTCGGTTTTGTTGTAACAATAATTCCTCTGCCGTTAGCTGGTCTGTCAGCCGGAACCAGATTCCGTCCCCTGTTTTGAGTTGCGCTAATCTTGAATGATGTGCTGTAATTACATGGGCTATCCTGGGGTAGCCGCCGGTAGTCTGGTGGTCGGCCATCAACACGATCAATTTTCCATCCGGCAGTAGTTGAATAGTACCAAAATCAACTGCAGAAGAAATTAACTCTTCCGTTGAAACGGAGCTGAGCGGATTATTACCTAAACGATATCCCATCCTGTCGGATTGTTTGGTTACTACAAACGGAGTGCTGGTAAATATTTCTTTTGATGTAACAGTCAGCTTATCCCACTCATTACCCGGTAAAACAAGTACTTCTTTTGAATCATCCGGAAAGCATGTATCAGCCGACCAGGGCAATACCTTGAACTCATTTTTATTCAATAGTACTGAGAAATCAATGCTGTACTTAAAAGGAATCTCATCGCTTTTACTTAAACCCCTTCCATGAAAACCGCCAGCTTTAATCTTTAGGTTAGTACTTCCGCTTCCCAGCCATTTTTCTATTTCAAATCCCCCATGAACTGCGAGATAGGCCCTTGCTCCATTTACTGGTTTATGAAATTGAAGTGCATTATTTTTATTAACTGCGATAACACGAAGATTAGCAACTGGCTCCCCATTAATACTAGCAGAAAAGTCAGCCCCACTCAAGGCGATCAGGGCAGGCTGCGAAAACAAAAAGACAGATGCAGGATAATGTAATTCAATCACAGCTTCGGATAAATCATTTCCGACCAGGGCATTAGCTGTTTGCATAGCGACCTTATCCATAGCCCCGCCGGGATTAATACCCAACTGCTGGTTACCATACCGGCCCAGATCCTGTATTGTATCCAACACCCCTGCTTTAATAATTTTCAAACTCATTCTTACTGATTGAGTAAAACTGAACTGTTTGCCCGGCTTTCAATAAAGTTGGGTTCTCTTTCTCAATATCAAACAGCTTTAAAGGTGTCCGTCCAATAATTTGCCAGCCTCCCGGTGATGCAAAGGGATAAATGCCTGTTTGTTTGCCTGCAATACCGACACTACCGGGTAAAATATTTTGTGGTTGTTGTTTTCTCGGCATTATAATTCTTTCATCCACTTCTCCCATATAGGCAAAGCCGGGCAAAAAACCCAGCATGTATACTTTATACGATTTCAACGTATGAATTTCTATTACCTCTTCTGGAGAGAGCCCCCTGGTTCTGGCTAATTGTTCAATATCAGGGGCAAATTCAACAGCATAACAAACAGGGATTTTTACCTCAACTGCCGCTGTTTCATCAAACGAGAATGGCTGATCTAATTTATCTTCAACCCATTCTTTTATCGATTCAAATACAGTTTTGCCGCTATGAAATCTTTTTTTCACAGTGACTACGTCATAACAAACCGTGAGAGAACTGTAAGCGGGGATCAACTCAATTATTCCGGGCAGGGGATCTTGTTGCAACTGGTGAAAACTGGCAAATACACACTTATTGACATCCTCATCTATTACATTTCCGAAATCAATAGTGAGGGCTGAATCACCGAGCGGAAAAATACGGTATGGAATAATCGGGTATTTCATCGGAAAAGCATTTGAAGATACCAACTTAACTTTACTCCTGATGAGCCGATTTAACCGAAGAGACAGTTTCAATTTACTATCCAAGCTTACGCCCCGCAGGGCCTGGAACGGGGTAAAAGTGATGAGTAGTTATTATATCAGTAAATGGACAAAGAAACCGGTACAATGGGGTTATCCTATTTCGATTTCATTTGAACCTACTACTTCCTGTAATCTGCGATGCCCTGAGTGTCCCAGTGGATTGAGGGCCTTTACCCGCCCTACCGGAATGCTGCAAAAAGATTTTTTCAGCGAAACCATAGATCAGCTGCACAAAGAACTTCTTTACCTCGTTTTCTATTTCCAGGGCGAGCCTTATCTCAACCCATCTTTCCTTGATATGGTTGAATATGCATCCCAAAAGAGGATCTATACGGCCACTTCCACCAATGCCCATTACCTTACTGATGCCAATGCAAAAAGAACCATTGAAAGCGGACTGGACCGCCTGATCATTTCAATAGATGGCACCACACAAGATGTATATGAACAATACCGTGTAGGCGGGCAACTGAATAAAGTAATTGAAGGCGCTAAGAATATTGTGAAATGGAAGAAAGAACTCAAGAGCAAGAAGCCATTTGTGGTGTTTCAGTTCCTGGTAGTAAAACCTAATGAGCACCAGGTAGAAGATGTAAAAAAATTAGCCAAAGAAACCGGGGTGGATGATGTATGGTTCAAAACAGCCCAGGTATACGATTATAAGAATGACCCCAATCAGCTGATACCAACTATTGATAAATACAGCCGCTATCAGAAAACTTCCGATGGATATACATTTAAAGGAAAACTTTCCAATCATTGCTGGCGGCTATGGCACGATCCGGTCATTACCTGGGACGGATTGGTGGCGCCCTGTTGTTTTGATAAAGATGCGCAACACCAGTTGGGAGATCTTAAGAAAAAATCATTTAAAGAAATATGGACAAATGGTGAGTATGGTAAATTCAGACAGCAGATATTAAAAGGAAGAAAGAATATTGATATCTGTGCCAATTGTTCTGAAGGAACCAAAGTGTGGAGCAATGACTAATTATTAAAAGGCTGTATTATGCAAATACCATCACACATATCCACCCGGCTGCAATACCAGCACAAAACACTGGTTGACCTGATTGATGATCTTACAGAAGAACAGGTAAGAAGGCAAATAATAACAGGCAAATGGTCCATTTTTGAAAATATAGTGCACCTGCAAACCTACCAGCATACTTTTATTAAACGGGTAAAACAGATACTTGAAGGTGCCAATCCTGCATTTGAACGCTATACTGCCGAAACAGATCCTTTATTTCATGATAATTGCGGTAAATCGATAAGAGAGATCATGCATGATATGCTTACCACCCGGAAAGAAATTGCATCGGGGATGGTATCATTACCGGAAACGGATTTTATAAAAAAAGGCATCCACCCCGCTTTGGGAGAAATGACGCTGCTGCAATGGATCAATTTCTTTTTGCTGCATGAAGCACATCACCTCTTTGCTATTCTTAAACTCTCCGGCCAGCTGAAAAAAGAAGCTGGTAGTAACCCGGCCTCCTGATAAATATTCGTTAGCAGCAACTTCAGCTATGTACTGATCTACCAATTCTTTATTTCATGGTAGATAGAAGTGTAGAAGGAAGCAAAGCCTTCAAAAAAGCTGCGGATGGATTCGGAAAGTAGCTTCATAAAAATAAAATTAAATGGTTGGTGGTTCGATCAGTAAAACAACCGATTTTCTGCATATACGCCAATACCTAAAAGAGGGATTTTTATACACGGTTGCTGCCCCTGTAATGTTAATAAATGGCTAATTGGTCAATAAAAGCGAATATTTTTTGGAAAATCAATGTTGCAACATTAATTTTGTCCTCTCAACTATTTATAACAAAAAAAATAATACCATGAGCGACTTAAGAACAAATGTTGACCAGTTGAACCAAATGATCCTGGAAGGAAAAATCCTCGATGCCTTTGATAAGTTTTATGCAGACGATGTGGTAATGCAGGACAACAACTACCCGGCCCGTGAAGGCAAAGCCATCAATCGCCAGTACGAGGAAGCTTTTGTAAATGGCCTTACTGAATTTCGCGGAGCTAACGTGGTAAACACTGTTTACAGCGATGACCTGGCTGTTACAGAATGGTGGTTTGATTATACCCACAAAGACTATGGCGTAAGAAACTATACCCAATTGGCAGTTCAGCGCTGGAAAAACGGGAAAATTGTAGAAGAAAAGTTCTACTACAATAATTAAAATACCTTTGAGCAGTATCAATAAGTTTTGGGTAAGCTTGTCAGCTTAACCCAAAACTTTTTACATTTAATAATAAGTTCCGGGAGTATGGGTATTGAAAAGGACATACAGCAGGCCAAATTTCGTAATGCTCACCAGAAAGCGAGTATCAACCTTATTTATACACTGGCCTGGATGAAAGATAAAACTAAAAACATTTTTGAAGCAGAAGACATCACCTCACAACAATTCAATATTCTTCGTATCCTGAGGGGAAGTTTTCCTCAACCTCTTTCTACACTGCAAATAAGAGAAAGAATGCTGGAGAAAATGAGTGACACCAGCCGTATTGTAGACCGCCTTATTGTAAAAGGGTTAGTTAAAAAAGTGACTTGTAAAAATGATCGTCGTCTTGTAGACGTAGTTATTACTGATAAAGGAAAAAAATTATTAGAACGATTGGATGCAAAGCAGGATGAGATGGATGCTGTCCTGAGCAATCTTTCAGAAAAAGATGCTAATCTTTTAAGTGACCTGCTCGATAAGATACGGGATGGGGCTGAATGATGTAATTTCGCCGGATTATTCATTCTGAACCTGAAAACAAACATGAAGCAAGCCGCTACCTTGTTACTACTTTTTATTCTTTTTTCCACTCAACTTACCCTGGCGCAACCGAAATATGAATTCCGGGGTGTCTGGATAGCTACTGTTAATAATATCGACTGGCCACAAGCAGGTCTTACTGACCCTGAAAAACAAAAAGCAGATTATATCCGTTTGCTGGATTTGCACCAGCGAAACGGAATGAATGCTATGATTGTACAGATCCGTCCGGCAGCAGATGCATTTTACCCCTCTCAATATGAACCCTGGAGCCAGTGGCTGACCGGTCAGCAGGGCAAACCTCCTTCTCCCTATTACGATCCTCTTCAGTTCATGATCGAAGAAACTCATAAACGGGGAATGGAATTTCATGCCTGGCTGAATCCATACCGGGCTGTTCATCATATTGGTCAGTCTTCTGTTGCTCCCAATCATATCAGCCGTGTTCATCCTGAATGGTTCCTGACCTATGGTGATAAAAAATATTTCGATCCGGGAAATAAAGAGGCGCAGGCCTTTGTAATAAAAGTAGTTCGTGATATTGTAAAACGGTATGACGTAGATGCCATCCATATGGATGATTATTTCTACCCCTATCGTATTCCCGGGAAGGAGTTTCCTGATGCAGCATCCTATAACCGTTCAGGAAGTACACTTAGCAAGGACGACTGGCGGAGGAGTAATGTTGACTCAATCATCCTGGCATTGAGCAAAGCCATTAAAGAAGAAAAAAAGATGTGCCGCTTTGGCATTTCTCCATTTAGTGTTTGGCGAAATAAGGATAAGGACCCTTTACGAGGAAGCGATACCCGTGCCGGGCAAACCAACTATGATGATCTGTACGCTGATATTTTATTATGGCTGCAGAAAGGATGGATCGATTATGTAACCCCGCAGCTCTATCTTGAGATCGGCCATGATAAAATTGATTATGCAAAAATGCTGGACTGGTGGAGCCGTAACAGTTATGGCCGTCATGTGTATATCGGGCATGGCATTTACCGCACATCCGAGAATCATCCAAAATGGAAAAATCCGGAAGAGTTGCCTAACCAGATAAAACTGTTACGTCGTTATCCGAATGTGCAGGGAAGTATTTATTTCAGCAGCAAGTCCTTTGAGCGTAACCCCAATGGCTGGAACGACAGCCTAAAGAATAATTATTACCAACACACTGCCTTATTACCTCCTATGCGATGGATTGATAATGAAAAGCCATGGCCGCCCATTGTGGAAAGATCGATCATTAATGACTCCATTATTCAACTGGATGTGAAACCCGATCCCCGGAACAGTGTGGAAATAAAATACTATGTAGTGTACCAGTACGCCGCCGACTCTCATACTGAGACCTTCGGTAATATACCCAAATACTTATCGAAAATAGTAGTAAAGCCGGAAGGTTTTCAACTGAAAGAAATATTGTCATCTGTTCACTTTTCTTACCGGTATGTAATAACTGCGGTGGGCAGAAACAATAATGAGAGTGAGTTGAGTGAAATTGCAATTCTGGTACAACCGGGTGGCAGTAAATGGAGTTTTTATACCCCCAAACCATAACGAATTGTTTTTACAGGCTTTTCTACCTTTGTGCTGTTCTTCCTTTGAAGAACCGATTCCCATTAACTTAATCCCTGATTAACTACTATATGCCCGGCTACGAACTCTGGAGTGATAAAGAAAGAAAAGAAGTCAATGATGTACTGAAAACAGGCATCCTGATGCGCTATGGATTTGACGGACCAAGGAAAGGAATCTGGAAGAGTAAAGAATTAGAAGCTGCTATTAACGAAACCTTCGGCTGTAAATATGCACAGATTACTTCCAGCGGAACGTCTGCTTTAACAACGGCCATGAGTGCACTGGGTATTGGGTATGGTGATGAAGTGATCATTCCTTCCTTTACGTTTGTGGCAAGTTTTGAAGCGGTGCTGAGTGTTGGTGCTGTTCCTGTATTGGTGGATGTAGATGATACGTTGACCTTGAATCCTGAAGCAGTACGAAAAGCCATCACTCCTAAAACAAAAGCTGTGATGCCGGTACATATGTGTGGCAGCATGGCCGATATGGATTCATTGATCGCTATTTGCAAAGAGCATGATCTTTTTTTACTTGAAGATGCCTGTCAGAGTATTGGCGGTACCTACAAAGGAAAATCATTGGGAACGATAGGGGACGCCGGCACTTTTTCTTTCGACTTTGTAAAGACCATGACCTGTGCCGAAGGCGGGGTAGTGATGACCAACCGGGAAGATATTTATATAAAAAGTGATGGCTATACAGATCATGGACACGATCACAAAGGTGTAGACCGCGGCGCCGACCTGCATCCTTTTATTGGTTATAACTATCGTATCTCCGAATTGCATGCTGCCGTAGGCCTGGCACAGATAAAAAGACTGAATGAGTTTTTATCCATTCAGAAAAAGAATCACGGCCTGCTAAAAAGTATACTGGAACAGGTTCCTGAAATCTCTTTCAGAAGAGTCCCCGATCCGGCTGGTGACAGTTGCAGCTTTATAAGCTGGTTTTTACCGAATGAAGAAATAACAAGAGCTGTTGTGGCAGAACTAAAAGCACAGGGAATATTAGCCGGTAATTTTTACTGGTTTGATAATAACTGGCATTATATCCGTAAATGGGATCATTTAAAGAATGCCATTACATTAAATTCACTGAGCCCTGAACTGAAGGAAAAAGTGATGCAACAGGCGAATAAGGATTTTGCTGCCAGCGATGCTGTGATGAGCCGCTGCATTTCCACTTCTATCAGTTTATTGTGGACGGAAGAACAGATCAAAGAGAAAGGAGAGAAGATGGTGAATGTAATCAGGAAAGTTTTGAAAGACTAATTCGCAATCAATTAGAAAAATTCCATTTTGAAAGACTGTCCTTTGTTGCATTTAGCATCATTTTAGTTCTTTCTGACGGCACTTTAACCGGCATATTTAATATTGAGTTTGCCCATTTGATAGCTGCTTGAGTATCCTTACGGGAAATATAGAAATTCATCAAGTCGTAACGGCTAGACATTCTGTTAGGAACCATATAAATAGCCCTCAAATAATATTTTTCAGCTTCTCTGAAATTACCAAGTTCATTTTCAATTTTCGCCTTTAATTTATAAACCCGGTTATCAATATAAGTTTTCTGGGTAATTTCCAATGTGAACCTTGCTTCATTAAGCTCATTGCTATAATAAAGCAGTTCAGCATACTTAAAAGTATTGTGTCCATATGAAGGATAATAATGACTAAGTTTTTTATACTCTTCTATAGACTGTATTTTAAAACCAGACATTTCAAGCTGATATGCTTTTTTTTCACTGATTTTACTCTTTATGAAGTAAAAACTATGAATTAGAAAGTATGCTGAAACCGATACATATAGAAAACGGATTAGAACTGTAACAATCCTCCATATTCTGGTCATATTTTCCGATGCCAGAGGGTAAAAATAAATTACCCCGACAAGTATCAATCCCAAAAACTGGCCGGGTATAGTTTGCAATGGATAAGAGAACAAAGCAGTTACAGCGAGGCAGAGGAGCGATGCAGTCGTGGCTATGATTATCGGTTTATTCGGATAAACCCTTTTTATCAATTGGATCCTTCTAACCAAATAAAAAAAAACAATTCCAAAAATTATTATTCCGATAATACCGGTTTCAGCAGCCCATTGCAAATAATCATTAAAAGCATAAAAGGTATTATCAGCTAACAAGGCCCTTTGGCTGTCAATGTCACTTTTTGAAAAGAAATTAGCCTGGTACTCATTAAATGTCGCCTTGAATTTACCAATACCAATCCCCGTAAGCAGATTGTCAGAAAATATGCAAAGAGAAATATGATAAATATGTATTCGCCCAATCGAAGAGTCAATTTTTAACAGAAATAAAGATGCAAAAGCAAGAAGAAGAACAATAAATATTAACCTTCGGCTAATATTATACTTATTACCTAAGTCATATTTTGGAAAATAATAAAAAGAGGCGACAATAAAACCTAACCAGCCAGACCTGCTCCTGGATAATAAAAATAGTACTGCAAGTGAAAAACCCAATAGCAGGCAAAAGTACCTTGCTTTACCTTTAAAACCCCTATAAACGAATACAATAAATACCAGTATTACAGAAACAATTATTCCTACAATACTGGTATTATGAAAAATTCCATACAAACTATTTGAGTAGTTTTAAAATTACATTGCCTTCTTTACCGGTTTTTCCTTCATATTCTTTTTCCAGGCATTGAACACTTTTATTTCATTTCCCGTAAGAGAATCAGCCATAAAATCAATAAATGATATGTTCATATACTTACTCCCCCCTTTATAGGGTAAATAATCAATTCTCACCAGGGGGCAGTGATCGGCAAGCTTACTGATATTGTAATCAATCGTAAACATTGAGTTTTTCCTGCTGCAATCAAAATAGTATATTTTTCGAACTTCACTTTCTGAAGAACTACCTTCAGAAGGGTTTACGGAACTACATGCCCTTTTATATACTTTATTATTTATTATAGTATCTGGCATAGGCAGTGTGTTTATAACCTTCTTTGGAGCCGGGTGATAATAAAAATCCCAGCCTCCGCCAACCGGGACAGAATCAGCCTGCGTGTAACAACATTTTATCATGGTGGCGGTGTCAGAAAATGACGAATATCTGTAAAAAGAGCGGGTCCGTAAATCTATAAATGTATAATATAGCACATCCGAATACCATGTTTCGACACCATTAGTATCTTCATTAATATGTACATGACCCGCTTCCTGTACAATAAGGCTATCCATATACCATACTTTCCAGTCCCGGTGGTATTCAGGAATTGACACTTCATTTGTTTTTAAATCAATTTGCCTGTAACCATGAATTACCACCCCGCTTTTCAAATATTCATTTTGTGCTTCACATGAAAGTAAGCCGATGGCCATATTAGTAAAAAACAGTAAAACAAGAATTTTAATCATAATAGCATAAAAATTCTTTTCAATTGTGTTTCTTCTTTATAAAACATTTATTTCCTATTGTAATTAGAAACAAATAAATCCCTATAATATGGCTTTTGCATAATCAAACATTCTCAATAGTTCTTCTTTATTCTCTATTTTAATTTCCTTTAACTCAGTCAAAACTTCTATTTTTCCAATACTTGTATTATGACCTGGAAGTTTTCTGGCATTATTTACATAAATTGTTTTTATGAGTTTCATTTTCCTTATAGATTCCAGCTCGTAAGAAAGACTATAATCAAATCCCTTCAGTTTTTCCTTTGAAAAAACAAGCAGAATGTTCCCGGTCATTGAAGTATCTTTCTTGTTTGTAACAGAATAATATTCTTCTATATCGCCTTCCTTATTGATTTTGGAAGAAATGAGTATATGTGAGTTGTCCTCAAGAATATTTTCTGCTGCTGTTTTAAAAACCCATTCTTTTGCAAGCATTGAATCTTTGTTCACAATCCTTGTGTTGTTGAAGCTGTTGCTATCACAAACCACACCCTTGCCTGAACTATCTGAAAAAATGAATGAATAATATCTGGAGTAATATTTTTTATTTTTCGTATCCTCTCCTAACTTAATTTGACGATAATAGTAATTTGACTGAATAATAGTTTGATTCTTGTAATAATAGATTCTTGTATAGAGCGGGTCGAATTTTGATACGCTCAATCTGTTGTTAATGCTATCGAATGTCAAATCCGGAAACTGTGTTTCAATAATAATCCCCCTTATTTTATCTTCACTTACTTGACCGAGTACATTTCCGCTATAACTCAGAAAAAGTAATGAAACGGATATAAAAAAAATATTTGTTCTCATTAATAGATAGTTACAGGGTCTCTGGCTAAATAAGTTCCGTCAATATCATCATTCATTGATCTCACTTTCCTCCCAAAAGCACAGGTAGACTTTTCATTTTTATCTTCCAATATTTAGTCAAAATAGATACTACTCATAAAAGTATTTTAGCGGGCCTTGGAATTAAGGGGTTTGCAAAAAAAAGAAAGTCAAATAAACTATATTTTACTTGCCCTAGCTCATATGAATATTCCTCACCATAGGGAGCAAATCCACCTACAATAAAATTCTTTATCAAGTAATGAGAAACATACTTTTTATCTGGGAAAAAGGATGCTATCTTTTTTTTAATAATATCTACAATTGGAGAATTTTCTGTATCTAAAAATGTTTCGAATGAATATATATGAAAAGAACTTTTATCCTGAATACGTAGTTTTTGTTTACTCTCTATCAAGAATTGTTCTTCAAAAAAAATCGTGTAAAAATCCGCAAGTAAAGAAATGCATATTATCATATTTTCTTTTAATATACCTATATCATTAACTTGCTCTTTAAGAGAGATATTTGCTATATAATTAGGGAATTGATAATAACTCCTATTTTCAATTTTTAAACCTTTAATCTCAGTGTTTACTTCATTAATAAAATGATTAAAAACTGAGGTTGGATTGTTTACTTCATTATTAATTTTGTTTTCAATTATTTTTTCAATTTGCAAATATCCTGGATAATTTTTTCTATACTCCCAACATCCAATAGGATAAAAAAAATATACTTTCTTTAAGAGTTCGTCTAGCACTTTCATAAAAATTAATTTAAGGGCAATACGAAACTGGGCTTTGTGGGATATTCCCAGCACAGCCCAATGGATTAAAAGTACTTCCAGGGTTATTAATATTCAAATAGGATTGTAAATAATTTTTCATTTTATCTTTAACTAAGGCGTCTCCCAATGCACCTCCTGAGGTATTAAAATCAATTAAAACTTTGTCTGCTGCTTGATTCCACGCTTGATTAAATGCTTCGTTTGCTTGTTGAGTTGTAGCAGCACTTGATTTTGCTATACTTATACAAGGATCCCAAAAAGTAAATGTGCGTATTTCACCGTTTGTGTTAACTAAACTAAAACCAACCGGATTTAATTTTGTATACCATGCCGCACCAATTGTTCCCCAATTATACACGCCACAAAGATGCGCTTTAGACTGATCTAATTCCCATGTATCTTCTCCAGGTGTTTCACAAGTCCCTGTTAACACACAATCATCTGTATCCTCTTCACAATATGTTTCAATCCAGCAGTCTCCTGTATTGTACCATTCTTCACAAATAGTTGTCATCTGGTCACCATTTATTACAATCTCACAGTCCTGCTGCCAGATGCAGAACTGGTAATCAGTGCAAACCAGCGTTTCTATAGAATTGATCTCCCCATTCTCACCATCATTGCTAACCCTTATGAGCTTACTTTTCATAGTTTGATGGCCGTTTTTATACATTACTGAGGAAACTAAAGAACCATCCCATTTTTTTACAATAATATTTCCTGAGAAATCCTCCTCCTTATTCAGAATTGAAATATTACTAATGTCGTATTTTTTTTCTTTTAAGTAATCCCAATCCGGGATAAAATCAATTTCCCTTACAAAGATTTCTCCACTCTTTCCCTTAAAAAAAATAATCTTCGAAACAGAAGCATTAGCCAGCCTGCTTAAGTCGGCTGAGGCCAGGTTTCTGTTAGCCTGGTTTGAATAAATGGGAAATGAAGTGCTTCCGCTGACCAAAGGAAATTCTGCAATATCATAATTACCCAACTTCCCGGCAACAGGGTGTTTCCAGTCAGGTAATTTTTTTCCTTTTAAATTGGAAGCAGCCCATTCCGCGGATTTTTTAAAAGTGCCATAGTACCATTCTTTGGCAGCTTTTTCATTAAATACATCATTCTGATTTTCCGGAGAGCTTACCTCTTTCTGACATGAAATGCCAACTAGTACCAGCGTAAAAGCAAACAAAGCAATTTTAAAATACTTTCTCATAAAATTGGTTTAATGTAAAAATTTATTCGAAAGTAAGTGAGGGGGGGGGGAGATTTCCAATACCACAAAGTGGTAATTATTTACAGTTTAAGTATTAACGCTTAGGGCTGTGGTCGTTTCCCCTCCATCCAATTCACATATTCCATTGACCCCAACCTGAACCGGAGAGGAACCCTGGTAATTTTATCCAGTTGCAATTCCCTTTTGCAAAAAAAGCCGAGACTGTTGGGGTAATAAGAAGCGGTTGGTAAATTTAACAACCTATACCTTGGTATACTTATGCGGTCATTATTACTTATATTTCTGGGAATTGAAAACTTTGGTTGAAATGCCGGCACAGGTTTCTGATAACTAATGCTTTCTACTGAAAATAACGGCTGCCTGATTCCTGCTTTCCGTTGGGCAAAAACACCCTGAAAAAACATTAACAGGAACACAACAAGAAAACAGCAAAACCGTTGCGCCATATTTATTTTATTTGCATCTAAATTTACGGCATTATTTTTGTGCAACGGGCAAATTTTTTATTAAAAATCAGCCCGCAACTAAAAAAGACTGAACGAACCATGGCCCTTAGCCAGAGCTTACAACAAAAATTGCTGCAGAAGCTGTCGCCACAGCAGATTCAACTGATGAAACTGCTGCAGGTACCTA
>JAKQEA010000141.1 GCA_029558715.1 Bacteroidota bacterium | reverse complement strand
AGAACAGCTGATACCGGTATTAAAGTACAAGGTGATGCTGCTTTTGCTGATTATGCAATTAATGCAGGAGTCTCTTTCAGATTTTGATCTTTTATAAACTAAGCATTAATAATAAGGCGTTGTAATTCTTTACTGACGCCTCCTTTTAAAAAAATTATTAGCTACATAGTACTGCAAAGTAGTTCGAATAAACCATACCTTTTTTACAGACAAAGCAAATACGGCGTTGTAATTCTTTACCGACGCCTCTTTTATACAGTTAAATAGAAACAAAAGATGAAAAAACTATTCTGGCTGGGAACAATTGGTTTAATTGCTTTTGAAGTGCTTAATGTTTATTTCATTATGCCTATGCCGGGCAGCCAGCGGATGAACAGTATTGATATTGCCTATTCCCTTTATCAATGGCGCTGGTTATTCCGTGGTTTATTCGGGCTCTTGATCATGGCCGGACTTTTCAAATCGCAATGGAAAAGAAAATGGCTGCTTGTTTTTCCGCTGGCATTGACCGCTGTTGTAATATACCTGGCCAATTTTAAAATGGCTGCGGATGTGATGTTCAAACAACCGAAATTGTTGTTACTGGCTGATGCCAGAAGCAACAAAGTTGACCCGGATCGTCTGGTAATAGGAGTGGTTATCAATGGACGGGCAAAAGCTTATCCCATCCAATTCCTCGGTTATCACCACCATATACAGGATACCTTGGGAGGCAAACAATTACTTGTTACCTATTGCACAGTCTGTAGAACGGGCCGGGTGTATGAACCAATTGTAAATGGCAAAAATGAAAGTTTCCGGCTCGTAGGTATGGATCACTTTAATGCCATGCTGGAGGATGCTACCACCAAAAGCTGGTGGAGGCAGGCCACTGGAGAAGCGATCACCGGAAAACTGAAAGGACAAAAGCTGCCGGAAATATTAAGTGTGCAAACATCCCTGGCCAACTGGTTACAATTATACCCTGCTTCACGCATTATGCAGGCTGATCCGGCATTTGTAAAATCCTATGACAGCACAATGAAATTTGAAAGCGGCGCCAGTAAAAGTAAATTAACAGGAACAGATAGTCTTTCCTGGAAAGAGAAATCCTGGGTGATCGGTGTAAAGACCAGCAACGGAAGTAAAGTGTATGACTGGAACCAGTTAAAAAAAGAACGTATCATTCATGACAAAACAGGTGCTACTTCTATCTTACTGGTGCTGGCTGCTGATAACAAAAGTTTTTTTGCATTTGAACGTCCGGCTGATACGGAGTTTGATTTAACTAATGATACGCTGATTTATAATAATAAACACTTCCGGATAGATGGTTTAGGTATTGATACAGCTTACTCTCTAAAGCCTTTAATGGCGTACCAGGAATTCTGGCATAGCTGGCAAACTTTTAATCCCGGCACAATAAAATTCTGACTTGGAGCATCCGGGATAGAAAAATATTATCTTTAGCTGCCTTTTGAACGATTGCTAAAACCTGATGAATGCAGCAAAGTACACTGAAAAAACTATCCGAAGTCCTTGGCATCAGCATCTCTACTGTTTCCCGTGCATTAAAAGATCATCCTGATATTTCTGATAATACCAAAAAAAGGGTTAAAGAGCTGGCAGAAGCCCTGGAATACGAACCTAATACATATGCAGTCCAATTAAGAACCCGCCAGAGCAATGTCCTTGGCATCATGGTGCCAACCATCGATAATTTTTTTTATGATTCCTTCATCGCTGCCGTTGAAGAAGAAGCAAGGCTTCATGGATATTCTGTGATGATCATGCAATCGAGGGATAAAGTGCAAACCGAAACAGCTAATCTT
>JAKQEA010000140.1 GCA_029558715.1 Bacteroidota bacterium | reverse complement strand
AGAACAGGTGGTTTTACTTAATGGTAATGGGACAATTGATGATTACATTAAGTATGCCGTCACAGGGGCCCACTCACCGTATCACCAGGTTTTTTGGATCTCCGAAGATGATGAAACAATTTTTTTTGGAGGTGATGAGGCGCCGCAATTGCAGCAGATGAAACACCGGTTTGTTGCCAAGTATGATTTTGATGGTAAAAAAGCTATGGAGTTCAGGCAGCAATGGTGGAAGATAGGAGAGAATGAAAAATGGACTTTTCTTTTCTATCATGATGTAAAACATCCTGTATGGAAATTTTAATTGAAAAGCCGGTTCACTATGAACCGGCTTTATAATAATTAACAACCCATCTGGAAGTTACCTGGGTAATGATCTGATCCTGTTGCGGGGACCCTGACGATTTTGCATCCTTTCTTTCTGCACATCTTTTAATATTCTAATAAATTTTTCCTGGTGTTCATAGATCTCGTTGCTCCTTCTTTCGCCAACTATTTCTTTAAATTCTATTCGGTACCGAAGACGAAGATCAATAATCTTTTGCTGTAAGTCAAGTTTAGGAAGAGTTCTGTTTTCTCTTAGGGTAGTTCTCCATTCTTTAAAATACCGGAGGAAAACAGGAGTAAACCGCTCAGCTTCATCTTTATTAAGATGCATTCTTTGCTGGATATACTCTCTCATTTTATCCCGTATCTTTTCGTCACCCTCATCTTGTGCCAGAATGGAGGTAGTGGCAAACACACACAAGCTCAGTATAAATAATATCTTTTTCATTTTTTTCTGATTAATTCATCAAGGTTTCATCAGAAGCAATATTGGTTTCAGCATCATCTAATAATTCAGTATCATTTAGCAGATTCTGTATTTCTTTTTCCGGAATATCTTTTACCAGTTCTTTAATATCCAGGTTTTTTTCTACTGCAGCTATAGTACCCTGTCCGGATTTCTCTTCCTGTGTTAGTTGAATAAACTCATCAATTTTTTCTGTACTTACTTTTTTGGTATTAACCTTAACCCATTTATATGAATCCGAATCTACAGATACCTTATCCCCGGACAAGAAAAAATACCCGGTTGTAACAATTATGCCAGTTATCACTGCTGCAGCTGCAAACCGAATCCATTTACGGCTGCCTAAAGAAAAAACCTTTGTTTCAGGTCTGGCTGTTTCAATATTTCTATTATCAACTAATGTATCAAAATATCCTTGTGGCACAGAGTAGGGTATCTCCTTTTTCATACCACTGAGCAATGAAGAAAGATTTTCTAATTCTTCTTTTGCAGACTGACTACTGGTAGAAACAGAAGAGATCAATGATGTTTCCATTTCTTCAAAA
>JAKQEA010000092.1 GCA_029558715.1 Bacteroidota bacterium | reverse complement strand
GTAATTACCAATCAACTCCCACCGGCTGGTGTAAATACTTTCCCCATAAATACTATCAGTACCCCTGAAAGTTTTATTCCAGCGCATATCACCACCCCAGCGGTCTTCATAAAAGTACCGGCCTGCTAATGAGGCCACCCTACTTTTTTTTCTTAAGAAACTTATTTTGTTAAATATTGAAATACGATGTTGTAATGTCACATCAGTGAATAAATCGTTGTTCTTATCCAAAGGATGCTGGTAATTAAAATAATTCAGTCCCAGTAAAGAAGTCACTTTTTTGCCTGCTTTAAATCTTATCCCGGCATCAAGATTATGTTCCAGCCAGCTTGTTGTCATAAAGTTCCCTGTAAATAAAGGCGCCTTATCAGGTGATTTTGTAATGATGTTTATCAAGCCTCCTATCGCTTCAGAACCGTATAAACCTGATGCCGGTCCTTTTACAATTTCCACCCTGTCTATTAGCTGTGTGGGGATACCAAACAATCCATATACTGAGGCCAGGCTGCTTACTATCGGCATCCCGTCAATCGTAATCATGGTGTAAGGTCCTTCTAAACCATTAATATGTATATCGCCTGTATTGCAAACACTGCAGTTTAACTGGGGACGAACTCCATTTACATTTTGCAAGGATTCAAAAATGCTGGGAGACGGATTCTTTTTAAAGAACTGGGGAGTATATACCTCCACAGCAACAGGGCTTTCTGATCTTTTCACCGCTTTCATAGTACCTGTTATCACTACTGCGTCCAATTCTTTTTGAACAGGTACCAGTGATACACTAATATTATCCTTACTTCCGGGATAGATAATTTTTGTCTCATATCCGGCTGCAGTGATTCTCAGAGATAACCCGGCAGGTACCAATATTGAAAATTTGCCCTGGTTATCGGCAATAACTGAATTTGAAGAATCACTGATACTGATAGTCGCACCAGGAATTGTCTCCCCGGTATGCTCATTTCTCACTTCCCCATGCAAGCCTTGCTGAGCAAATCCACTGGCAACAGTGAATAAAGTAAAAAAGAAAAGTAGTAGTTTTCGTTTCATTGTTTAATCCATCTAAACATATTTTTAGACTTGACTAAAAATATATTTAAGCAAATATAAACAATTTATTGTTCACCTTACTAATCAACCCAATTTTCTTATAGGCCCGATGAGCCACAGAACTACTTCGTTTTCAATCCTCAAACAGAATTTCTGAAGCTATTATTTGATCTTGTACCTGAGACCAGCATATATTAACCGGCCACTTACCGGCCCCCAAACAAGGGAAGCATCGAAATAAGGGCCAAAGGGCTGATCAGCACTTACTATTACATCTCCCTGCAGGAAATTAGTCAGATTTTCTCCGCCAATATAAAAATCTACCGGGTGCTTCTTACCTACTGTTTTACTTACCTGTGCATTCATCAGGATATAGGAAGGAGATTCCAAACCTTTCTGATAAACAGGTGGATTAGCTGATGTATTTGTTATACGTTTTGAACCATTAAAATTAAACGTATAATCAAATTTCCAGCCTCCTGTTTCATAGGCAAGGTTGCTGAAAGCCCTATGCCTTGCCGTAAAGGGTTTCTGTAACAACTGGCTGCCATATGTTGCTTTGACATCAAAGAAGCGATAAGCTAATCTAACTTCCAGTTTCTTTACCGGCTCAAGGTTCATTTCGGCCTGGAAACTGTTGGAGTATGATTTAACATCCGGATTATAGAATTTTACCTGTCTTGCATCTTCAAGGTCTACAATAACCTGTTGCTGAAAATCATTCCGGAAAAAGTCCAGTGCAAAATTTGCACCACGGTTAAACAACCTGAATTTCTGATCGATGCTTATTCCCTTGTTCCAGGCTACTTCAGGATCAAGTCCGTATGCTTTGCCTGCAGACGAAGTGATAATATTCATCTGTCTTGCACTGACAAATACACTATTATTCTCCGCAAAAATATTGGCAGTCCGCTGACCACGGCCCGCACTTAAGCGGATGGTAGTACCTGTCACCGGTTCATAACGAGCATGTAATCGTGGTGTAGCAAACCAGCCGAACAAACTGTTATGATCAGCCCTCATACCTGCCACAATATTGACTTTCTCCACCGGGGTAAACGTATACTCAAAAAATGCACCGGGCACTGTTTCCTGTCTTTCATATCTCGTAGCATTGAATAACTCGTTGTAATTATCAGACAAAAAACTCAGACCGGTTCTGAATTTATGCGCCGTAGTACCGATGATTGACTGGTAGATCAGGTTGGCATAAAAATTTTTTTGCCGCCCGTAGTAAGAAGTCATACCAAAGTAAGAATCCTGCTTATGATCAAAAGTGGACAACTGCAACCCGATACTCTTGTACTTTTTCTCCGGGAATACATAACCTGCCTTACCATAAACTTCATAACGGTTTGTTTTAATACCCAATCCATAACTGCGGGTAGTGAACTTATCTTTATCCGGATCAAAGCTTGTTTGACCACCGGTAAGGTTATCGATAAGTATCTTGAATCCCAGTTGCGATTCAAATCCTTTGGTCCCGTTATAATTCCAGCGGTTGACAGCAGTGAACAGGTTGCCCGAAGTCATATCCCGGAAGTCATCCTTATTGTAATCAACATTGGTCTTTGTCTGAAAATTATCATGCAATAACAAAGCAGTGCTCCATTTATCTCCGAATTTCTCCGTCAATACCAGGTTCAGGTCTGTCTTCGTCATATCATTGATATATGCATTCAGGTAAAGTTTCTCCGCTGTTTGGGGCTTTTTCAATTCCACATTAATCTGACCCGCAATACTCTCATACCCATTTACCACAGAGCCTACTCCTTTATTTAATTGGATTGATTCAACAAAAGGCCCCGGAATAAAATTCAGCCCAAAAGGAGTAGCCAAACCTCTTGGACCGGGCAAGCTTTCAACAGTAAGCTGTGTGTAGTTACCACTCAATCCGAGCAATTGTATTTGCTTAGAGCCAGTCACGGCATCATTATAGGAAACATCAACAGATGGGTTTGTTTCAAAGCTTTCACTCAGGTTGCAGCAGGCCGCCTTGAATAATTCCCTTTCTGTCATCACTTGTGTTCTTATCGGATTCAATGATGACAAATAAGTAGAACGCTGCTTGGCAGAAACAGTTACCTCGTTGAGCTGCTTGCCCGAAGCAAGAATGATCTTTAGCTCCTTTGCATTACCTGTTGAAATGGTATCCGGTGTATAGCCGGTATAACTTATGATCAGCCGGTTGATTTCTTTGATCCGCGTTATTGAGAAAACGCCGGATGAATCAGAAATAGTTCCTGTATTAGTTCCCAGCCAAACAACCGATGCACCTGCCAGGGGAACAAAACCACCTTGTTTGTTTTCTTCCAGTACCACCCCTTTGATAATCTTTGGCTCTGCTGAACCATCATTACTTTCCGCCGTTTCATTATTTCCCCCAGCGGCATTGAGTTCACGGTAATGACAGCAGGCAGGCAACGCATAATAAATTGCATCTTTTGCCTTTTCAAAATCATTATCATGCCCCCTGTCTGCAATCCTGCATTGTATTTTCTCCAGTGTAATGACAGCAGGATTATAAACCAATGACAGTTTTTGTGTATTCACATCCCACACAGCTGACTTCACTTCTTTTCTTTCCATGGCAGCCTTCTCAATTCTTTCCTTGCACATTTCGCAGGCACCGGCCACAAAAATTACGGCCGTTGAGTCTTTTGATGACTGTGCCATCACTTTCCCAAAAGAAAGCATCATGATAGCCGCAAGGGCTACACTTATATATTTAGTTGACATTTTTCTTGTTTTAATGAACTACATCATTTCTTCTTCTTCAAAGCACCCAGGAATGTTCGTTCAAAACTGATCAACCAGCTATTGGAAGTCATGCGTTGCATATTACTACCCAGCTGAAACCGGTAACCCAGGTTCAATTTTGCATTGCTGTTAAAAATCAACTGCATGGCAGTAGCGAGATCGACAAAATAGGTACTCCTGTCCAGCGTTTGCTGCGCCAGCAGCTCAGCATATAAATTCAGGTTGGTCTGGCGATAATCTTTATACTCTTTTGGCAAAACAAGATAGCCGGCAGATACAGCATAATTCATCGATTGATAATTCCGGACAGGTATATATAGTACTTTATTTGTTCTTGATTCATCCAGCACCTGTGTATGTGCCACCGTGCCGGAAAGAGCAAGCTTATGCCATAACTGTGTAGCGATAACACCCAGTTCCACACCACTCTTATCTCCCATCAGGGTTATTTCATCATAATGAAATGGAGCCCTGGTAGCAGATGCTTCTGCAAACACCGCCATCCGAAAATGTTTATGCAAATCATCCTTAGAAAGAAAACGATATTTCGCATAAAGGTTAACTGATTCGTACCTAAAACTAGGTGTATGCATATTGGCAAACGTACTCCCAGCCGCCACCATGAACTTCTTGCTTATTCCAAGATACACCTGTGGCATCAGCCGGTTTGAAAACCGTCCGTATATCTTATCACTGGTTACAAAATGATTGGTTAGCTTAAAGCTAAGAGAATGCGCCGGCACATTACTGGCCGGTTCAGAAAATACATACAACTCCTGTCCGCTCATTCGAAAAGCAGTGAACAATAATACCAGTATAAACAACTTTCTCATACTTACTTCCTGCTAGTCTTCCAAAATTTCTTTAAGCTTTTTTTCTAACTCTTTCCCTGCAAGATCCATGGCTATCAGTTTCCCGTTCTGATCGATCAGGTAAGAAGTCGGAATAGCATCAATCCTCCAGTTGATGGCTGTAGGCGCTTCCCATCCGCCATCATCATTCACCTGCAACCAGGTGATCTTATCTTTTGCTATTGCTTTTTTCCAGTCTGATTTGTCCTTGTCAAACGAGACGCCAAATATTTCGAAGCCTTTTGACTTGTACTTGCTGTACAATTTGCCAAGCCCCTTATTGGCTACCCGGCAAGGTGCGCACCATGATGCCCAGAAATCCAACAGTACCACCTTTCCCTTCAATGAAGAAAGTTTCAATGTATCGCCGTTCACAGCGGGCAATGCTATCTCCGGTGCATCAGCGCCATATTTGATTTGTGCATTTGCCAGCAAGGGGCAAAAAACTATCAGCAAAACAATGAATTGCTTTTGCAAGTTTGTCATAGACGTTCAGTTGAAAAGGTTTCTCCCTCCTCATTGAAGAGGGAGAAACAATAAGATTAAATGATGGTTACATGAAATACTCTTTCGCCTTCAGCAAGGCCTTCCTTTGTGCAGCAAGTTCCTGCCTTACCTGTACGGATACAATCCATCTTTGTGGCTGAACTGTACTTTTTGAACTGTTTCTCTGAAATAAAGTTCTTATCAACTACGGTAACAGTCTTTTCTCCATTTAATACCTGGTCTTTCACCGAGATAAAATGAAACTGACTATTGCCGATTTTTATATGCTGATCAGGAGCAATTTTTACTTCATTGAACAACCCGGTAAGCCGGAGCCCGCCTACAGAAAAACCTGCATCTTCCACTGCCTCTTTCAGTGCATCGATATTTACCGATGCATCCTTTTTGAAAACAATAGCAAAGGAGGAATTTTTGATGTCTGACTCAACAGACTCAACAAAACCCACTTTCTGCAAGGCTTTATTAATAGCATTGCTGCACATGGCACAGGTAAGACCTGTTGCCTGCAGGTCAGCTTTGCTAAATTGTGCTTTTGCCTGCTGAACGAAAAGAGTGAATATTCCGATGACGAATAACTTATTCATTCCTGTATATTAACTGTTATCCTATGACTTCTTGCAGCAATCTTTGCCATCGTGGCCTTCTTTACTGCACTTGCCATCTTTACAGCAATCCATTTTCTTATCCGCATCTTTTTTGCAACAATCCTTACCGTCGTGGCCTTCTTTGTCGCACTTCATTTTTTCACCATCCTTACCATGATGACCTTCTTTATCACATTTGCCCCCTTTGCAGCATTCTTTTACTTCTTCAGTGGCAGCACCACGGTCATATTTGCAACAGCCATGTAATTTATTATAAGCTTCATCAGTGGCTTTAAAACCAACATTGTCATAACCCACTTCAGCTATCTTTTGCTGTATTTTGGCAGCGTTGGTAGAACTGCTGCTATATTTTACAGTAAGCTCCTTGGTCTCTTTATTCCAATCAGCTTCTTTCGCCCCGGCTTCTTTGGCTGCTTTTTCTATTTTGGTTTTGCACATGCCGCAGTTTCCGGATACTTTGAATGTTTCAGTCTTGGTTTGAGCAACTGCTATTGCAGAAATAGCCAAGCAAAGAGCAGCTACAGAAAATAATTTCAACGTTTTCATGTTAATATTTTTTGAGTTGTAATAATTATAGTTGAACAAAAGGCAGGCCGGATAAAACAGCCTGGTACCTGTACACAGAAGGTAAATCACTTGCCCTTTCTCAGATCCTGAAAACGTTATTCTGCAAATAAGTATCCTGCGCAGATATTAAGGGTGGAGAATGGCTATTAAAACAAGGTTTATCAGGAATAATGTAAAATGAAGCCGAAATAAATGCCGAAGGAGTTGTAATAAGCCCGGCAACAGAAGTGAGTGAATAATCAACTGCTGCTACTTTGTTCTGATCCTGTTCCAGTTTTATCACTTTCACTTCATCATGACAACATCCATCCCACTGGTGTACCTCCATACCACACTGACCGCATTTATCATCTGTATCGCCGAACAGATGTACCGAGGCCAGCTTATTCATACAGTAGTGTAAATTAACCACTACACCACATGTAACGGTGAGATAACAGAGAAATGATATGGCCAGAATCAGTTTTTTCATGCCAATGCAAAGATAATAGCATTCCCCGATAAAGGAAACTGATTAATATAAGCTCTATAGTTTTGAGAATCAATTAACAAACCGCCAGAATATTCCAATCCGTATTTGCAGACCGGGTAACGCATAGTAAGGTGCCACCAGGTTATTGCGGGTAAAACTTAAGCCATCCAGGTTGCGGGCCGTATTCAGGTTTTCTGCACGGACAAATGCAGTGAAAGGCTTGATTCGAAAATGGACATAGGCAGCAATATCAGGCAGCGGGTTCCTGATGGTCATAGTGTCCTGGTAAAAGAACTGTCCCAAAGCCGGAGAATAATGATCCGCCTTATAGACAGCCCGGTATCTAAACTCAAGTCCGGCCGCCATATCAAGGTTCTTGAATCCCAGGTTGCCTTCGTAAGCAATACGGTTCCGGGTATAAATAGCAGGCATGTTTACCGGTGCTGCCCCGATCAGTTGCTGGAAATATACTTCCGCATGCCAGTTCCACCTTTTACCAAGCCTGATTGTCTTCTCCAAAGCAATCTGCAACACATTAAATAAAGTGCTTTCCTGTTGTGGCTCATAGTAACTGGAAAAGTAAGTATAGTTGGTGGCCAGGTAATAATGACCGGTAAGCCGGAACCTGAAAGATGGCAGATAATAAGAAGCAAACAAATGGGTATTATTTTCCTTCTTGAAATTTTTGGCTGTCTTCAATAAATAGAAACTGCTGCGGCTATCAAAAATAAAAGAAGGCGTACGACTGATATTTTCAAAACCCAATCGCAGGTAACCGAGTTTTTTTCCTAATAGCCGTTGCAAACTGATATGTGCTTCATAGTCGCCTGCATTGAATCCGGTAAAATACAATTTACCATTTGCTTCAATATCCCATTGCTGGTTGCGGGTTCTGTTCCTATACTCCGCATGACCGGCTGTATTAAAGAAATTCGCTTTCCCGGATGATAAATCACCGCTTATATTCTGCAATAACACCCCGAGCCTGATAAACTGGTGCAGGTTCTTTGCATCAGGGAACTGGTAGATAGAGAGATCATTTGTCAGCACCTGCCATCTTTCCCGGAAGATCAGCGTATCTTTTAATGTCCTTAAACTCGTATCGTAATAGGATTTATAGTAGAGAGAGTCTGCGGCATAATCCTGGAAGATGTATTTATTCTGGTCCAGTTGCAAAGTATGTTCAAAACGGAGCCGGGGAAAAAATAAAGGTATCACTGTTGAATCAGTAATAATGGAATCCTTCTTTCCAATATCATACTGCTGCCTGAGCAGTACTGTAAATTCACTATACTTATTACCTGTGCTGATCTTATTGCTGAAAAAATTGGAAGAGTATGAACTTATCCCGCCGATCCTGGATCGTATATTAAACCGGTCCTTAAAGTCAGGATTATTTAAAATATCCGTAGTATCTATTATACCTCCATTCTCTGCGGATTGTAGTTTATTACCCAGCAAAACAAAATAATTGTTGTAGCGGAGATTTTTTGACTGGTATTTTGAGGTCAGCAAATAGTTATTGTGATTGGTTTTCTGATTCTGAAAGAATCCCGGGGAATTTATTAACCGGTACTGAAAAAGAAAATTCCAGTTAGGCTTTATATTTTGTGTATGCAGCAATCCGATCATCTGTTCCACCCTGCTGCCCAGCATATAATTGAGCTCGGAGTATGGCCTTGTGGTATTAAAAAATCTGACATCACTTAATTTCCATTTGTACACATCAAAAGCATGAAAACCAGGGTCAAATCCCGCATGGAGATGGGGAGAAAACAAAAGTGGCCTGGCTGCATTGCCAATATTTCCCAGGTTGATATAAGTGCCTGGAAGTGGAAACCGGCGGGTGAAATCACTGACCGAAGAATCGAGTTTATAACTCCTGGTAGAATCAAGATACCTGAAACTGATAGTGATAGAATCTTCGTGTTTGTTCCGGCGCTGTAAGCTATCCGTACCACTACTGCTGCCAGTACGTATACTGCCACCCGCCTGCCTGACCTTGTTCCCCATCAGTGGGATCACCTCCTGCGAATAGGAAATGCCGGAGAAAAACAACAGCATAAAAAAGAGATATATGAACTTCTTTGTCAGCGGCAACAGGTTTTTGGTTTAAGGATATAAAAAAACCTTTGCAAATTAGCACAGCAAAGGCATATATCGGCATTAAAACTGTTAATAAACCAATCAATGATTTATTAAAATAATCAACACGGCAAACGTACAAAAAATATTATGCTTAATAACTATACCGGTAGAAATCACATACCTCTTCATCACATAAAAGCTTTTGTAAAAGCGGATCCTTCAAAATACTTATATAATCCATCCATTTGCCATTTACTTTTATCTTTCTGTAAACTAATCGTATTCCCTGGCTATAATCCACCCACCAATTGATATGCCCGGTGTATAAAGGCTGAATAGGTATCCCCCCAGGTTTATGCCAGCCATATATGGCAACACGATCAGGTTTTTTATCTCTTGTAATTTTTCCGCTGATGACCACATCTTTTTTAATGCCTGCGATCAGTCCTTTTCGCCCTTTTCGTTGCCCTTCGATAATCAGGTGATGCTGCCACATGGTAGGTGTACTATCACGAAAAGCATACATCGGCACTGGTTCCAGTTTCACTTTAGCGGCCTTGTAAATATCATCTGCCATTTTTCGGGTGGGTAAAAAGCAATGAAAGCTGTCAGCGATTTGTTGTCCTGCCTGTGGAGTAATATTTATTCTTGCCCAGTCATTATCTGTGCCTACGCTTAAATAATCTGGCGAAACATAGTATACGGCCCTGATAGTTTTGCCACTCGCAGCGTCAGTAATTGAAACAGAAACAGGTACAAATTTTTTGAAAAAAGCAGGTACGTTTCCTTTGAGTATTTCTTCCACTGCAAATGAATCCCTGGCCTGCCATTTCATACCTGCTGCTCCCCGGTAAAAAGCTGTTCCGCTAAGGTTCGAAACCCTCCCCGGCCATGGCATTTTTCTAACTGGCTGGCAGGATACCAGTAATAATATCAATAAGGATAACCGACCCATAGCTGCAAGGTAAAAAAACTATTGTCCATTCATCATTCACTATTTACTATACATTATCTTCGCCGCAAATTTTCTGATATGAATCTCCACGAATACCAGGCCAAAGAGTTATTAAAGAAATACAATGTTCCTGTACAGGAAGGTTTTGCCTGCACCACGGTGCAGGAAGCAGAAGACGCTTACCGGCAGATAAAGACACAGACAGGAAGCAAGTTTGCTGTTGTAAAAGCACAAATACATGCCGGTGGCCGCGGTAAAGGAGCAATCAAAGAAAATGGTATCAATGGTGTAAAAGTGGCCAAATCACTGGAAGATGTACAGGAATTCGCAGAAAAGATACTGGGGGGAACGCTGGTAACTGTGCAAACCGGACCTGCCGGTAAAGTGGTACACAAAATTTATGTTGCAGCAGATATGTATTATGATGGTCCCAGCGAAAGGAAAGAATTTTACCTCTCCGTGCTACTCGACCGTTCAAAAGGACAGAATGTTATTATGTATAGCACCGAAGGTGGTATGAACATCGAAGACGTGGCACATAATACACCAGATAAAATATTCAAAGAGTGGGTTCACCCATGCGGAGGTCTGCAGGGTTTTCAGGCAAGAAAAATTGCTTTTAACCTGGGGCTCAGCGGGGAAGCATTTAAGAACTGTGTAAAGTTTGTAACTAATTTATACAATGCCTATGTAGGGCTGGATTGCTCCATGCTTGAAATTAATCCCCTCTTCAAAGCATCCGATAATAAGATTATAGCCGTGGACTGTAAAATGGGGCTGGACGAAAACTCATTAATGCGCCACCCTGACCTCGCTTCGTTAAGGGATATTACAGAAGAAGATCCGACAGAAGTAGAAGCAGGAAAGCATAACCTCAATTTTGTAAAACTGGATGGCAATGTAGGATGTATGGTTAATGGCGCTGGTTTAGCAATGGCTACCATGGATATGATCAAACTGAGCGGTGGCGAACCAGCCAACTTCCTTGACGTAGGTGGTACCGCTAATGCACAAACAGTGGAAGCTGGTTTCAAGATCATTTTAAAAGATCCCGCTGTAAAAGCTATTCTTATTAACATTTTTGGAGGTATCGTCCGTTGCGACAGGGTAGCACAGGGTGTGATCGATGCGTATAAAAATTTAGGTAATATAAATATTCCCATTATTGTCCGCCTGCAGGGCACCAATGCAGTGGAAGCAAAAAAACTGATTGATGAGAGTGGATTGAAAGTACAGTCTGCTATTTTATTGAGTGAAGCGGCTGATCTGGTGAAGAAAGCAGTAGCGTAACTAGTTTATACGCTACACATTTAAAAGTTTGACCAAGATATAATGATCCCGGCCTTTTAGGCCGGGATTTTTGTAAATTTAATATCAAAATTAAACCAAACTATGAAAGTCTTTAAGAAAAGAGAACCTCAGACAGTTGAAATAAAAAACAATCCCTTAACCTGTCCTGTTTGTTCCAATAATACGTTTTGGGTACGTAAAGCTCAGTTAAATTCTGCTATAAGCACTTTTTTCAAACTCGACTGGACAGACAAATCCGCCACTTGTTTTGTTTGTTCAGATTGTACTCATATTCTTTGGTTCCTAGGCTAACAACCTTCTCTTAAGTTTCAACTTTTGTGCAATCCCTTAACATTTTGCATCCTGTCTTCAAAACCACTAATTATGAGACAGTTTGCCACACTGATCGGGCTCCTGGTATGTTTCTATGGTACCACACAACCAAAGAAAAACATTGACAGCAAGATCGAAAAAGTAACCGTATTTCTTGAAGGTGCTCAAACACAACGAAGTGCCAAAGTGAATCTCACAGCAGGGAAATACGAATTAATATTCACCAATATTTCTCCTTCTGTAGATAAGCAGAGTATACAGGTAAAGGCTGATGGCAATGTCACTGTTCTATCCGTTATCCACCAGCAAAACTTTCTTAAAGAACAACAAAAGCAGGAAGAAATAAAAGAGATAGAAACACAGAAGGAAACTCAACTGGAAAAAATTTCCTTGCAGAGAAATATTATATGAGTGTACAAACAGGAGGAAGCACTACTTATAAAAAATCAGCAAATAGGAGGAGCCAATAATGGTCTGAAAGCAGTTGATCTGAAAGATGCAGCCGATTTTCAGCGAAACCGGCTGACTGAAGTATATCAAAAACAGATGGAAACAGACAGGGCCATTAAAAAGTTGGAGATGGAACTGGGAAAGATTAACAAACAACTTGCTGAGTTAAATCAGAAAGCAGAAACATCTACCAGTGAAATACATGTAACCGTAATGACTAAAGAAACTGTTACCAGCAATTTCATTATTACTTATTTGGTAAAACAAGCCGGCTGGTTTCCAACTTATGATATACGGGTAAAAGATATCAGCAGTCCTATCAACCTGCAGTATAAGGCCAATGTATTTCAAAGCAGCGGAGAAGACTGGAAAGACATAAAACTTTTTCTGTCAACCGGTAATCCGAATGAAAACGGTACAAAACCGGTCATCAGCCCCTGGTACCTTAAATATGTGTATGCATATAAGCCCGTAACCAATACCATTCAGGGCACCTATACTCCCGGCACAGTAAAAGGCAGGATTACGGATGAAAAAGGAAATCCAGTGGCTGGTGCCAGCATACTTGTAAAAGGAACAAGAACCGGAACTACGACCGATAATAACGGATATTATTCAATTAATGTTCCCGCAGGTAATACTAGCATTGTAATCAGTAGTATCGGAATGGAACCTGTCGAAGTACCGGCAGCGGCCGGCGGCTACTCAAATATTACCATGAAGGAGAATATAGCATCAATGAGCGAAGTGGTGGTTACGGGCTATGGTTTGCAGGGAAGAGTAGCGGGAGTAGAGATTGATGATGAAGATGGTCCGGGGCAGCAATTAAAAATCCGGGGAATTTCCTCAATTAAAAATAAAGACGTTAAAAGAGCAGAAAATAATTTCACCACTATCAGTTACCAGCCTACCACTACGGTCTATGAAATAAAAGAACCTTATACCATTCCGAATGATGGCAAAACATATATGGCCGATATTGATGGATATGAAGTAAAAGCACAATATGAATATTATGCAGTTCCGAAAATAGAGCCGGATGCTTTTCTTACTGCCAAAATAGTTGACTGGCAGGAATTAAATTTATTACCAGGTGAAGCTAATCTCTTTTTTGAAGGGACTTTCCTTGGTAAATCCTTACTGGATATAAGTAATGCAGGTGATACATTAAATCTGTCATTGGGAAAAGACAAAGGTGTAACCGTAAAAAGAACTCTGCTGAAAGATTACAGTTCCAAAAGATTTATAGGAAGCAATAAAACGGATACCCGGCAATACGAAATTGTTGTAAGAAACAATAAACAACAACCTGTAAATATCATTATTGAAGATCAGTTTCCAATTTCAACACAGAAAGAAATTGAAGTGCAGGACCGAAAGTATGAAGGAGCAAAACTGGACGATGACACACAGCGGCTGACATGGCAATTATCAGTGGAACCAAAAAAAGAAAATAAACTCAACTTCAAATACGAAGTAAAATATCCGAAGGATAAAGTATTACAGCTGGATTAGTTTTGGTTTCATATTGATGGTTATCCCCGCCTTTGGGACAGGCGGGGTTTTTGTTACTATAGTAGTTTAATGAAAGATTATCTTTACAATATGAATGTAACCGTTCGCCCCATTCAACCATCAGACAATACTTTGATAGCTAAGATAATCAGGGATACACTGGCCGAGTTCGGCGCTAACCATCCCGGTACGGTATATTATGATCCGACCACTGATGCATTGTATGAATTATTTCAAAAGGAAAAATCGGCATACAATATTGCTGAAATAAATGGAAAGATTGTTGGCGGCGGAGGTATCTATCCCACAGCAGGTTTACCAGCTGATACCTGTGAATTAGTAAAAATGTATTTGCTCCCGGAGGCAAGGGGTACTGGTCTTGGCTCAAAATTGATTACGCTATGCCTGGAACAAGCCAAAGCAAATGGCTTCAGTAAAGTGTACCTGGAAACAATGAATGAACTGAAAGCCGCCCTGAAAGTATATGCCGGGATGGGTTTCACTTATCTCAACGGACCCATGGGTAATAGCGGGCATTTTGGTTGCCCGTTATGGATGATAAAAGAACTGTAATCAGAAAGAGGCCGTTGAATACCTCTTTCTGATTTTAATGTAAATACTATCATTTCTTCTTCATCACTTTCTCTACCTGGTCCTTCAGCAGGTACACCTGGAAGCCCACATTAAAAGCAAATCCGCCACTGCCATCAAAATTTTTGTACTTGGTACGGTCGTAGCCCATTAACGCATCAATAGATACATTCTTACTGATGAACATTGCAGCGCCCCCGCCAATGAAGAAATTAGAACCGGTATTAGTGGACGACACATTGATAATTCTTTGTTTTGTGCTCAGGTAATTGAAACTGCCATGAATGATGGGGCGAACAGCCTGTGATTCAGTTGTAAAATAATAGCGAACAAAAGGCCCAACGCCAAAACTGGTGTATTTGTTATTACCCGATTTTGAATATGACAGGGAGAAGTTTCCCCCAAAAGCAAGATTATCTACTAAAAAAACACCGGCATTCGGCGTAAACGCAATTTGAGTGTTATTGTCAGATGTGTTCAGACGAAAATTTCCACCTACCATCCAGTCATTCTGATCTGTTTGTGCATTTGCTGCTGCAAAAACGGCCAAAGCTGCAATTCCCACAATAAGTTTTTTCATGTGTAATGATTTTTGATGCGCAAAGATAAAATGAAAAATAACAGACACAGTTATTTTGAAACAAAAGTGATTATCCGGCCGCCGGCAAGAATTCAATTTCATAAACAGGACTAAAAAGATACATCTTACCTGTTTTAACTTCGGTACATTTAAACCGCTTTCGCAACTTATCTCCCTTTTTAAATATGCGTCCGTCCTTTATTCGAAACAATGCCCCGGATGGGATTTCTTCCACCAGCTGATGGTTGTTCTTTTTTATATCATATTTTCTTAGCACACGCAGCAATCCTTCTTCCGCACAACTGCTGGCCGCAGGGTTTTTCAATGATTCTAATAATTCTTTCTCTATGTCAGCCGGAAAGACTTTGTTAGAGACAAACTGATGTAATAACTGTCCGAATATCGCTTTCCATTCCCTGCCATGAGCAGATACTTTGTTCCCGTATTGTTCAAAAGTGAGCAGGTGGGCTATTTCATGTAATAAAGTAATAAGAAAGGCAAACGTATTCAGGTTACCATTTACACTGATGCGGTGATTGGTATGATGTGTACGATGACGGTAGTCACCTAAAATACTTTTGCGTTCCTTAGCAATGGTCAGGTGCACTTTATACTGATGCAGGTAACTGATCACAGCTTCCCCCGTACCAGGAGGAAGATAGTTTTGAAGATGATCAACAGGTACTTCTTTCTTAGGCATTCTTTTTTTGCTTCAGCAATTTCATCAAAGCCCTTGTTTCAATGGCTGTGTAAATAATATACAAACCGCCGCAGATGACCAGGGCAGGTTTATTCACCTCTTTTTTAGCGATCATGATATATATAAAGGCAGCTACAACGATCAGGAAGAATTTGATCATAAAACTGCCATACATGGCCCTGACAAAAGCCTGCGGATTGGCAGATTTTAATGCTTTGAATGTGATAAAGAATGCTGTAAGGCTAACAACAAAAAGCAACAGGTTTCCTCCAATGAGTACAAGCTGATCAACACCATTTTTTTCCAGCCACGACTTCCCTGTAATAGAAAATGCCATTATGAAAGTGAAAACGAATATCAGTGGTCGGATAAATGCGAGCGGTTTATTATTCATCTTTCTTTGGCCTGCTTGTTTCCCGGAATACTTTATAAAAAATTGCCGACAGGACGAGCAAAGGTAATACACAGGCCAGCAATGGAAATGTATGCAGCCATTTGTCAATTTTTATACCGGCAAACACAGCCAATCCTATAGCCACCAGTATCTGGGTGCCTAGGCTGGCATAGCGAAGTATATCACTATTATTACTGGACGGCCGCTGTTGTTTGTTGTTCATTATTGCTCATCTCCACAATATTGGCTCCCATATGGCATTGACCATTGAAGGTTGCTGAAGGTTCCACCTGCAATTTACCTGCATAAAGATTGCCGTTCACCATACATTCTCCGCGGAGTTGCAGCAATTCCTTAGCCCGGATATTTCCAGTCACTTTACCGGTAATATCAGCCTGGTTCCCTATAATATCACCCTCTACTACTCCACTGCTGCCAATGATGATTTTTGAAGAACTTTTTACGTTTCCAACCACAGTGCCATCAATCCGCAGGTCGTTATTACTGCTGATATCACCTTTGAGTATGGTGCCGGAGCTGATGAGAGTAGCTCCGCCGTTGCCATTTGTTGCCGGTTGTTGCATGTCGGTTTTGTTTTTAGCGTTAAACATGGTTTTATTCATTAGTCATTAGAAATTTCAATCTTTGGTAACACAATGGTGGTCGTATCCAGTGGTGCTGTACCGGTTCCTCCCAGTGCTTTTTTTATCCCCAGGATATATTGGGTCTTATAAGCATCCTGTCTTTCAACTGAATCTACCCTGTACTGAAGCCTTTTCAGCTCCATAACTGATTTATAATCAGTACTGGTACCGGGAATATAATACTTCAGAGGTGTGAAAACGATGAGGGCTACTGTTAGACCAACCAATACTACAAATATTGTGCTCAACATGACGTAAACGCTGAGGCGGGACAGTTTAAAGGTTACCACCTCCTCATACGTATCATCATTCATCACCACGAGGCGGTATCGGTTTCTCAGCCGTTGCAGGGTTGAACCGGCTTCTAATTTGGCCATAAAAGGATTTTTGGATTTTAAAGATAAGAAATGCATCCGGGTTTTACCCCTTATCTGTGTGTAAAAACAAGGCAAAAAAATTGCCTTACTTTTATACTAAATTATTTGAAATTCAGTTAATAAGACTTTAGATTGCGCCGGAAAATGCGACCCACCCGATATACTATTACTGCGGTTTTCTTCCTTATCCTTTTACAGGCCAGTCTACCCGCCTTTAGCCAGTTGGGTTTTGATCTGAATATCAAAAAACCAAAGGAATACGAAGAAAGAGTCCTGCGATCTGAAAAATCGGACCAGAAAAAATTTACAGTACCCCGCCGGTTTATTCAGAATACTGTTACCCATTACAACTACGCTTTTAATGCAAATAATAAACTGAATGAAGTGCTCGGAAGGGCGAAGTCTTCCTTTACCGATGATTTCTCCAAATTACTTCCGTTTTACAACTATTCTCTTGATGTAACGGCCGGCGATTCCATACAACTGGATTCTATCACTTACAAAGCCTCATCCGGTATTGCCCTGCATGACCTTCGAAATGACTGGGTTGATAATCTTTACCTGCTATGGGGAGCAGCCTATTACTTACAAAAAGACTTCGATTCTGCTTACCAGATGTTCCAGTTCATGAACTATGCCTTTGCTCCGAAAGAGAAAGACGGATATTACAAAACTATCGGCAGTGGCAGGGATGGTAATTCAGCATTAAGCATTGCCACAAAAGAAAAGAACAGCCTGCCGAGAAGAATGCTTTCGCAGCCTCCCAGCAGGAATGATGCATTTATCTGGCAAATAAGAAATTTTCTTGCACAAGACCAGTTTCCGGAAGCCGCAAGCCTGATCGTGACACTGAGAAATGATCCTGTTTTCCCAAAAAGGTTATACAATGACCTTCATGAAGTGCAGGCTTACTGGTTTTACAAACAGAATATGTGGGATAGCGCTGCTGTTCATCTTACCGAGGCATTGAGTAATGCCACCAATCAGCAGGAAAGAGCCCGATGGGAATACCTTGCCGGGCAATTATTTGAGCTGGCCGGTAATTACAAAGAAGCAGAGAAGAATTATAACAGGGCTATCAGCCGTACTACTGATCCTATTTTGGAAATTTATGCAAGGCTTTCCACTATAAGAACCAATAAAGACGGTGGCGAAAAAAATATTGAGAAAAACGTAGCCGATTTGCTGAAGATGGCGAAGCGGGATAAATATGCTGACTATCGTGATATCATCTATTACATGGCAGCCCAAATGCAACTGGAAGGAAATAATGTTGAAAGCGCTATGGCATTGTTGCTGAAAAGCACACAAATGACAAGTAACAATCCGGGGCAACGGAACAAAACGTTTCTGCAACTCGCTGAACTTTCTTTTTCCCGCAAAGAATACAGGCAGGCCTACAACTTTTACGACAGCTTACAAATTGACGACCCTGTCGTAAAAAATCCTGATGAGATAAGAAGCCGGAAAAATTCTCTGGGAATACTTGCTTCCAATCTTGAGATCATAGAAAGACAGGATAGCATGCAACGCATCGCCGCTATGCCAGAAGAAGAACGTCGTGATTTTGTAAAAAAATTAGTACGGCAGATACGCCGAGAGCAGGGATTGAAGGATGAGCAACCGCTGACCACCGGCTTACCTCCTCTTACTAACCCGGCACCAACAAGTCTCTTTCCAACAGGCGATACGAAAGGGGAATGGTATTTTTATAACGCATCTTCCCGAAGCAGGGGGCAAACTGAATTTAAAGCTAAATGGGGCAACAGACCCAATATTGATAACTGGAGAAGAAGTGCAGCATTGTTAAATAGCAAACTGGCACAACAAACCGGTCAAACAACCGGTAATGATGGAAAAGGACAAAGCACCGAATCAACAACAGGCATCAACTTCGATGATCTGTACGGCCGCCTTCCCCTCACACCTGAACAATTACAACAATCGAATGATTCGATACAAGCTGCCATGTTTGCTTTAGGTAAGGCCTATATCCAGGGAATTGAGGATTGCCAGGCTGGTACAGAAACGCTTGAACAACTGCGAAGCCGCTTCCCTGATTTCATCCCGATGGATGAATTGCTTTTCAATCTCTATTACTGTTATAATAAAAATGGTGAAACATCCAAAGCTGCAGCTATCAAAAAACTGATGAGTGAAAAGCATGCGGCCAGCAACCTTACCACCATTGTAATCACAGGAAAGAACCCGGCTGATGCTGCAGGTAATACGGAAGCGACAAAAACCTATGAAAAGGTATACGACCTGTTCATAGAAGGTAACTTTGAGGAAGCTATTGCTCAAAAGAAAAAAGCAGACAGTATTTACGGTAAGAATTTCTGGACACCCCAGCTACTTTATATTGAAGCCGTTTATTACATTAAACAAAGAGAAGATAGTACTGCCAAGAGGGTATTGAATTCTATCATCAACCAATTTGCCAATACTCCTCTGGCAGAGAAAGCTGATGTATTATTAGATGTATTAAACAGAAGAACCCAGATAGAAGAAGAACTGAGAAATCTCGTCGTAACCAGGAATGAAGATTCTGTATCTGCAAAACCTGTGACTACAGTAATAACCCCCAGGCCGGGACCAATACCTGATTCAATTAAAACAAAACCTCCAACAGTTGTGGCACCGCCTAAAACAGGGCCTGATACCATTAATACAAAACCTGCAACAAAAACAGTTACACCATATACCTATAAGGCCACAGACAAATATTATGTTGTATTGGTACTTAATAAAGTAGACCAGGTTTTTTCTAACGAAGCAAAAAACGCCTTCTTCCGTTATAACAGGGAAACCTACTATAACAAAACCTATACGGTTGATATGTTTCAACTGGATGATGACAACAGGCTGTTGCTGATGTCATCTTTCACTGATGCACAGGATGCTGTCAATTATGTGGAAAAAGCCAGGCCCAAAACAGCCACTGAAATAATACCCTGGTTGAAAGGGGGCAAATATGCTTTTACAATCATTTCTGAAAGTAACCTGCAATTGCTTAAAACCAATAAGGATATCGAAGTCTATAAAAGCTTCCTGGAACAGCATTTACCGGGTAAGTTCTAGGCCTTTCTCCCTGGTTAACAGTAAAAACAGCACATTATCACACTTTCGCAAAAATTTAAATACTGGTGTTGCAGCACCGCAAAGGATTTTCTTATTTTCGGCATTCAATTGCTGAAAACCCGCAGCACCATTTAACCACAACCATTATTCAATAAATATGAAATGAGCCATAAAATTTTCGAGCTATTATGCCAACCGGCGATTAAAATTTTATGGTGAATAACATGTGGCAAAATTCAAAAACAAAAATTCACACATGAAAAAAGCTGTCCGAATTTTCTGGCGTCTTTTCGCAGGCGGTTTGATCGCCTTCATCTTATTAATCATCCTGGCGAATTTTGGTGTATTTGGTAAAATGCCCTCATTAAATGAGCTGGAAAATCCTTCCATTCTCCAGGCTTCCGAAGTGTATGCTGAAGATGGAACGCTGATGGGTAAATATTATACAGAAAGAGGTAACCGCAGCAATGTAAAATACCGTGATATTTCTCCTCATGTGATTGACGCACTGGTAGCAACCGAAGATGAAAGGTTCTACAGCCATAGTGGAATTGATTTCAGATCGACCATGCGGGCAATTTTTACATTCGGTTCCCAGGGCGGCGGAAGTACTATTACACAACAGCTGGCGCTGAACCTGTTTAATGAAAGAGCTTCCAACAAAGCATTACGGGTGATTCAAAAATTAAAAGAATGGATCATTGCGGTAAAGCTGGAAAGAAATTTTACAAAAGAAGAGATTATCACACTTTATCTTAATGCGGTTCCTTTTGGCAACAATATTTATGGTATCCGGAATGCTTCAAGGACATTCTTTCAAAAGGAACCTGACAGGCTAACCATTGAGGAAGCAGCGCTGCTGGTAGGCATGCTGAAAGGTAACAGTATTTATAACCCGGTAAGAAACCCGAAAGCAGCTCTTGATCGCAGGAATACAGTAATTGGCCAGATGGAAGTAAACGGGAAGATCACTGCGGCAGTAGCTGCAAAAGTAAAAGCATTACCAATCAAATTGAATTATAAAAAACTGGATGAGAATACCGGCTATGCACCCTACTTCCGTGAAGTACTGAAAGAAGAGATAAAAGAAGCATTAAAGGATGTGAAAAAATCAAATGGTGATTCTTACAGCATATACAACGACGGTTTAAAAATTTATACCACCATCAATATCCACATGCAGCAATATGCCGAGGAAGGAATGGCACAGCATATGACCATGCTGCAAAAAGGCATCAATGCCCGGTCTGATATGAAAACAGGCTCTATCTGGAAAGGACATGAGAAGCTGTTGGAAAAGTCCATGAGAGAATCTGACCGCTGGAAAAACCTGGAAGAAGACGGCCTGAGTGATAAAGAGATCCGGGCTTCCTTTAATGTAAAAGTGCCGATGAAAATATTTGCCTGGAACAGCCGCAGGGAAAAAGATACTGTATTGACTCCGCTGGATTCGATCAAATATCTCTTGCAAATGGAACAGGCAGGCTTTATGGCCATGGATCCGGTAACCGGTGAAGTAAGAGCATGGGTGGGTGGTATTAATTTTAAAACATACAAAAACGACCACGTCAACCTCAAAACAAAAAGACAGGTTGGTTCTACTATCAAACCATTACTATACACACAGGCCATGGAAGAAAGGGGTTTCACCCCGGATACGGAATGCGAGAATGTAGCACAGTTCTTCCCGGGCAGTGGCTGGGTACCAGCAGGCAAACAATGCGGAGGAGGAAGTATGTCAATGGCTAATGCATTGGCATTTTCAAAAAACTGTGCCACAGCTTATATTATGAAACAAGTGGGGCCCAAACAATTCTCTGAGTTTTTAAGCCGTATCAATATACCTACACCCGTCAAGCCTTACCCATCTATTGCATTAGGTACCTGCGACCTTTCAATTTATGAAATGCTATGGGGCTATACCATTTTTGCCGGTCGTGGTTTTTCTACCAAGCCCTACTCTATCAGTCGTATCGAAGACAGGAATGGTAACGTTATAAAAAGATTTGATTTCAGTGTGAACCGGAAAGAAGCTATCAGCGAAGTAACAGCTTATACAATGGCCCGTATGATGCAGGGTACTGTAGATAAAGGCACAGCAAGAGGTATGCGTTCGAGAGTAGGCGCCGCAGAGATGGGTGGCAAAACAGGTACCACAGATGATAATGCGGATGCCTGGTTTATTGGTTATACTCCCCAGCTTCTGGCTGGCTCATGGGTAGGTTTTGAATATACCTTCATGCGCAACCAGGGAGATGGTTCCAGGATAGCCAGGCCGATAACAGAATATTTCTTTCAAAAAGTGCTGGCGGATAAAAAACTCGGTATCGAGAAAGATGCAAAATTTATCAAACCGGCAGAACTGGAAAACGAGATCAATAGTGCAGATATCATTATCAGTGATTCAGATCCTGTTCCCGGAGCCGAAGGCCAGGACCAGGGAGTTGGTACAGAAGAAGATTACCAGATGGACAATAATGAGTACATTGGTCCGGAATCAAAACCAGTAAAAGAAGATGATAATAAACAACCTCCTAAAAAAGATTCTGCAGTTGTGAGAAAAGATGAGGATAGCAAACCAATCGGTGCCCCTGCAGAAAACACTAAGAAAAAGAAGGGGTTGCTGAAACGGCTGTTCGACAGGAAAAAAGATTAATCCTATCTTATTCAACGGGGTTTGCACAATGCAAACCCCGTTTTCTTTTTATCTTCCCGGTACTCAATAACTACTTATGCAATATATAGCCATAGCACTTGCACCAGGTATTGCTATTTCACTTTTCATTTTTTATAAAGATGTATATAACAGGGAGCCACGTTTCAATCTTATTATAAGCTTCCTGCTGGGCTGTATTGCCATTGTACCGGCTATTTTGTTTGAGCAGGCTTTTCAATATACTATTGATGGTACTATTACAGGAGTGGCTGTATTTTCTTATGCCGTGGTGGCATTCAGCGAAGAGTTCTCTAAGTTCTTAGGCCTTCGTCTTTACTCATTTAACCGTAAAAGTTTTGATGAACCGCTTGACGGAATTGTGTACAGTGTGATGGTGGGAATGGGATTTGCTACCTTAGAAAACCTGATGTATGTTTTAAAATTCGCAGAAGTGGGCAGAGGTATGGAAGTAGGTATCAGCCGGATGTTCCTGAGTGTGCCTGCGCATGGAACCTTTGCAGTAGTGATGGGTTATTTTGTAGGTAAAGCAAAATTTAATAGAGGAAAGAGCCTTTTGCTGATGATAACCGGTATCCTTGCCGCAGTATTCTTTCATGGCACTTATGATTTTTTTCTTTTTATCAATAAGTATTCCTTTGCCGGCAAAGATCTCAGTGAAGCACTACTGGCCGGCGGGGCTATTGCATCATTCATTGTTTCGCTTATCCTGAGCCGTAAATTAATAAGAGAACACCGGAAATTATCTCAACAAATGTTTGATCCCGCAAAAAAAGACCATCATGCTTAATATCCGAAAGGCAACTACTGAAGACATTCCGCTGATACAAAAGCTTACATACAGTGTATGGCCTCAAACCTATGCCTCTATCCTGTCGCAGGAACAGATAGAGTATATGCTGGATATGATGTATAGCCATACATCCCTTCAAAAACAAATGGGCGAAGGGGCACAATTCATTATTGTCAATGACAATAATGAACCGGTTGGATTTGCCTCCTTCCAGGAAACAGAACCGGCTATCTTTAAATTACACAAGATATATGTGCTTTCAAATCAACAAGGAAAAGGTACCGGCAAATATGTTATCAATCACATTACTGATGTTATCAGGGGCCAGGGAGCCAGGGCACTGCAACTTCAGGTGAACAGGCATAATAAAGCAAAAGAGTTCTATGAAAAATTGGGATTTACGGTAATTGAAGAAGCTGACTTTGATATTGGTAACGGTTTCTTTATGAATGACTATGTAATGGAAAAAAAAATAAGTTAATCACGGTGCATACTCAGTTTTTTCGCCATTTCAGCACTTATCCCTTCGGCAGAAATACCATAACCGCTTACCAGGATGCCTTTTGTTCCTTTAACTGATTCAATGGCATAAACAATGGCTTCATCAGAAGGATCCGTATTGCCTTCAAAACGGTGCAGCTCCACTATTTCAAAGTCAGTGATATCAAATTTATCTCCGTGACAGACAAGGCAATTTTCTTCAAGATTAAAATCAGTCACAAACCCTCTTTTTTTAAGTCCGTTCACAGCTTCTGATAAAGTATCGTAGGCGATCATTGGCTAAAAATTAATAAAATAAAGTTATCTCTATTTGTTCAGATCCGGCTGACAACAATGGCTTAAATGTTCAACATGACAGTTTTATGGCATTAACAACGAAGAATAAAATGTGCAAAATATACCTGGTTCAAACCGGCTCTCATAGCGGTTATTAGGCAGATATATGCTACCTTTGCCGCCATCAATTAAAAGTAAAACAATGTCTACTGTAACAAAATCCATTGACTTTAGCCTTCCTTACAAAGTGGCAGATATTTCCCTCGCAGAATGGGGACGTAAAGAAATCCGTTTAGCCGAAGCTGAAATGCCTGGTCTGATGTCCATCCGTGCAGAATATGGCCCTTCTCAACCCCTTAAAGGTGCAAGAATAGCCGGTTGCCTGCATATGACTATCCAGACTGCTGTATTGATCGAAACATTAGTTGCACTTGGTGCTGAAGTAAAATGGAGTTCCTGCAATATATTTTCCACACAGGATCATGCGGCTGCGGCTATCGCTGCTGCCGGTATCGGTGTATTTGCCTGGAAAGGACAAACACAGGAAGAAGCTGACTGGTGTATTGAACAAACCTTATTCTTTGGCGGTAAAGACAAACCCCTGAACATGATTTTGGATGATGGAGGTGATCTTACCAATATGGTACTGGATACTTATCCTGAACTGGTACAGCATGTAAAAGGTATATCTGAAGAAACTACTACCGGTGTTCACCGTTTATATGAAAGAGTGGCAAAAGGTACATTACCAATGCCTGCTATCAATGTAAATGACTCTGTTACTAAATCTAAATTCGATAATAAATACGGATGCAAAGAATCA
>JAKQEA010000084.1 GCA_029558715.1 Bacteroidota bacterium | reverse complement strand
TTACAGGCAGTGGCTCATGCTACTGGTTTTACAGAAGACACACTGACCGGGATAGATATCGATCTTGATTCTATTCAAAACACACTTAGCAGTGCTATGACACCCGTAGGCGTATCACCAGCACAGGCAAGGCAATATGTTTCCTTTGCAGCGGCAGACAGTAAGCCGGCATATTTCTACATCTGTGAGGGTGCCACCCGCCTGAATGATGGCCGGACAGATGCCACCAGCGGTAAACTTATCAGTTACCTGGTAAGTGATTTTATAAAAGGAAATTCATTGTAGTCAAAACACCGGCCCTGATAGTTTTACATCAGCCCGGTAAAATGCTTTCCTGAACCTGGTCATTATTTTGGCGGCCTCCGCGGTTTTCTTTTCAGCCGTGAATGCCTGCCATAGTCCGAACAATGCCCAGCCATTTTCATTATTATTCAGCAGGTCTTTCTGCAAAGTTTCCTTTGCTTCTTTTATTCTGCCAGCTTGTAAAAAAGCATCAGCAAGATAATGTTTGGGGTTCAATAACCAGTCTCTTGGTTCATTATAGACCATGCTTTCTTCTGTAGTCACGGCTTTTTTAAAGTGTTCAATTGCTTTATTGAAATTCTTTTGTTTCAGTTCAATCGTTCCTTCTAAAATCGCATGCGCCACGTTGGCCCCTTCAATTGCAGCTGAAAAGGGTGAAAGTGGCACCAGCAGGCTGCTGTCTTTCATATATGATTCCATACTGGCCAGTTCTTCTTTTACATCTTCCATAAGGAAGCCTTTTTTTAATTTGGCCATTCCCATAGCAAAATGATAAAGCACATGGGCATATTTCATTTCAGAAGCAGGTGTGGGGCCTTCGATGATCCATCCCCAGTCTCCAAACCGTATTTTCACCAATTCAGGAGTCATGTAGATGTATTGGATATAATTGCCCAATGCACCGGGGATCGAAAGATACTCTTTGGGAATACTTTCCACCGTTTCCTGTGCCGATTTAATGGAAATATCAGACTGTCCTGCCAGCATCGCATTGTTTGTTTTCATGTGCAGGTTATGAATGATGTATAAAAAATCATTCCCCGTAACCGGTGCATACATAGGAATTGATTTTTTATAACTGTTGACAGCATTCACATTTACATCAATACCTTTTTGGTAATTACCACTTCGCAAATAAATATGTGAAGGCATGTGAACGGTGTGTGAAAGACCCGGTGTGATCTTGCCCAACCTGTCGGCGCTGGGGATGGCTTTGGCGAAATAAGGAGAAGGTTCCATCACATGAATATAATAATGATTGGCTCCTGGATGATTAGGGTTTTTGGCCAGCAGCTTTTCCAGTATATCTCTTATTTGCGGGGTCCATGGTTTGGGTGTCCCATCAATACGCCAAAGATCCCAGGGGTGCTGCAGCATCAGTGCATCAGCATAGAGGGCTGCTATATCCGGATCGCCGGGATAGTTTTCATAAGCTTCCTTCATCTTGTCAACATACAACTGGTTGAGCTTTTCCCTTGTTTGTGTTGAATCAGCCGAGTAGCGGGCCATTTGAGCATAAATCAGCATTTTTTCTTTAGGAGTTGAAATATCCATCAATTCCTTAGCACTATTAACCGCATTCAATGCATCAGGTGAAGCGGCATAACCCACATCATTGATATTCGGACCATAGGCCAGTGCCTGTGCCCAATACAACATAGCACACCCGGGGTCAAACTTTGCTGCTTTTTTGAATGAGGCCATCGATTCAATAATATGAAAAGCATAATACATATTGATGCCCTGGTTGAAATAGAACTGGGCGCTGTCGCTGGTGGTACTGATCTTCCATTTGTGGGTGCCGGCGCCCGGAATCGGGGGGATTTCCGTTTCTTCAAAAAGATCATTCAGTGCTTCCCAATCGGGGCCGCACCGGACAACATTCTTCTTTTCGGTTTTATTTGCAGTTATTAACGGGCGGGGGCTATTAATTTCTTTCAACCTGAAGGCCAGCAAAGCTGTAATGAATGCAAGCAATACCAGCAGTGCTAATGAGGATTTCATGATCGTTGGTTTAAGGAATAAAAAGGTACAACTTTTATGTATTTAGCAAGATTTATGTTATAAAAAAAGTGCACTTTCAGTGCACTTTTACCTTTTGATTATATACTACTACTCAAGATTCCGGTGTTAAATATTGTGCATATGCATAACCTTCCTCACCATCTGCAGTTCTGATAAGCCACCAGAGGTCGCTGCTCTGGCTCACCACTGTTACAACCTCATGATGTGCAGCTTTACCGACTATCGGCTGATCGGTACCGGGTCCTTTCCGAATATTGAGATTCGATCTCTCTGTGGTAACTTTCGCCCTGGTAACAGGCGCTGAAACCGCCACATTAATATTCATCACCAGGTCACCCGAAAGAAAATTAGGGTCCAGTTTGTCATATACAGCCCAAAGCATATCTTTCGTTTTACCATCAGGCGCCTCTCCATCAATATACAATACGCCGTCCTGCTCCCGTACCTGCAGGTTATTTACTGCTGAAGCAGTGGCAGCGGTAATTAATTCCTGGTATTTATCTTGCAATGCCATAATTTTTGTTTTTACATGTTATTTAATAGTAAGGCCTGTAAGGTCATATCCTTTCGATTTCAGTTTGTCAAGGGTCTGTTTTAGCATGGCCCATTTTGCTTTTGCAATTTCTCCTGTCAATACAATCTTGCCTTCTTTTACAGCAAATCCCATTCCTGCATGATCTTTCAATGCATCAGTAAGCGCCTTTGTCAGTACATCATCTTCAGGATTAATGACCGGTGCAGCAGGGGGTGGAGCGACAGAACAGTTGTTAACGACAGATTTAACTCCTTTTACTTTACCGGCAATTTCTGCACAAAGATTTTTGCACATTTCATCTTTACATTCTCCGGTCAGCGTAGCTACACCATCTTTAACTTCGACCATAGTTCCGGCAGCCATCGGGTCTGCTTTTAATGCAGCTTCTATAGCTGTTTTAATGTCTGCATCTTTGAGCTTTCCTTTGCAGGAGGTAAAACCGATAGCCATAATTAACAGGCCTGTCAGCGACATTGAGGTTAACAATTTTTTCATTTTTTTGTAATTTTAGAAGAGTAAGGTAAACCTGTAATTAAAGCTTAATCTTATTTTTCGATAAAATCCATGCTAACTTAGACAAAACCCTTGTTTAAGACTGTGAACTAAGCCAAAAACCAGTTAAATGAAAATAAGTATAGCTATACTGTCTTTATTTGTTTTCAGTAATATTTATTGCCAAAATGAATTTGCCGCCACCGCTTTTTACAATGAGTTCAGAAAAATCTATGCCGATGCGCAGGAAGGGTTTGTGAAGAATAAAAGTGCAAAAAAAATCAGCGAGTTTGAAGACCTGGTGGACGAATATAAAGTTAAGTGGTTGTTACCACTGGCTGATTCAGGGAAAATAGTCTTCCCGGTCACTGGTACACCTTATGTATTGTATTATTTTGAACCTTCCAAGACCAGGTTAAAAGTAGATCAACGGGGTGTTTATTTAAGAGACGCCGTATCTACAGCTTTCAACAAACCTTTGTATACAATTACTGAGACAACTATGATCAACAACTATCCTTATTCAGATACCTGGTACTTTACAGAACAGGGAGAGTCCCGTAAATCCTTAGCTGCATTCAGGCAAACAATATTCTATAATAA
>JAKQEA010000067.1 GCA_029558715.1 Bacteroidota bacterium | reverse complement strand
GTTGATTTATCTGTTACTGAAACGATTTTCATACTTTTACCCGGAAAATAAGCTACATGAGTGCAAGTATAAAACCAGTAATAGGCATATCCTGCGGAGATCTTAACGGCATAGGTATAGAACTGATCATTAAAACCTTTTCGGACAGCCGGATTCTTGAACATTGTACTCCTGTCATTTTTGCTTCCGGAAAGGCAATAAATTTTTACAGAAAATCTGTTCCCGAAGCGAATTTGAACTACCAGAACATTAAAGAATTTAACCGCATCAATCCAAAACAGGTTAATCTTTTTAATTGCTGGGAGGAAGAAGTGCAGATAACACCGGGGCAATTAACTGATATTGGCGGAAAGTATGCTGTTCTTTCCCTTCAAACCGCCGTTGCAGCTCTGAAACAAAAACAAATTGACGGACTGGTTACAGCACCCATTCATAAAAAAAATATACAATCAGCTGATTTTAATTTTACCGGGCACACCCCTTACCTGAAAAACATATTTGGCGTTAATGATGTTGTTATGATGTTATGTGCCGGCGATTTCCGTGTAGCACTGGTAACTGAACATGTTCCGGTAAATGAAATAACCAAACATATTACCAAAGAAAAAATTGTCAGTAAACTTACTATCATCAACCAGAGCCTGCAAAAAGATTTCGGAATCGATAAACCAAGAATAGCCGTACTTGGATTAAATCCCCATGCCGGTGATGAAGGATTGATTGGTAATGAAGAAGAAACAATAATTAAGCCCGCCATCAAAGAAGCAAAAAACAATAACCTGCTTGTGGTGGGGCCTTATAGCGCTGATGCTTTTTTTGCCAGGCGGGGTTTTGAAAAATTCGATGCCGTATTAGCTATGTACCACGACCAGGGATTGATACCGTTTAAAACACTGGCTACGGGTGAAGGGGTAAATTTTACAGCCGGATTACAGGCAGTTAGAACTTCTCCTGATCACGGAGTGGCTTTTGATATTGCCGGAAAAGACAAGGCAGATACATCTTCATTTCTGGCAGCTATATTTGAGTGTATTGATATTATAAATAGAAGAAATGGCTATGAAGACAGCCGGAAAAATCCATTAAGAAAAATGACTCCTTCAATTCTGGCCAATGCTAAAGATGAGATTATTGAAGAGGGTTAATTTCATTTAAAAACAGAATCAGGCACTCCCTTATTTATTGTATAGGCAGAATAAGTGATTTCAACTTTCCCTTTCTTATTCTTTAGCTTGTCTGCAGGTTCTTCTTTTTTGCTGCCATCATCATAATCAAAAGTAATTCCTTTAGGTAATTTGTAATCTTTTGTATTAAATGAGAAACTTACCTTATCCGCTAACCCGTATTCGGCATATTTACCATAGGTCATCTCCAGTTCATAAGTGCCATTCTCCCTTGTTGTTGTCTTGGCTTTTTTAATTACATACTGCACTTCATCCACATATACTGTTGACAGTACCACCTCAGCGTTTTCATCCTTTGGAAGCAATTTGATGATTCGCAGGTTTGTTCCCGCCTCTTTACCAACATCAATAATATCAAACCCCTCCGTATTAATAAATATATTATTAAGGTTAATATTTACAGAACCCTTCGGGATAAAAGAAATTCCGCTCTCGTTATTAATGCGAAGCTTGTTGGGCTTTTTATAATACACTTTGACATTTGCGATCGGTGCTTTTATGAAAACAACATTTGTTTTCATCTTGCCTTTTGCCTCATAGTCATTGACCTTCTCCAGCTTTGCCTTTACTTTATTAATAATATCCTCTGCTGCCTGTCCTGCTGAAGAAAATACGATGAAAATGAAAAGGCCAATAAAAAAAATACGTTTCATGCTTGCTAAAAATTTATGTAAGTATGTCCTTTTTCCGAAAAACCCATACTGCTGTACTAAAAAATAAAACAATATATGCCACGAGAATTCCCAGGCTTCTTAATACTGCCGGAAGATTCTCTATACTTCCGTTAATGGTCGTCCCTTCTGCATCAGCTTTTACATAGAAAAAACCCTTCCACGCTACCATATGAGAAGTAAACAGGTAGGGCTTAATTGTCTTGTCATAGATCGGGATATTCATTTCAGACAGAATAGTAAATACAATTACGATACTCATTGTCGCAATGATCGGTCCGATCGAATTCTCTGCAAAAACACTCAACAGGAAAGCAAGAGCTGAAACAGTGGTAAGCGCTACAGCAGCATATCCGAAAGCAGCCACATACCGCCACAAAACATCAAAATCCTTCATTTGCTCAATACCTTCTGAACGAAGAACAACCATATCATTGGTTCCGAAGATTAGCATACTGCCAAATAAAGCCAATGCTGCCATCCAGATCAATAATGCCAAAGTGTAAACTACCGACGCAGCAAATTTAACCAGCATGTATTGAGTACGGCTTACCGGTTTAGTAAGAGAAAGCCGTAATGTTCCCATATTGGCTTCTCCGGCAATAGAATCCCCGGCTATTAATGCCACCAATAAGGGCATTTGTATCAACAGTGTATTTAAGATTACGAAACAGATAAGATAGCCGTTGAGTAATTTATTTTTAAACTCATCTGAAAACTCAAAAGACCCTGACAGGTTACTCATTAACAGATCCACATATGATTTACCATCGAATTTTAAAGCCACCTGTATAAGAAAAACGATAGCAGCTATAGCACCAAAAGCGATATAAGTGCGGGGCCGTTTGAATATTTTAAATAATTCAATTTTTAAGAGCTTCCACATGGGGTTGGCCGGTTGTTAATGATAAAAAATAATCCTCCAGTGAATGTTTTGAATGCAAGGAAATCACATTGACTTCCATTCTGACCAACTCTTTAAGCACTTCGGGTATCCTGTTGCGATGCAGCTTTAGTAGTACACAGTCATTCCTTCTCTGCTGGACAAATTCCCGGAAATCAGATCCACTAAGCTTTTCAAATGCTGCTGCATCATTGGTTGTTTTTAATTCAACAACAGTCTCGGCAGGGTCAAACAGATCATTTACCCTTCCTTCTACTAACTTTTTCCCTTTATCAATAATAAGCATGGAATCAGCTATCAGTTCTATTTCGCTTAATAAGTGAGATGAAATCAGTAAGGTTTTGTTCTTCTCCCGGCTGAGCATAAGAATAAGATTCCGGATATCAGCAATACCCTGTGGGTCCAATCCATTAGTAGGTTCGTCCAATATGATAAGTTTGGGATCATGCACCAATGCTGTAGCGATACCCAATCGTTGTTTCATTCCTTGTGAATATGTTTTTACTTTGCTATGTGCCCTTTGCTCCAATCCGACCATTGCCAATTGGTCCATTAATTTTTTCCCGGAAATTTTTATCCCGCTCATAGTGGCAAAAATGCGAAGGTTCTCCAGTGCCGTAAGGTATTTGTAGAGATCTGGCCGTTCAATAATAGCACCTACTTGCCTAAGAATCTCCTTCCGGTGTCTTTGCAGATCCATACCGAATATGTCAATACTACCGGAGGTGGGCTGAATCAGTGTGAGCAACATTCTGATAGTGGTAGATTTACCGGCACCATTTTGTCCCAAAAAACCATACACCTGGCCTTCTTCAACTGTAAAAGAAAGATTCTCAACTGCTTTAATATCCCGGAAATGCTTGGTTAAATGATCAACCCTGATAATTGAACCCATCGTAAAAAGATAACGGCCAAAGGTATTAAAGGTTTAGCCCTGTTAATGAAGTATTTAAGGGTTTAAGAAAATATTTCTTCGAAAAGCCTTGCAATTATTAAAGTCATATCTTAGGTTTGTTTCCGATTCGGAAAACCACATATATCAACGTAAAACTACGATAATTGTCCGTACCAAAACACCATTTCCTCTCCACCATTTGAGTACGCCATGTAAGTAGAAGATTACACCGGGTATATGGAGCAACCGAAAACTAACATCCAATATTTCTGTGGGCCCTTTGAAGATCGAATTCAAAAACCCTAAGAAATGTCTGCTTACCTCATATTAATAATCGCTTTTTTAAACTTTCCGGACACTTCATCCGGTGAGATAAATAATACGACCCCTTTTACAAGCCTTTCGTTCTCCACAGTACCTAAAGCTACTACCCATAGCAAGGTTACAGACTTTAATTGGAACATCATTAGTGATAAAGTGTTGCTGAATTGGAAAGCTCAGGCAAATGAAAAAGTTTCGATGTTTGAAGTAGAAAGAAGTAATGATGGAAAAAGTTATACTATTGCAGCATTGGTATTTGGCACTGATGAATCACTAAACAACAAATACCAGTTTTTTGAAAAAATCAGGAAAACGAGAACGTTTTACAGAATTAAACTGATAGATAAAAATCAACAGGTATCGTATTCAGAAACAGTTACAGTGGAACCGGGCCGTTAATAAAAATAAACGTATGTCTGAAAAATTAAAAAAATCGCTGAAAGAAGGGTATAGCCGCCTGAAAAAGGCAGTTGAAAAAATAGTCCGATCCAAAAAAGAGCAAACACCACAACTTGTTTTGCAACCAATACGGAATAATAACAGGCTGAGCCACTAACCAGCCCACCTTTTTCATACACTTAGAGTATCAAAAGAGAAGAAGCCCTTTGTCTAAAGGGCTTCCTCATTTTTAAGTTCCTCCAAGATATGACTGAAGGTTTACCACATATTCTTCAAAAGCTTTAATACCCAACTTTGTTATTTTACAGGTTGTTTGCGGATAATTATCCTTAAACTGCTTTATTACATCTATATAACCGGCATCTTTCAGCTTTTGTATCTGCACACTGAGGTTACCTGCTGTAGAGTTAGTTTTTTCTTTTATAAAAGTGAATTCCGCCTCCTTCACGCCAATAAGTAGTGACATAACGGCCAACCGCAGCTGGGAATGTAATATAGGATCGAGTTCTTTAAACATTTGCTTGTGCTAACTCACTTTTGGCTTTTCTGTAATCTTTCTCCATAATGATACCTGGAACCAGCCATGCAAAGATGGAAGACAAAGCGACTAAGATCAGGTCAATTTTTATCGGAGTATAAATTGTTACAAGACAACTCACCCAACAAAGTAAACCTCCCCACAGCATTGGCTTGAATTTCATACTAACCCCTGTAACAAACGTAGGCAATCCATAAAGCATCAAAAACAAAGGAGAAGTAAATTCATACAACCTGAAAGGATATGCGTTTCCGGTTAGTTTCCTGTATTCATCCGCAGCGGGATCCCACTGACTGTACATTGCACTGGTGGTATAAATCATCAGAAAAATACAAATACCAAATCCCATCCACAGTGAATCCATAAAACCATCATCATAAGTCTTTACTTTTCTTTGTTTCTTTTCCTTTATCGTAAAATAGATCTGTGGGATTACTGCAACAATAGTAAGCAGGTAAATATCAAATGGCAGCCTGTACCCGAAATGAAGCTCGGACAGCCTCACCAATGAACAAATAGCGATTACTGCCCCCCACATAATGGCTGCAATACCCGTATCATGACAGGCATCTTTTGCTTTATTGATCATTTGCGTAATCAGATCAAGGCTTTCCTTTTCAGTCAGTATTTTTTCCTGCTCATTCATGATGATCATATTAGTCGTTAGCAATCTTGTTTCTGTAACGTAACATATGCGCCGGGATGATATAACTAATTAAAATAGCCCCTGCACCAAAAAGCATCTGGTAATCATAATTTACAAATGTTGATCCAATGGCCAGCGCCCAGGCAATAATACCCCCGATGATCAGTGGTCTGAACTGGATAAAGTTGCCGGATACAAACGTTCCTAGCCCATACAGCATAATAAAAAAGGGAAATATCACAGTTCCCCAACCCAGCCTTGTAAGGATCATACCTAATACAAAAAAACTTATTGCCATACCAGCCCATAAGTGTTTCATGTTTTCATCTACATAGGTTTTTGCTTTAACAGATGTACCCTCCTTTCTGCCCTGGTAAATCGAGAAAGCTACCCCGATAATAATAACTGTCCACACCAGGTAGTGCTTTTCATACTGGAAAATATTCTTTAATACAAACTGGGCTGTACAGGCGATGAAAGTAAGCCATCCCCATACAAGAAAATAAATACTGTTGTCAGACATGTTTTGCTTGGTCTTACTGATCATAGACCGGATCAGTTGCAAGCTTTGTTCTGGCGTGAAATTCTCATTAGTCATAGCAACTATTTTTAAACGACATAAAGCAGCCGGGACCCGGCTGTCTTCAGTCTATTATTTTTCTTATTCCAGTGTGAGAAAATACTTAACCTGGCCTATTCCCCAGGAAGGGTGAATACTACTGGCAGGTTTAAATGCTTCATACTTTTTCATAGCTTCCTCAAAGAGTTTTTTTCCCTCTGTCTTACTTCCTCCCCATTGCTCAGGTGTATAATACTTATCAATACCTTCCAGTAAGTAAACTCTTGGGTTTTCCGGATTCAGGCTTTTTGCTATTTCAAGTGCTTGTGCGGCCGGTTGTCCATAGGTCATGTACCTGTTCATAGGGTCAGCCATCATCTTACCTGTATTAAACATTTTTTTCAGACACATGATCTCGGAATTATTCTTCTCCAGCTCTTCTGCTTTGGCAAGTAATGGTTCTGCTTTATCCATCAGCGGGTCAATCTTATCCAGCTCCTGAGTTTGAAAATATCCGTTGGCTTTATTAATGTAGCAAAGAGCTGCATAATAAAAAGGCAACCATTGTGTTTTCTCTGCATTGGCTATACGCTCAAAAGAGTTAGCCAGTTCAGTCAGTCCCTCAGAATTGCGGGTTGTATCCACAGCTGGCACCAACGCTTCCATAGCTTTAAGATATTTTTCGCTTTGCGCAATTGTTACAGTTGTTATTGCCAGTGTAAGTAAGACAAATAAACCTTTTTTCATGTTTTTATGATTTAAATAGTAAAAGATTATGATTTTTTATTTTTCAATTTTTCATACTCCCGTTCTGCCGAATTAGCCTCCGGGTAAACATAGGCGCCGAAATAATGAAAGATTATACCAATACCCCAGCCCAGGGTTGGCCATACAGGCCATGGAATACCCCCATCATAGCCTCTGCCTTTTGTGATAGCCCAAAGTATCCACAGAAAAGCATTGACAATGATATATGTAATCAGATTCGTTTTGAAGCTGGCTCTTTTCTGAGCTATTTCCCAAAGCTTGGGATCCTTTTCAGGACCAGGTGCATGTTGATCCATAATATAAAAATTAATAGTTTATAATCCGTTATTGATTACTTCTTCACTTCTATCAACCCCGAAACTTATAAAAGCCCCAATAAAAACAAACATTCTCGAAGTAGGCACTATAGCTTCTTTTCTCTGTCCATTATAGGAATATGTGTACCCATATGTTTGTTTAATATTGAAAATATTACTTACCTGCAATACATATACAGCGAAAGATTTTGCATCCTTTTTACCAATAGTGGGCAAATAATTGATTGCAAAACTTACATTGTGATAATCCGGAATAGTGCCCCGGTCATTAAACTTATAATTACTTCCGTCAAATCCAATGTTATAATAGGGCCGTCCGCTGCTGTAATTGTATGATGCATTGAAGTTCATCTTCAGGCTTTGAACAAACTTTTTTGTAACAAGAGAGGCAGTATGTTTTGCCGCAAAATTTGGTGTAATGGCGAAAGGAAAATTAAGAAAATCTCTTTTGGTGTCCAGGTATGAATAAGATATCCAGTAATCAAAATTCTTAATTGTCTTTCTGTCTCTCCAGAAAAACTCAATCCCTTTTGCATCCCCGAAACCGTTATTACTAACTGCAGCTTCAGTAAACCCAACAATAGCAGTCTTAACAAGATTATCATACTTTTTATAAAAAACCTCTGCCCGGAAAGACTGCTGGTTCAATACCTTTTGGTATTGTAAAATATAATGAGTCGCCTTCATGTAGGTTAACTCGTTGGGAGAAGGTAAATATCTTCTTTCCGGGTTCTGATAAAAAATACCATAGGCGACCGAGGCCTGGCTTCCCTTACCTATTTTATAAGCAATAGAAAATCTTGGTGCCAGGTTTGTTTTTCTAAGTGATGAAGAATGCTCCATACGAAGTCCCCCTTTTATAGCGAGGTCATTTGTAGCATATACATCAGCTTCGGCAAAAAGAGATTTAATATTCTCCTTTAGCTTACCTGGATATTTTTGCCCGTTGTAAGCTGTATATTCAGATTCATCATTAGTGTAATTATACTCGCTTCCAAAACGGATGGCACTCAGCCCCTTCAATTTCTTTTCAAGAACCGCTTTGGCATTAAAATAATTTCCCTTCAAAATGATACCAAATGTTTTTGATTCAAGGCCACCAAGTATTACATCACTCTTATTAGCATCCTGCATTCCGCTGTTAATATTGTCTTTATTATTAGTATAAGAAATACCTGTCTGCAACTTCCATCTTTTAGGCAGATTCTCTTTCCATGACAGATTATGATAATGGTTTGTGTTGCTGATAGCGAATTTATCCATATAGCCAAGTGAATCGATACTATTAGTGGTAAATGCAAGTCTATTACTGCTGAAATAGCCGTAGTATTTCAGCATACCTGTTTTTGATGTCTTGATACGAAAGTTGGCATCTGCATTATGGTAAGCAGGTACCCGTGAATAATCCTGGCGTTGCTTTATCACCGCAAATGCAAGAGAAAGGTCTGTATAACTATAACTTCCCCCGAATGATGATTTCTTGTTTTTGGAAAGATGCTGGTAACCGGCACTAAGGCTCAACACACTTATACCGAGGTTGGCAGATGATTGCTCTGGTAAGTCAATAGATTCCAGGATCAATGCCGAAGAAAGTGCTTGCCCATATAAAGCTGAGTAGCCGCCAGTACTAAATACGGTTCCCTTAAAAATAAAAGGTGAGAACCTGCCAAACTGTGCAATATTGGGAACACTGCTGAAGAAAAAATTATTTACCAATGTGCCGTCAATAAAAGTTTTTGTTTCTGCAGCCGTACCTCCTCTGACGTATAACCCTTCGCTCTCTCCCACCTGTTGTGCCCCTGGTAATGTTTTCAATGCCTGTGTAATATCTCCGTTTGCACTGGCGGTTGTCACAATATCAATTGGATCCAGAACTGCAGCAGCTCTTTTACGGTCACTGGCTTCAAAAGTACCAGCCGAGAGTACTACAGCGGTCAATTCAGTGACTTCCTGTTTCAATACCACATCTATCGTTATTATACTTGATTCCAGCTTAACCTGCTGCTCAAAAGACTTAAAGCCGATATTCGAAACAAGCAGCAGTTGCGTTCCTTTTTCAAATGTTTTGAAACTATATCGGCCAAGAGAGTCAGAAGTTGCCCCATCGTAGCTGTCTTTGATAGCAATGCTGGCTCCTGCCACAGGATTATTTTTATTATCCTTTACAACACCCTTTATTGTTACCTGGGCAGTTATTGCCTGTAACAGAAAAGTGCTTATTATAATGGTATATAATTTTTTAAACTTTCCCATAATTCACGGTTTGGAAAACAAATGTAAAGTAGTTTATAATATAAACCAAATTATTTTAAAAAGAACCGTCCCGCCTAGGGCGGAACGGCTGGAACCCCTATTGAAAAATATTCTTAGTGCTTAACTATCTTTTGCTGAGCTACTTGTCCTTCACAACTTACTCTTACAATATAGAAACCTGGGGTCAGGCTTGTTACATTGATCACTTCTGTCTGGCTGCTGTTAGCTGTTTCAGTTCTTTTAGCAATCTGACCATTGGCATTGAACAATTCATACACTGCCTTTTTATTTTGCCAGTTAGCAGGCACCGTAATACGAAGCTCGTTATTAACCGGGTTAGGATAAGTGAGGATGGCGATAGAATTACTTTCTTTACTGTCAATTCTGATAATACGGGTTGCAGACAACTGACTTTTTCCATCAATATCAACAGAACGAAGCCTGTAATAAATCACTTTGCTTTGAGTGCCGGAAATATTATCTGAGAGAGTATAATTAGCCGTTTCAAAAGCACTCCCGTAAGAGAACACCATGCCTGCATCACTATAGTTTGAACCATCTGTGCTTTTTTCAACCACAAAATGACTAACGTTAATTTCGGATGCAGTTGTCCATTTCAGATCAACTTTATTATTATTTAATGAAGCAGAAAAAGCAGTGAGACTTACAGGCAATGTAGACGGAGGGTAAGCAAATCCTTTCATATACAGGCTAAACTGCCTGGTAGCACTTGTACGATTTGATGTAATTGTACCGTATTTAAGTGTATAAGAAGAAACATCAGATTTTGTAGCAGTAAACATATTGGCAAGGGAAGCAGTATCAATACCACTCCTCTCAATTCCTAATATGTTCCTGGCATAATAAGCACCAGTTATAAGTTGCGAAACGAGGATATCAGGTGTTCCCATCCAGTAAGACATTGTAGCACCTGCGCCATATCCAATCTCAACAAATTCTTTAAGAGTGCTATTACCATCCAGGTCAAGGGCGGTTGCATTAACTGATTGTAGTATTACGGGTATGGTTGTGTTTTCCTGAACAAACTGAATAGAGAATACTGCATACGAGCTTCCAATGAAATTTCCTGATTGAACAGCAGGCTGAAACGCCGCTTTATAACCTGTACCATTACTGTTATCATCTATCTTATTCACTTTGGCGCCATTTACTAAACTGTCAATTGTTATCAGGGCATCCACATTAGTGGTTACACTTGCAAAACGATAAACGGCTCCAACTTCAAGGTTTGTTCCTGAAATATGCTGAAAGCTTTCAAATTTTAATCCGTCAGATAAAACCGGGAGAGATTGAGCCTGGGTTAGTACACCTGAAGCTGTCACAGCTATCAGCAGCACAAACTTCACAAGGCTTTGCTTTAAGGGTACAATTGTTTTCATTGTTTTCAATTTAGGGTCAAGATTAAGTTAGTACGGTTGTTGAACTCGTCCCTTAGATCGCAATGAAACCCGATATGTAAGATTTGAAACTTTCCGGGAGTAATATCCCTTGATGAGAGTAGTTAGTTTCAGTGGTCGGATTTCGTTGTTTCCTTAGGATTCGTTCGATTCGAACACAAACATAATACGCAGTTTTTTTACTTGCAAGTTTATCGAGGATTTTTTCGTAAAAAATACCGTATTTTATGTAGTAATTTTACTATAACTACTGATAATCAACAACATAAAAAACTGATAAAGCTATACATATAAAAGGCATAGTCAGATAATTTAGCTTGCCAGTAAAATCAATATCCGGCAAGTCAAAGATGCATCTTTGACTTGCCGGATATTATAAAACAACTATAACTAGGGATTGCAATTTAAATTGCCTTATAGATTTTTACACTTAAAACAAATTTCGAGACAAGCAGATAGATAAATAATTACACCTAAGCAAGTCTGGCTTGCTTAGGTGTAAAATTAATTAATACTGATGTATTTATTTTACTGCAATATTATTTTCTGTGATATTGTTTCTTCATTTCCTGACACCTGTATTATATATACTCCTTTCAGTAACTTATCAGTATTAAGCTGAGTATAAGCTCCTCCCTTTAGTTTACTGCTTTGTATTAATTGCCCTGTCATATTCAGCATATTCACAGTAAAATATTCAGCATTTTCTCCTACAATAGAAACAGTCAATAATTCACCAGGGTGTACAATAGTTGGCCGAATAGCTAATGCAATTCCTTTGACAAAATTTACCAGAATGATTTTACTATAGCTATAACTGTTATCATTGTCTATCGCTTTTAACCGATAATACATTGTAGTGCCACGAACAGCCACATTAAAATCTGTATATGTATATGCCCCGGAAGTCTGATTATTAGAACTTAGGGTAACAATCAAATTAAAGGGCTCTCTCCCAGTATTTGATGCTTCTAATCGATATTCCCTTAAGTTTTCCTGATTTTCAACAACCCAACTAAGTTTCACGTCATTCCCGGTTTTAGTAGCTGAAAAATCAAGGATTTTTACAGGTAGAGTAGATGTAAAATTGAGTGTTATACTACCCGGAGATGGGTCTTCTTTACCCGCATTATCAATAGCAGCTATTGGCAGTACCACCGCTACATTTCCATCTTGGGGATCTATGCTTACTGGCACTGCAATACCTGAGCCATTATTGTAGGCTACTGTTATTCCGGCAACAGGCCATGTAATACAGGTAGTGGCGGGCGGGCAGGTTCCCCCGTTAATATACGTTGTGCCATTTATAGTTATAGTATTAGCGTTAGATGGAAATGCTGTTATACGCATCTGGCTAACAGAGCCTGGCGTCAGATCACCCGTATTGGGATTGCCTCCAGTACTGTTCTGAAATGCAGCTGAAGGAATAACAACATTGGTAAACCCTCCTGGATTGGGAGTTGTTGGCTGTGTGTTTATTGCGGTTTCAGGTAATGCCTCTATACCAAAATCGTTTCCAGCAATGTCAGAAGTAGTAGTGTTAAAAGCAGCTGTCTGTAAAGGGGAGGTATTAGTCCAGCCTGCAGTAATATTATTGGAAGGGGCCGGGCTACCAACTACTCCCTGAACTGTACTTAACCTTAGTGTAAGTCCGGTTGTATTAAGTGGAGCAGTTAATGAATAGGTACCATCCGCAGCTACCAATGCCGTATTCACAACATTACCGGCATTATCTACCAGATTTGCATATATCGGACTGCCGGTATTAGTTCCTGTTTCACCTGAAGTAAAGATATTAGTAAATGTACCATTAGCGCTGTTATTAACATCATTCCATACAGTACCTGATAATACAATTTTACTAAAGGTAAGATTACCGATTGCGATAGCCTGTAGTGCTGGATTAGCCTGAGCTCCTGTTTGATTATCGTATCTAAGTGTAAGTTGAGTTAACCCCCTTGATCCAAAGCTAACTTCGACGGAAGCTTGTTGCGTACTCAGGGCTGTAGTATTTGTAGCAGCATTACCTCCGGCGCCACTGGTCGTATTAGCATAAACCACATTACCGGCAATGGTAAGATAACCGGAAGGATTTAATTCTGTTATTGACTGAGGCAATATAGTTGCACCATTATTCAAACCTGAAATAGTAACCCTGTCAAAGTATGTATTTGTAGTAGGGCTATTTTTATCAATATCTCCAACCCGAAAGGTAATACCATAAACAGGCTGAGAAAAATTATATACTACGTCTACAAATGCTGTATTACTTGTCCAGTTAACATCTATTTCAAGGCAATCAGTTGAACCAGCTATAATAAAAAATCCGGCTCTTCCGTTATCAGTGTTAACAGAGGGAGCCGGAATCGCACCGGTAACATTTTGATAGGTACCTGCTTGTGAATTAGTGATATTGACGGTTACGTTTACTCCAGACCCCCCTACGTTATTAGCTGTGCCACTTGTTCCTCCATCCACCCAGGCAGGGGTAAATGAAGAGCTCCAGTCAAGAGTTTGAGATTTTACAGCATAAAAAGAAAATAGCAATAGCAACAGAATAGATAGATTCCTCATAGATTAAATAGTTACTATATAATATCACTTAATTATTATAAGTGCTCATTTCGAGTCCAATACAATTAACAGGACAACAGGAAGAGGGTTTTCATTTGACCAACCATTAGCCTGAATATGTTTACCCTCTCCTGCAGCCTGTTTTACCTCAAAGCACAGTAAAATAAAATCAAAGTGACCTGTTCACAGATATATTTCGACAAAACAAGCTTTCCTAACGATAAAATTATCTTTGAATAAGTTAAAAACCAATAACACATTAGCTAAGGCATGCTACCAAATTCACAAATAGTCAACACCATCCAAAATAAACTACCCTTTTCCGCTATACCAACCAAGCTAACAAATTACATTAGCTTTTATCTTGTCAATTAATCAGGCAAAACAATCCAATAACAAAGCACAATTCTGCGTCGGTCATCTTCCACCATATAATCCTTAATGGTCGGTAATGGATACTCCTCTCCTTTCCCCTGACCTATATATTCAATCCGGAAGTCCTTTGTCATAGGGAAATGCTGTTGCTTCTGTATATATATTTGCTCCAGGTGCTTAATAAGTTCCCTAGCCCTTAATTCAGATAGCTTCTGATTTAGTTCTTCCTTTGTTGCACTTTCTTTTCCTGTCATAATCTTTAAGGTATCATATAAAGGGCCTTCTGAAAAACCGGCTCCGTCTGCAAACCCCAAAATAAGTAAAGAAGCTGTCCTTGACTTGTCATTGTATTTATTCGAAAATAAAATCAATGAATCAATAATTGGGGCAAATGAAGCTTGTGCAAAATCTACTTTATCCTCTGGTATAATATACTTGCCGGATCCAAAAAAGGCTGCAAGATCAAAGAGGTGATAACTTGCCACATTAAGTCCGTCTTCAATCATCATATAAATCTTCAGCCTTTCCCCGGCTGTTGAGGTATCCTTCTTCAATGAATCCAGTGCCGGCAAAACAATCTCTTTATATCCTTTTCTGAATTTCTTTTTATCTTCTATCAAAGACTCTAATGTACTAAGTACCTTTTTGGACGAATCTATCTTATTTGTATACCTGTTTATCCTGGTATCTATCAGGTGCTTTATATTTTTATCAATTTTCCCTTCATCTAGCTTCACGACAGAAAAATCCTTAACAGAGCTGATCCTGGCAGTTTCACTCTTCTGTTCTTCTTTAAACACTGCTATTGCTTTACGGGTATCTTCAATTTTCCGTTGTGTACCACATGAGGAAAGAATGATTCCTGTAGCCAATAAAATAAATAAAAAAAATTGGGGTATCATTTTGGTATGGGTTTAATGGAGAAATCTTCATTGTTATTTATTCGCTTTAACTTGTTTACTTTCCGTTGAAATATTTTTCTATACACATTTTCTTTTGTTTCCAGTAGATTAGTTATTCCCTCAACTTCTTTGCCCGGTTTAAGATATAGTTGAATAAATGAGTTTTTCTCAGCTATACTCAGCTCATCAGCAGAAAGAAGTAGATCATTAATTGTTTCACTGCCCCAAATATTTGCTTCTCCTGAAGTCCAAACGGTTTTCTTTTGAGCGGCATCCGAAATAAAGCCATCCAGTATCATTACTAACATAATAACAAAGGCTCCTGACCAAAGGAGTATAAATAAATTTCGTTCAAGATTCTGGCTGTAAATCATACTTAATTTTCTTATCCTTGTTCTATCGCTTCCTGTATATCCTTTTCCAGCTCATAAAGCTCATAAATAATATCATTAATTATTCCTGTGAAATGGTTTTCATTATTTAATTCCCTCGATTCAATATGCAACTGACGTATTTTCCTCATAACCTGTGTATCACCTCCTAAAGGAGAAAAGGTTGAAATCATGTGATGACAATCAGTATTAATATTATCAGCAACAGGGTTTCGTATTAAATTTTCCAGTCTTTTGACAGCACCAGGTATTTCCAGCTTTATTTCGGCTAATATCCTGTTCACCATTTCTTCATCCCCTCCTGACAAATCCAATAAAAAAGTACTATGGAGTATAGGGTTTTTATTGACTTTTTTGCTGCTTCTTTTATTTTGCAAATAGTTTTCAAATACTGCAACCAACCGTCCGAATTCAACAGGTTTAGCAATATAATCATTCATACCCGCCTTCAGGCATTTCTCCCTCTCCCCGGGCATTGTATAAGCTGTCATTGCTATAACCGGAGTTGAAAAAGAAGCTGTTTGCCGCATAGCCGATATCGCTGCATATCCATCCATAACGGGCATCTGAATATCCAATAAAATGAGGTCGTATTTGTTATTCGTTACTGCCTCTATCGCTTCCCTCCCGTTAGTAGCAATATCCACTTCTATATCAAATGTAGCAAGTGTATGTTTTAAATAAAGTTGATTTATCCGGTTATCTTCAACTACCAAAATACAGGCACCGGGATAATAAAAATGTGTGTTGAGTTGTTCATTTGTATTTTCTTCACTTATGGGTATAGTAACTTTTTCAAAAGGCAGTATCACCGTAAATTCTGATCCCTTTCCAGATTCACTTGATAAAGATATTTCCCCGCCCATTTGATCAACAAGACTCTTTACAATACTAAGCCCGAGGCCGGTTCCTTTTGTTACCTGCCCTTCATCCGGGTTGAGTTGCTCGAAACGTTGAAATATCTTTTCATGCATATCTGCAGGCACCCCCACCCCTGAATCTTTTACACTAAACCGTATCCAGCTTTTTTCCTTTTCCTCATTATATAAGCTTACACCAACATTCACATATCCTTTCTTTGTAAACTTAATTGCATTACTGATCAAATTTATCAATATCTGTGCAAGCCGTTCAGGATCTCCTTTAAGCAAAACAGGTACATTCTTCTCAACTTGCTGAAAAAAGCTAAGTTCCTTTTCCGCTGCAGCACTTTCAAACATATACTCAAGTGTTTGCATGACATGGGTCAGGTCGAACTTTTTGCTTTCAATCCTCATTTTCCCAGCTTCAATTTTCGAAATATCCAGTATATCATTCACAATATTCATAAGGTTTTTCCCGGCGTCTTTAATAATTACTGAATACTGTTGTTGCTCTGCATTTAATGGTGTTTGAGAAAGCAGCTTGGTAAAACCAATAATGGCATTCAACGGGGTACGTATCTCATGGCTCATATTGGCAAGAAACTGATCTTTTATCTTAGCGGACTTAGTTGCAGCAGCCGTTGCTTCCTCAAGCTTTGCTATCAATTGTACCTGTCTCATATGCCTGTTGATAATGATAGTAGCTAAGATTAAAACAGCTCCGATTGCAATAATTGCCAGTACCTTGTTATACGCCGATAATTTTCCTGAAACCTTTGTATTATTGGCAAGTGTATTTTCAAGATCTTTTTCGAGATAGCGCTGTATCGAAAGGGCTATTGTATATATACTGTCAGCGATATGGAGTTTTTTTAATGACGCTGCTGCCGGCACTCCTTCTGTTTGTTTCTTGTTTAATACATCGAGGCTTATCTCAATTTGTTTATTGATAAATTCATTCAATCTTTTAAATCCGGCTGTCCCTTGTTCACTAAGATTAATATCTTGCAGCAGTGATGCATTATAACCAAGCATTGTTAATGAGTCCTGAATAGATTGTTCCTGATTCTTTTGAAATGTACCCGCAATAAGTTTTGTCTCCAGTTCAAAACTGAGATTAATAAGATCCTGCAACCGGTTATTTACAGAGAAAGTAATTGCCGCTTCCCGGTTTCCCTTTTTTAAGCCATTAATATTTCTGGTTGTAAGCATTTGCGCTGCTGCCACCAGAATCATCAGCCCAAAAGCCAGCATAAATATCCAGAACAAATAGCCTACACGTACTTTCATCTTACTATTTACATTGGTCTGTAATTAAAGAAGTCGTAAATGTCTAAGTAATTCACTTCTGTAATTTTCCGAAACCGGTAATGGAGTACCCTGTACAAAAGCCGCGCCATCCTCTATATAATCAATCTTACTCACCGGAATAATAAAACCCCTGTGAATCCGTACAAAATCATTGCCGGATAATTTTTCTTCCAGGTTTCTTAACGTGGCATGTATAATATAGTTACCCTCTTGTGTTACAATTTTCACATAATCGCCTTTAGATTCCAGCCATAAGATATTTTCAAGCATTATTTTTCTTATAGCCTTACCATCACGGATGAAAATAAGATTATTTTCAACCTGTTTTACTTTTGAGTTTTTAACTACTAATAGTTCCTTCGCTTTTTCTACTGCGAGAATAACTCTTGAAACAGAGAACGGTTTTACCAGGTAATCTACTACGTTTAACTCAAAAGCTTCTGCTGCATATCCTGCCTTTGCAGTTACCAGTATTGTAAGTGGTCTCTCAGGCAGAGCTTTTAATAATTCAAGTCCAGACATCCCCGGCATTTCTACATCCAGGAAAAGTATATCAATATCATTTTTTTTCAGCCGGGGAATTGCAGATAGTGCATCTTCAAATTCTCCTGCCAGTTCAATAGTATTGATCTTGCGTAGCATCTCGCTCAGCATCAATCGGGCAACCTTGTTGTCGTCAACAATAAGTACTTTATGCATGTTTCCTTGTTGCTCTGAGGTTTGAAGCAGTCAAGGTCAATGGTTTTACAAAAGTAAAAATCCTGCACTAAAGCAGGATTTTTAAATATTAACTATGTTTAAGTTACTTATATGAAGGAATCAATCCATTCGCCAATTCCACCATCTTCTTAATACCTTCCTCAGGTAAATTTCCTTTTTTGAACTCCGCCAGTACATCAGGTAGTTTATTTTCCATTTCCATTAAGAAATGCTCTTCAAATTCTTTTACCCTTTTGACGGCCACATCTTTCAATAGCCCATTAGTACCCAGATAAATGATAGCTACCTGCTTCTCTACCGCAAAAGGAGAATATTGTGGCTGCTTCAGCACTTCCACGTTACGGGCCCCTTTGTCAATTACATTTTTGGTAGCCGCATCAAGATCACCACCAAATTTAGAAAAGGCTTCCAGCTCACGATATAATGCCTGGTCCAGTTTTAATGTACCGGCTACTTTCTTCATCGATTTGATCTGCGCATTACCACCCACACGGCTAACAGAGATACCAACGTTGATCGCCGGACGGATACCTGATAAGAACAGGTTTGTTTCCAGGAATATCTGTCCGTCTGTAATGGAAATTACGTTTGTTGGAATATAGGCTGATACGTCTCCGGCCTGCGTTTCAATAATTGGCAATGCTGTTAATGAACCACCCCCTTTAATCAGATGCCTGATGCTATCAGGGACATCGTTCATGTTCTTTGCCACATTATCATCGCTGATAACTTTGGCAGCTCTTTCCAGCAAACGGCTATGCAGGTAGAATACGTCACCCGGATAAGCTTCACGGCCGGGAGGACGGCGAAGTAACAAAGAAACTTCACGATAGGCCACAGCTTGTTTAGAGAGGTCATCGTAAATGATCAGTGCAGGGCGACCGGTATCACGGAAAAATTCTCCTATAGCTGCACCCGCAAATGGCGCATAGAACTGTAATGGAGCAGGATCAGACGCAGAAGCCGCCACAATGATAGTGTAATCCATAGCACCATTGTCCTGTAATGTTTTCATTACGCCGGCGATAGTAGATGCTTTTTGACCGATAGCAACATATATACAGTAAACAGGTTTACCTGCTTTGTAAAATTCTTTCTGATTGATAATAGTGTCAACACAAATGGCCGTTTTACCAGTCTGACGGTCACCAATAACCAGTTCTCTTTGTCCACGACCAATCGGGATCATCGCATCAATCGCCTTAATACCAGTTTGCAAAGGCTCTTTTACCGGTTCACGGAAGATAACACCCGGAGCTTTTCTTTCCAGCGGCATCTCATATAAATCACCAGTAAGCGGACCTTTACCATCAATAGGATGACCCAGGGTATTTACCACACGACCTACCATTCCTTCGCCTACTTTAATAGAAGCGATCTGGCCGGTACGTTTTACTTTGGCTCCTTCCTGGATACCACCCGTTTCTCCCATTAATACCACACCCACATTATCTTCTTCCAGGTTTAATGCAATGGCACGAACACCATTTTCAAATTCCACCAGTTCACCATAGCGGACATTACCCAATCCATATACACGGGCAATACCATCACCGATTTGTAAAACTGTTCCAACTTCTTCCAGGTCTGCACTGGCGTTAAAGTTGCTCAACTGCTGACGCAGTATAGCACTTATTTCATCTGGTTTAATCTCTGGCATATATCTCTTTTTATCTTTTATAAATTATCTGATCTTGTAAATAAAATCGTTATTCTCAAATTGCTTAGCTATAGCTTTCAGGTCGTAAGCAACGCTGGCATCCACCAGTTTATCATCGATTTGTAATACAAAGCCGCCAATCAGGTTCTCATCTATTTTTTCTTCCAGTTCTACATGCTGAAAACCGGCTGTTCTTTTTACTTGCTCGACGATGGCATTTCTCATCAGGTCGCTGACAGGAGTTGCTGTTGTCAGCTTTATTGTTTTTATATTCTTATGCTCTTTGTAAGCTGCAATAAAAGCGGTAATTATTTCGGGTAAAAA
>JAKQEA010000006.1 GCA_029558715.1 Bacteroidota bacterium | reverse complement strand
CTTGGCATCATGGTGCCAACCATCGATAATTTTTTTTATGATTCCTTCATCGCTGCCGTTGAAGAAGAAGCAAGGCTTCATGGATATTCTGTGATGATCATGCAATCGAGGGATAAAGTGCAAACCGAAACAGCTAATCTTCACCTGTTTCGTAAGAATATGATAATGGGCTTGTTTGTATCCATTTCTATCGAAACAGAAGATATGTCTCCCTTCCGGAAACTGGAGGAGATGAAAATTCCGGTTGTTTTCTTTGACCGGGTGGCTGATGTGGAAGGATCTCATAAAGTATGCCTGGCAGATAAAGAGGCTGCTAAAATAGCTGCGGAAACTATTATTGAAAAGAAAAAGAAAAATGTACTGGCTCTTTTCGGCCACCCACATCTGAGCATTACTAAAATACGATGTATTTCTTTTAAAGAGACCTTTGCACGGTATGCTCCTGAGACAAGAATTACTGTAGATTATCCTGAGGGCATAGCTGAATCAAAGAGAGTTGCACTTGATGCACTTAAAGACACGGACCGGCCTGATGTTATTTTTTGTATGGGTGATCTCATATTGATCGGAGTGATGTCTGCTATTCACAAACTAAAACTAAGGGTACCAGAAGATATCTCAGTTATAAGTATAAGTAACGGGTTAATTCCAACCATGTACGACCCTAAAATAACGTATGTGGAAACCAGTGGCTATAAATTAGGAAAATTATCATTCACCCAAATGCTTTCCTGTCTCAGAAATGAATCAACACCTGAAGAAGTGATGGTTGAATCATTATTGGTAGAAGGCGGTTCAATATAGTATTCCATGGCAGTTTATCCTCACTTATCTGCTATAGAAAATGATAACGGATAGAACTAAATTACACAAAACAGGTGATTTTTACACCGCAAACGTTATAGTTTTTTCAGCCAGCTTGTGGTTCATTTTATGTAGCTTATTTTACTAACAAACGACTGCTGCATGTCCACCTTTAAGATCAAACTATCGTTGTTTCTCAATTATTTTGTTTTTGCTATATTGCTCAACAGTGTTGGTACAGTGATATTACAGGTGCAAAATAATTTCGGAATTTCTAAAGGATCCGCAAGCACCCTTGAAGCATTTAAGGATCTTAGTATAGCTATTGCCTCTTTTCTTCTTGCTTCATATGTTGTTCGGATAGGATACAAAAAAGCGATGCTTTTTGCCCTTGCATTAGTATCCGTTATGTGCCTCATTATACCATCAGTAAGTACGTTTCTTATGACCAAGCTGTTGTTTGCTGCAGTTGGGGTAAGTTTTGCCCTTATTAAAGTAAGCGTTTTCGCAACACTCGGACTTATAACAAAAAGTAAAAAAGAACACATTAGCCTGATGAGTTTCCTGGAATCCTTCTTTATGATAGGAGTCCTCGCAGGTTATTTCATTTTCAGCGCTTTCGTAAATGATGCAGACCCAAAATCAACTGAATGGTTCGTCGTATACTATATCATTGCGGGACTATCAATCCTTGCCTTTTTATTATTACTATCCACGAAACTTGATGAGTCCCCGGTTAAAAAAGCTGAATTGGAGGAAACAAAATCATTAGCTGATGATTTTGCCGGTATGCTGAGGCTGATATTCCTTCCATTAGTACTTGTCTTTATTTTCTGTGCTTTCTTTTATGTGCTTATCGAACAGAGTATAATGAGCTGGCTGCCTACGTTCAATAATGATGTATTAAAATTATCTACAAGCCTTAGTATTCAAATGGCAAGTATTATGTCTGCATCCATTGCGTTGGGGAGATTTTTGGCAGGTTTATTACTGCGTAAGATTGATTGGTTATTTTTTTTAGTGGCCTGCCTGCTTGCTGCTGCTGGTTTAGTGCTGCTCACCGTGCCGCTTGCTAAGAATGTTTCTGGTATCCCGGTCAATAATTTAAGTGATATTCCTCTTGTAGCTTTTGCTTTTCCTGTTATTGGTTTATTCCTCGCTCCTATTTATCCGGCGATCAATTCTGTCATTCTTAGTAATCTTCCGGCACATAAACATGGGGCGATGTCCGGTCTTATTGTCGTATTCTCAGCGCTGGGAGGAACCACCGGCTCTATTATCACAGGTCATGTGTTTGAAGCATATGGCGGACAAACTGCTTTTTACTTTTCTCTGCTCCCTATTGCAATACTTATAATCCTTCTTTTTATTTTTAAGAAACTACAACCAAAATCTGTTATCCCGGAAATGAAAGCGACGGGTAGCCCCCATTAATTGTTTTAGCCGATGGCACTACTGGAGATACAACGATTAAATCCGCTTTTCGAAGAGGTACAATTAAACAGGGTGTTTCCTGATGGAAAAACTTTTGTGGATTGCCTTCCAAGATTTTCAACCGAAGAAATAATTGCTGCATACAGTAAGCAAAAAAAAGAACCTGGCTTTTCCTTAATAAAATTTGTAACAGAGCATTTTGATTTGCCTGTGCCGCACTCCAATGGTTATAAAAGTGACCAAAGCAAAAGTGTTGAAAGTAATATAGAAGATCTATGGCCAGTACTTACAAGGGCGCCAGATAAAAAAGGCGGCTCACTAATTGCATTACCTTACCCTTATATTGTTCCGGGTGGCAGATTCGGGGAGATTTATTACTGGGATAGCTACTTTACTATGCTTGGTTTAAAAGCATCAGGCAAAACCGAAATGGTGGAGAATATGGTTAAAAATTTCTCCTACCTGATAGATACCCTGGGGTATATTCCCAATGGTAATCGCAGTTATTTTATTGGTCGTTCACAACCACCATTTTATTCGCTGATGATAAAATTATTAGGCGAACTAAAGGGTGAAAAAATACTGATATCTTATTTACCACAACTGGAAAAAGAGTACCAGTTCTGGATGAAAGGAGCAGATAGCTTAAACGAAGCAAACCCGGCAAAATATCATGTAGTCAGAATGCCAGGAGGAGAAATACTAAACCGCTATTGTGATGAAAACAATACTGCCCGGCCAGAATCTTTCCGTGAAGACATTGAATTATCTCATCAATCATCACAAGATCCGCAAATACTTTATAGTCACCTTAGAGCTGGTGCAGAATCAGGATGGGACTTCAGCAGCCGGTGGTTTAAAGAAAAAAACTCTTTTAAAACAATACATACTACCGATATCATTCCGGTTGATCTGAATTGCCTTTTATACCATCTTGAACAGTCTATTGCAGAAGCTTACCAAATGAATGGAGATAAAACTAATACCCGTAATTATGCAGCATTAGCAGAAAAGAGGAAGAAAGCCATTGAACAATATTGCTGGAATGAGGAGGTTGGTTTTTATTTTGATTTTGACTGGTCAGGTAATCATCAAAAAAAAACAATGACGCTGGCAGGAGTAACCCCGCTCTTCTTTAAGATATCTTCAGCAGAACAGGCGGAAAAAATCAGCCTGCATATACAAGAAAATTTTCTTCAGCCCGGCGGAGTGCTTACTACATTAGAAACTACAGGGCAGCAATGGGATGCCCCAAACGGCTGGGCGCCTTTACAATGGATGACTATTACCGGGTTGGAAAATTATGGGCACACTTCTCTTGCAAAAGAAATAGCAGTACGATGGATCAAACTAAATACCGCTGTATTCAAACGTTCCGGCAAGCTGATGGAAAAATATAATGTTGTTGATACTCATCTTGAAGCCGGAGGCGGGGAGTATGAAGGGCAGGATGGTTTTGGCTGGACAAATGGAGTGCTATTGGCTCTTATCAAAAAATATGGGCCTTGTGATTAATAATTTTATGCGGGCTCCAACAATAAAAATCCGTATGGCTTGATAATAAGATATTCCCTATCCTCGCCGATATCATATACTACGTTTTCCCAATGATCAAATAACTTAGTTGCAGAAAGGTTATGCTCTTTAAAAGCATACCAGGTGAGATAGGAAGGTTTATCTTTAAAATTAAAAATTCCAAATAGTTTTCTTTCCTCAATAGCCCTTATAAAACCTGCTACATGAATATTGTGCGGCGTCATCCATACAAGATTACTGTAATCAGCCACCATATCTAACTTCCGCCGAATAGCAATGAGTCGTTGTGTAGCACTAAAGACTTTATTTTCTATAGTATCCGGCTCATCAATTTTTTTATTTCTTTCCCAATCTATTACAGGCCGGTGCATCCAGCGATTGTCATAACTTTTGCCTTCTTCCTTCAGGTACGAATAGTCATTTGTATAACCAGCTTCATCACCATAAAATAACATTGGTAATCCACCCAGGAAAAAACTATGTGCCTGCATCAATATAATTTTTTGAATTGCTGTCTCTACCAGGTAAGGATCATTTAACTCTATTGCTTTTTCCAATCCACAAAGAGATGCAAGTGAACCGCTAATTCTTGCATCACCCGTTTTAGGATTACTGGAAAATAAAGCACCGGTTGCCGGAGAATCAGTATGATTGCCTGAATAATAATCCTTCAAAAATTTACGGTGCTCATATGCATTGTATCCGGCTTGTTGAATCATATAGTCATCATATCCCAGGCCAATATCATCATGGCACCTTGTGTAAGTGATCCATGAAGTCCCAAACGGCTTTTTTAATAGTTCATGCTGTGCGGCCAGCATTACTTTCGTATCACCTGTGGCCAGCATATCCCATTGCAGTGCCATGTGGGTGGCATTGTAAGCAAAATCACATTCCCGGGCTGTATAATTTCCTGTACCGAAATAATTCAGAATCTCTTTCGGTGCAACTATAGCTTCACCTAACAAAGCCATTCCCGGAGCAGCCACTTCCACACATTGCTTTATCAATCGCAATAACGTATGTGCCTGGGGTAAATTTTGACAAGTTGTACCTAATTGTTTCCAGATAAATGCCGGAGCATCTATACGAAGCACATCTACCCCAAGGTTGGCGTAAAAGAAAATAGTATCTGTCATTTCTGCCAGTACCTGCGGGTTCTTGTAATTAAGATCCCACTGATAATTATGAAAAGCAGTCATCACCCATTTCTTACATTCTTCGATATAAGTAAAGTTGCCAGGTGCACTTTCAGGAAATATTTCAGGCATCGTCTGATCATATTGATCAGGCAGGCTTCTGTCATTATAGAAATAGTAATAATCCTGGTATTTTTTTTCCCCCTGCCGGGCATTTTGTGCCCATTCGTGCCTTTGTGAAGTATGATTGAGTACAATATCAAGCATCAGGTACATATTCCGCTGCTGCATTTCCTGCTGCAATACCTTCAGATCATTTAATGTACCAAACCTGCTGTCTACCTTTCTGAAATCCGATACTGCATATCCCCCGTCACTTTCACCAGCCGGGCTTTCAAAGAGTGGCATAAGGTGCAGAAAGTTTACTCCGAGTTTTTCAAAATAATCAAGCTTATCAATTAATTTCTTCAGGTCGCCACAAAACCTGTCCACATATAAGCTCATACCGGTGATCTGGTTACTTAAAAACCAATGGGTCATTTCATTTTTTACAATATCCCGTTGCTTAAGCGCTTCAGGTCGTTTTTTATATCCTTTTATTATGGTTTGTATAAGTTGGCTAAAACTCTTTTCTGCTTTTGGATGATGCTCGTATAGCTGCATATACAGATCAAAAATTGCTGCCGCATTAGCCATGAACCGGGTGTAGAACAAATTATCCTTATCACTAATATCCATGCCCGCATCTTGTATGGCCCGGTTGATCTGCTGGTGTAACCCGTAATTATACATCTGATCGATCTTTTAATTAAAAATATCGTTACTCAGGTGTTTGAATGCTTCCATTGCTCCCATATACTCACAGGTTCTTGCTCCTGCTTTATTTGCATTTTGGATAATATGTTTCCACTCATCATCAGTTAGTAAATTAATCTGGTGAAGTGATTTAGCGGACAACTGATATAATACAGCTCCAACAAAAGCATCTCCTGCGCCAGTAGTATCGACAGGTTTCACTGGTATGCTGGGTACTATCACCGTGTTACCATTTATTCCCAGCATTGTACCTTCTTTTCCCAGCGTTATGGCAAAAGTTGATTTTGTTTTTTGTAACAACACATTCACTGCAGCCATCAAAGTGGATTCGCCTGTCAATAGCATTGCTTCCTCATCGCTTACTTTAAAAAAATGACACCGTTCTAAAAAATAATTGCTTTGATCAATGAATGATTGTGTATTATTCAGGAACAGCAGGTGGCGGTAATTAGGATCAAAACTGACATAAATATTCCTTACCATGGCCTCCTGTAAAAGTTTTTTGTACGCTTGCTGTAAAGGCCCGGACAAAAAGCCGGTAGCTGAACCGAAGTGGATAATGGAAACGCCGTTTAAATCAATCTCTTCAATATCCGCCTCGCTCAATTGACCATCGGCACCACGGTTAAAATAAAAATCCCTTTCCCCGTTTTCCATTAAAGACACAAATGCGAAAGTGGTAAAATGAGCAGCGTCCTGCAGCATATAGGATGTTCCTACGCCAAAATCTTTCATTACACTAACCAGGTGTTTACCAAATGGGTCAATCCCTACTTTGGCAGCAAGTTCCACCTTCCCGCCTAAGGCGGCAATAGCTGCGGCTACATTGGTTGGTGCACCACCTGGTTTCTTCAGAAAGTTCTCTCCATCACTTAATGTGCTTCCCTTATCTGTGCAAATCATATCAATCAGGGCTTCTCCAATACAAAGTACTTTATTCATATATGCAATACAGTTGTTTTGTCCATATCTTCCAGGGCAATTCCTTTTGTTTCCGGCATCATTCGCCATACAAATAGTAATTGGAGTGCCATCATAAAACAAAAAAATCCAAATATAAAACTGCCCCCGACATTCGTAGCAAAGAAAGGAAATGTTTGAGCAACAACTGCCGCCCAAGCCCAATGCGTTAAGCATCCGAAAGAAGTACCTGCGGCTCTGACCGAATTGGGAAATATCTCAGAAATAAAAACCCAGATGACTGCACCCTGGCCAATTGCATGCGCAGCTATGAATAAAAAAACATAATAAGTAATGAACTGGGTAGCTCCATTATTGAAAGAAACAGCGATTAACCCAAGGGAAACTATATATCCGATTGAACCGATAAACATCAGTGTTCGTCTTCCAAACCTGTCAATCAGCGACCAGCCAATGATAGTAAAAGCCAGGTTCACTACACCAATACCAGCGGTACTTAAGAAAGCAGCATCTTTACCAATACCTGCCATCTCAAATACCCTTGGAGCAAAATAAATAATAGCATTGATCCCTGATAACTGATTGAACGTAGCCAGTAAAAAAGCAAGTAATAGTGGTTTGTAAAATTTTTTATTAAATAACGGTTCTTTTTTTTCCGATGCACCGGCTTTTATTTCATTGATCGTTTTATCCACATCATCTTCAGTAATAGATAGTACCTCTCTTGCATGTGCCTCATCATTTTTATGCAGCAATAACCATCTTGGAGTTTCAGGTACTGCGAGCATAAACAAAGAGAAAAGTAAAGATGGCACAGCTACAATACCAAGCATCCACCGCCAATCGTTAATCCCGCCAACTCCCTGCAGCAGGTAGTTGGATAAATAGGCTATAAGTATACCACTTACTACATTTAACTGAAATGAGATCACCAGGCGGCCCCGATACCTGGCAGGGGCTATTTCGGAAATGTAAACAGGTGCTACAACTGAAGATGCCCCAATGCTCAAACCACTTATAAACCGAAAAAACATAAATGAGTATACTTCCGGAGACAATGCCGCACCTACAGATGAAACAAAGAATAGTACCCCGATCCATAGTAATGTTTTTTTTCGACCAATCTTGTTTGCCGGAACGTTACCAAAGGCAGCACCAAAAGCAGTACCGTATAAAGCCATAGCAATAGCAGTGCCATGTTCCCACTCACTCAGGTGCCACAACTGCTGAATAGCCTTTTCAGCGCCGGAGATCACCGCCACATCTAAACCAAAAAGCAAACCGCCAAGGCCTACTGCAATTGACCAAAGAATTATTTTTCTATTCATTAATTTTTACAATTGATAAATTATTGCTTCGTATGGTTTTAGTGTAGCACCAGCAGAAGGTGTTAAGTAATTACTAATAAGGATTATCCCTTTGTTTACATTAATACCGGTATTTACAGAAGCTATTTTCCCGCTGAAATTCAGTAATACCAGCAGTTTTTTGCCATTTAACTCCCTCGTATAGGCAAATACATCAGGATTTGTTTTATCAAGCAAGGTATACTTACCATAAATCAATACGTCATTACTTTTCCTTATTTTTATCATCTTACGGAAGTAATTGAGACAACTATTTTCATCTTTTTCCTGCGCCGCAACATTGATTGTTTTGTAATTTCCATTTACCGGTAGCCAGGGTTTTCCATTACCAAAACCAGCATTGGTAGTTGTATCCCATTGCATGGGTGTGCGGCCATTATCCCGGCTGGATATTTTCATTCCTTCCAGGAAACGCTTTAAGTCGCCGCCCTTTGCTCTCACCTGCTCATAATTAGTAAGCAACTCCACATCATTATACTGTTCTACTTTGTCAAACTTGATGTTACTCATTCCTATTTCGTCACCATAGTAATAAAAAGGGGTGGCCCGCATACTGAGAATAAAAGTGGTAAGTAATTTGGAAGAATAATCTCTGAACTCCGGTGTATCATTTCCCCAACGGGTAAGCATACGGGGCTGATCATGATTAGCCAGGTACATGGTCCCCCATCCTTTGTCAACAAATGCACTATCCCATTTAGCATAGATAGATTTCCATTTTACAAAATTATACCCATTTGGATCAGGCATTTTATATTCGCCGGGGAGGTATCCAAAATCAATCGCTTCAAAATTGTAAGCCATATTTAATTCCTTCCTATCCTCATCCACAAACATTTTTACTCTCGGGATATCACCCATTGCCTCTGCAACAGTGGCAAGATTATACTTGCTAAGTACTTCCCTGTTCATTTCCTGGATATAATCATGCAGGTAAGGGCCGCTGGCATAATAAAGACCCCAGTTACCATTGTACTCTTTTGGTAAAGGAGGCCAGGTAGTATCTTTTGAAATAAAAGCCAGTGCATCCATACGAAAGCCATCTACTCCTTTATCACACCAATAACGCATCATTTTATAGATATCCTGACGCAGTTGTGGATTCTCCCAATTCAGGTCAGGTTGAAAATCGGCGAAATAGTGCAAATAATATGAATTTGTTGCCTTATTAAATTCCCAACCATATGCCTTTTCGTCAAAAATGCTCCAGCGATATGGCGGTTCACCTTTTTCTGCCGGCCACCAATGAAAATAGTTATAGTAAGGACTCCTCCTTGATTTCTTTGCCTCCCGGAACCATTGATGCTGATCACTGCAATGATTCAGTACCATATCCATCATCACTTTTATACCCCGATCATGAAAGCCTTTTAGCAGTTTATCAAAATCATCCATATTGCCAAACTGCTTCATGATGCTTTGATAATCGCTTATGTCATAGCCATTGTCCTTATTAGGCGATTCATATATCGGGTTTAACCAAACTGCGTCAATGCCGAGGCTCTTAATATAATCTAACCTTGAGATAATGCCTTTCAAATCACCAACCCCATCTCCATCACTGTCCTGGAAGCTACGGGGATAAATCTGGTAAACGGTTGCTTCCTTCCACCATTTACGTTCAGTGCCCCCATCAGCCTGTACTGGCTTATTCTTTGTTTTACATGAAAAAAAAATAATAGTGCTGAACACAAAGAAAAATATTCTAATAGTGAGTTTCATTTATATATCGGTTTAATGCCCAGGTGATGGTGCCGGTAATATAATATCCCCTGCCGGTCTTTTCGTTTTTAAGAGGGTGGTGAAGAGTGCGGCAATCAGCAGTAATACACCAGCAAACAGAATTGCATTTCCAGGGTTGTTGTTCAAAAAATGCTTCAGGATATAACCAAAGGTTATTGTTTGAAGAAACATGGGTATAACGATCATCATATTGATAATACCCATATAAACACCATAGCGTTCTTTGGGAATTTGGTTTACTACCATCAGGTACGGGATACCCATCATACTGGCCCATCCAATGCCGAAACCGGTGATGGCAAAAAACAAAAATGTTTTATTCTCAATATGCGGAAAAATAATAAACCCAATACCAGCCAGCGCCAGGCATGTAAAATGAACCCATTTAGCACTGTATTTTTTGGCAAACCATACCAGGCCAAAAGCAGTAAGAAAAGTAACCACATTGTACCAGGCATTTACCAGCCCGGCAAGGCTTACCGCCTTTTCATACATCGCTTTATTTTCGGGAGTAGTGTTATATACAGATAGAGCAATGCTCTTGGAGCTGTTTTGCCAGTAGCAAAATAGTGCATACCATTGGAAGAGATAAACTAATGCCAGTTGCCACATCACCTTTGGCATAACAGAAATAGCCTCTACGATTTCAATATTCTGTGCAAAAATTATTTTTAGTGATTGATGCTCCTTTGTGTATTTAATAACATTCCTTATAATCCGGCCACCAGTAAGAATAGAAGGTATCAGCAAAACTGCGAGAACCAGGTAAGCGATTACAGTTGTAATAATCGAAAAAAGGAACTGTAATGCAGGATGCGGCATACCCGCATTCCTTTTTTTAATAACTGCCAGCTCTTCCACTGAGGGGGGAATTTCAGGAGTAGTCCGGATACTCCACCACACCGACCCTATGGAGCAAACGGCACCAATAAAAAATGATGCAAAAACCCAGTTGGGTATTTTTCCAGTATATCCCAAAATAATTGCAGGGAATATAAAAAGTGAAACATTGGCCAGTGTTTGTCCGAACCCGGTAAAGAAACTTTGAGCCTGGAAACCTGTTGGTTGCTGGCTGGCATCCAATTTATCTGCTATAAATGCCCTGTAGGGTTCCATTGCTGTATTGTTGCCAACATCCAGTATCCATAATAAACCAACCGCCATCCACAGCTCAGTGCTGTAAGGGAACAAGAACAGGGCCATGCTGCAAAGAACAGCTCCTATAAAGAAATAAGGTTTTCTTCTTCCGAAACGAGGATGCCAGGTCTTATCGCTAAGAGCTCCGATAATTGGTTGGATTATCAACCCGGTAAGTGGACCAGCCAGATTTAATATAGGTATTTCTTCCGGCTTCGCTCCCAAGAAATCATATATTGGGTTCACGGCGCTTTGCTGTAATCCGAAACTATATTGAATGCCGAAAAACCCGACATTCATATTGATTATTTGCCAAAAACTAAGCCTCGGTTTGGTTAGGGACATAAACAATCGTTTCAGTTCTTTAAAAATACAAAAAGTAAGAATGGTAATGATGGGATTATAATCTTTGCAAACGTTTGATGTTGGGAAAAAAGAGCCGTTCTTGCCCTGATTTTTTTTGCAAAACTTTTCCGTCCAAATACTCTCAATTATATATTTTGCAGCACTAAAATTGCCATAAGATGAAAAGAAAGATTATTACAAGTATTGTTTTACTGTTGGGTTCGTTTTTCTTGTTTTATGTAATTTTTTTTCAGGCTGAATTTAAAGAAACTATTCATCTTCCATTGCCAATTTTAACGGTTACCGAACAATTCAAAAATCCCGAAAATCTTCAAAAATGGTTTGCTCCGTTTGATATTGGGGGATCCGTTTCATTTGATTCTTCCAATAAAAAAATAAGTAACGGTGAATACCAGGTTCAAATTAAGAACCAATCTCTGTATAGCTCCCTTCTGATTTATTCAAATAGCAAAAAAGAAAAACAATTTATTATTTCTGCCTTACCTGATACAGCAAAAAACAGCATAACCTCGCTTTCCATTATATACAAAAGCAGTTATTTTAAAAAATGGTTTGGCCGGGATGATCTTACAAAAAATGCGCTAAGCAGTTTTAATAATTTCCGTGAATATATTGAAGATTCAAAAAGAGTATACGGCTACGAAATAAAACCTGTAAAAGTAGTTGATACATTATTTCTTTTTGAAAGAAAAACTGTTCAACAGGCTGACAAAAGACAGGAAATGAAGTCGGTTTTTGAAAACTTAATAGCATATGCTGCTAAAAATAATTTGGGCTATAATGGTAATCGAATTTTTTATTCACAAAAAACCGGAGATAATATTACTTTATTTGCCAGCATTGGTATTACCCGTGAAGTCGAAATACCTGAAAACGCAGCTGTTGAAATCAAAAGGATGCCCTTTGAAAAAAAACTATTGGAAGCTACTTACCAGGGTGCTTTTGGAGAATCAAATAAAGTATTTGATGCATTAGAAAAGTTTATAAACGACCATTATTTAGCCACCATGGGAATACCTTATCAAAAATTTATCAGTGATGGATATGATTTTGCAGACGACCAGGTTGTGCAAATGAAAGTTTATTATCCTATACTTTAGTTTCTTATTAACTTAGTGCTGATCACTTTAAGGTTATCATTATTTTTTGCCACAATAAAAGCATCCCCGTTTGTAGCCAACCGGATTCTTTGTAAATGCCTTATTTCTCCTTTGATCTTAATTCCATTTAGTTCCTCATATTTGAAATTCCCCTTACCCCTGTTTATTAATACTGAGCCGAAATCGGCATCATATCTTCCTAATTGAATATTATTTGAATAATAATTACCCCCCAGAAGGATATCAGGCAAAGTATCATTATTAATATCCAATATTGTTGCAGTTTCATACGCAGTCAATTGTGCTTCCCACGGTAAAGGCAGTACTTCAAAATTCATCTTTCCATCATTGATCAAAACAGCATTTGAAAAGTAGTGAGCCGAAAATATATCTGCTTTTTTTAATTTATCTGCCCCGAATATTTCCTTTAATGAGGCATTAGCAAAATCTTTTGCGTATAAAAACTTCTTTTTAAGCACTGGCAGTTGTTTTTCCAGATCCGATATACTAGTAAAAGGAAGTTCCTTATTATCCAGATGGTAAGTTAGGACCTGTTCTTTTTTCCCATTACCGTCAAAATCATAGAAATACATCCTCACAGGTTGATGTTCACTTGCCATTAGCCGGCTATTCAACCCCTGGTTTCCGGCAATGAAGTCAATATCTCCATCATTATCTACATCACATGGTAAAATAAAATTCCACCATCCTTTTAACGAGGTAATATATTTCTTTGAAAAGAAATTCTTATTATTAAGATAAACAGAAATTCCGTCCCATTCTATTGCCAGTACTAGGTCTTTCCTTCCGTCTTTATTAAGATCGACCCAATTCGCATCTTTAATAAAGCCAGCTTTTTTTAAACCCGGTGCAAATTTATCAGTAACATCAATAAACTTTCCCGTACCATCATTTTGTAATAAATAAGAATCGGGGACCTTTCCATATTCCCATGAAACTGACCTTCCACCTATAAACAGATCAGTAAAGCCATCTTCATTGAAATCGTTCGCTACTACTTTAGATGCAGTTAATAAAACATTGGAAAATGCATCTTCCTTTTTTTTCAAAATGCCTTTCCCATTATTTATATAAACCCTGGGCTTAAGATATTCACTTTGACCATAAAATTCATTTCCTCCACTTGCCACCACCAAGTCGGGATATGAATCATTATTGACGTCTGTCCAGCAAGCATCTATATCTTCATACGTACTGTCCGCATCAACAGCCGGTTGTGGTAATTTCTTAAATGTGCCATCAGGCAGTTGTTCAAACACTGCACTTTTTTCCCACTTGGATGAGCCGATAAAAAAATCTTCCAACCCATCCTTATTAATATCCCCTGTCGCAAGTGCGGGGCCCTCAGTTGACGTCATAAAAGGTATTAAAGGCTCCCTGTCAAACTCTACAAATGTATTCTCCGTATGCAAAAAAGAGATATTGGTTTGCGCAGTTACATCATAAAATTTTGCTGATTCTTTAGTTGAAAAATTACGAACTAAGGAATAGTCAAATAGTGGTAACCCTTTCGTATAAGCAAATTTCTGTTGCAGTGAATCACTGCTTAAATTAATCCTTTGAGTTGTGTTATCCGGCCATACCAGAAAAACAGAATCTGGTTTTCCGCTGCCTGCACTTACCTGCATGGCTACTTCCATGCTTGATTGAAATCCTCTTACCGGGAACTTTTCATAGCTTATAACAGATGTTCCTGAAAAAATATACAGCTTAGCACCCACCGCTTGATTATTACCTACAGGCCCTTTTAGTACTATCTGAATTGCAGGATTCTTCTTATCGTCATTTATCCTATTTTGATAAACCAGGGCTGGTTCATCAATATTATTTACAACAATATCTATATCCCCATCATTATCAAGATCGGCATATACTGCACCATTTGAATAAGTATCCTTATTTTCAGGAATCGCTTCACTTATATCTTCAAATGAAGCATTCCCTTTATTTCTGAAAAAACGATTTGGTATTTTAATCTGTGGAAACTTATTGATAAGATTCATTTCTCTCTCGCCAATTTTATTACTCTGAATTTTCGATTGCACTTCTTCATTTGATATATAGTTGATATAGTCAATATCATTTAGTCTTTTTGGAATTCCATTAGAAACAAACAGATCCTTTAAGCCATCATTATCAAAGTCCAGCCAAAGTGTTGACCATGACCAATCGGTAGCGTATACGCCGGCATATAATCCTATTTCACTGAATAAACCATTGCGCCTGTTAAGTTGCAACGCATTTCTCGCATATTGAAAATTATAGCCGTTTCGGATCTTGGTTAAAAAAGTATTGTACTCATCAACTCCCAATGAACTTTTTAGAATAACCGGATCGGATGGGAGCATATCTGCCGATATAATTTCGGGGTAACCATCATTTGTTATATCCGCCACATCTACCCCCATAGAAAACTGGCTGGTATGCATTATACTACTATCCAGCAAGTCATCAAATCCTCCTTTTTTATTGTTGATATAGAGATAGTCATTCTCATGAAAATCATTTCCAATATAAATATCAGGGTACCCATCGAGATTAATGTCTGAAACAGCAATACCCAGCCCATAACCGATCACGGTCTGATTAACTCCTGCCGTTTTAGATATATCGGTGAAATGATCTCCATCATTTCTGAAAAACCTATCGCCTGAAAGAGAATCTACAGTTTGTCTGAAACTATCCCTTGGTGCAAATGTGCTGCTATAACGCAGGGAGTGATTGAGTAGATACATATCAAGATCGCCATCAAGATCAAAATCAAAAAAAGCAGCTTGAGTACTAAAGCCGGAAAAATCAACTCCGTATTTTTGGGCTTCATCATTATAATATGGAATTCCGGCATCACTTATCCCTTTACAAATTAATAACTGATTCCTGCTTTGCAGGGATTCAAAGTGACCAACCCTGCAAACATAAATATCCAATAGTCCATCATCATTCACATCTGCTATTGACACTCCTGTAGACCACCCTCCATCATCAGGTATCTTGGCAGCCGTTGTTACATCCGTAAATTGTAAATCGCCTTTATTGAGGTATATTTTATTCTGTGATTGATTGGAAGCAAAAAATAAATCGATCTTCCCATCATTATTGAAATCACCTGCTCCTACACCGGCTCCATTGTAGAAATACATATATTTCAGCATATTAAAATCCGGGCTGGCTGAAAGATTGTTGCTAAAATCGAGCCCTGTTTTTGTATTATCCAGTACTTCAAATAATACGGGGATATCATTTTTTTTACGGCCGGTACAAGCCGTTAGAAAAAGGACGCAAATGCCGATCCAAAAAATCCAATTCCGCTTTTTCACAATAAATAACTTGAATAAGATTTTATTCATTTAATTTGTACAAAACAGGGGGACTATCATTTTGAAGAAACAGTACCTGTTTTCTTTCTTTTGATTGAAAACATACTATACTTTTTACTTCCCCTCTTACTTCAATTCCTGACTTTTGGGGCATTACCAATTCCCACTCAGCTTTTCCTTTATTTATTAAAACATGTCCATAACTGGCATCCAGCCTGGAGAACTGCGGTTGAAAATAAAAAAGATTTCCCCCAAGAATAAGATCCTTTTTGCCATCAGTATTAATATCAGTTATCAATATTGCATTTATACTTGATAGCTGAGTAAAGGGTGGTAATTTTTTTATCTCAAAATTCCCTTTGCCTTTATTGATTGCCAAACAACTTGCATTATAATTAAAATTATAGACTGATGCCTTTTTTATTAGTATATCTGAAAACAATTCCTGCACAGATCTTTTGGCGTATTCCTCAAATTTCAAATTTTGCTTTTTTAACCCAGGCATCTGATCTGTTAAATCCCTTTTCATAAATACAGGTACGTCTCTCCTATTGACAGTTCGTGTAATAATTTTATCAGCAGTCCCATTACCATCAAAATCATTGATCCATAATTTAACCGGACTAACCACAGATGGCTGTAAATAACAATTTTCTCCAATATTACCGAGCACCAGATCGTTTAAGTTGTCACCATCAATATCAGTAACTGCAATAGATTGCCACCATCCTTTCATTTCTGAAAGGGAGGTTTTTATTTCAACAGATTTCCCATTTGATAATGAAAACACTTTGGGCTCCATCCATTCGCCCACGACAATCAACTCTTTCGTGTCGTCCCCTTCTATGTCAGCAAATACGGCATCTGTTACCATTCCGGGTTTCATTTTCTCAGCAATCGTAAATTGTCCTTTCCCATTATTCTTGTACAAATAGCTTTCCGGTGCTACTCCGTAATTCTGGGGAACACTTCTGCTGCCTACAAATACATCAAGATCTCCGTCATTATCAATATCAGCAGCCTTAGCGACTGCAGCATTCATCGTGTAATCCGGAAAAGCTTTAGCAGATAATTCGAAATTTCCTTTGCCGTCATTTTTATATAACCGATGCTGCAATAAATAACTCCCGGCAGGTTGCATATTTCCACCAGAACCTACAAAAAGATCTTTGTCACCATCACCATCTGCGTCAAAAAATAATACAGCTACATCCTCAAAATCTTTATCCTTTTCAAAAGCTTTTATTGCACTTCTTTTAAACCCGGATGCGGTTTGCAAGTATAATTGCCCTGGCTGATTAGCCGCCCCCCCTATAAAAATATCCATTAAACCATCTCCATTAACATCGGCGGTGTCAGCATGAGGTCCCTCTCTTGAAAGCATCAGGGGAGTATTTCTTTCTGTATAAAAGTCTATATACTCATCTTCCCTGTGCTTATCAAAAACAAGGCTTGATTCAATAGAAAATAAAACATCCGGTATTTTGGTATCAGGCCCATTGCTTACCAATTCTTGTACATAAGCGATCTCATGGACTTTATTGATTTCCGGTCTTATAAATTTTGTAATTTTTTTGTCGGGCCAGCAAATTGTCATTGAATCAACAATCCCTTTTCCCAAACCAATAATTTGTTTATAATCAACCGAAGACTCAAAACCTCTTGAGGGTATCAATTCACGGCTTATCACCTGGGCACCCTGAAATAATTTTATCACAGCTCCTACGGCAAACGTATTTTTTGCACTGCCTTTCAATCTGATCCCTATATAATTATTTACATTCTGTTCCCGGCTTTGATTTCTATAAACAAACGACTTTTCGTTTACATTGTTTACAACCAGATCAAGGTCGCCATCATTATCAAGGTCGCCATAAGCAGAGCCATTGGAGAAGGAAGGCTGCCCCAATCCCGAAGAGACTGCCTTCTCATCAAATTGAATATTGCCTTTATTGTGATAAAACTTATTAGGTATAGGTATGGAAGGCATTTTAGCCACCACTTCATCAAACTGGTCTCTTTTACCGGTTGTCACCATTTTCTGTATCACATCATTCGCAAAGAAGTCAATAAAATCCTGGTTGGTCACATCATTATAAATGCCATTGCAAACAAAAATATCAGACAAGCCATCGTTATCTGCATCAAAGATCAGTCCTCCCCAGCTCCAGTCAGATGCGGCCACCCCGCTATAGAAAGCGGTTTCCATAAACTTTCCCTCCTGGTTATTGATCTGCAGTGTATTTTGAGTGTATTGGTAATAAAATCCTGATTTTTGCTTTAAACGCTGTACATCGATATTATCAAATGTAGTGGTCGTCTTAAGCCTGTAGTCATCATCCGGCAACATATCCGTTGTAAAAATATCTGGATAGCCATCATTATTGATATCAGCCATATCCGCTCCCATTGATGAATGACTGAGATGTTGGGCCCATTCTTCAATCTCATCCTTAAAAGTGCCATCTTTTTGGTTGATATATAAATAGTCTCTTTCAAAAAAATCATTAGACACATATATATCCGGGTAATGGTCACCGTTCACATCACCTACGGTTACCCCTAATCCGAAACTGATCAGACTCCCATAAATTCCCGCTTCCTTACTTACATCTGTAAATTTTCCATTATCATTACGGAGCAGATGATCTCCTCCGCCTTTTAAAAATTCCGCCACGGGCCAATCCGGAGCCCTCAATCCCCTTTTATTGGCATAATTGAGTGTATTAACAGGAATAAAGCTGTTATTGATAATGAAACAATCCAGATCACCATCTGCATCATAATCGAAAAAGGCTGCATGGGTTGTATAACCACCTTCATTTGTTAATCCATACTCTGCTGCTTTATCAGTAAACGTAAGATCCTTATTATTGATGAAGAGCTGGCATTTAGGTTTCTTCCCATCAACATACCCGGCATTGCAGACAAAAATATCCAGCCAGCCATCGTGATTTATATCAACAAAAACCACCCCGGTACTCCAGTCTTTCTTATCGACAAAACCTGCCTTTACAGATATATCATCAAACTTCCAGTCCCCTTTGTTCAAATAGAGTTTATTGGCGCCCATATTAGCTGTAAAGAAAATATCCGCCAGGCCATCATTATTAATATCACCTATGGCTACACCTCCCCCATTATAGAAATTACGGTAACTGAAAATATTGAAGTCGGGAGAATTTTGAATAGTATTGACAAATTCAATCCCTGTTTTTTCCTGCAATGAAAAGAGAGGTTTTTCTTTTTGTTGTTTACCACAACCAGTAACAAAAAGAAAAACAAAAAACAGGAAGGACAACACAATCTTTGACACAGCTCTCATTAGTTTTTGTTAACGATAATCATCAAATCTATAGCATTTGTTCCAGTAAAATTCATACCCGTTTACTATTTCACGGAAGTAGTATGAAAAGAAAAAAGCCATTAGAAAATGGCCTTTTTTAATTGCTAAAATCGCTAACTGCTTGCTCGAAAAACACTCTTAATAACCCGGATTCTGGGTTAAATTAGGATTAATGATCAATTGTTCATTAGGTATTGGGAAGAGCAACCGCTCATCCCCGCTAACTAAAGGTCTTAATTGTGTTGCAGCCAGGAACTTTCCAAAACGGATCAGATCGTTTCTTCTCCATAATTCCCAATAAAGTTCACGGCCTCTTTCATCTAATAATTTATCTAAAGTCAAACTTGGCAAAGGTCCTGCATTACGACTTGGAAGAGTTCTGATATAATCAACTATAGCCTGGGCAGTAGAACCATAAGGACCCGCTACAGTACCTGTAGCACCACGCAGGATAGCTTCTGCTTTCATTAATAAAACATCAGATAAACGGAAAATAACAAAATCATTATCCCAGGGAAATTGATGTACCAGGTCCGGTACATATTTCATAACACGAATACCTGTTATTTCCAGGTTATTACCTGTTTCTTTTAATGCAACCGCCTTTGTGAAAGAAAGAGGATTACCTTTTCTGTCCAGTAGCGCAGTACCGCTTTGATTATATTGTTGGCCGAATAAAAAGCCAGCCCATAATCCGGTTACATTTGTTAAGCCGGGATAATAGCCTGGTTGCCCTGGAGCTGGGGGACCAGGTACTGCACCCGGGCCACCTCTTCTTTTATCTGCAGCATCAAACTTATCATAGAAATCACCCAATGTTGAAAAACCGTTCCAACCGCTGGGGTTCATATTGTAGTGCAATCCCTGAAAATCCATGAACATAGCACCATTTCCGCCTATACCTTGTCCATTATCATTCTTTTGGGTATAGATCAACTCGCTGCCAATAACATCATTATTAGGGGCAAAGTTGTCAAAGTAATTTGGCGTAAATGTATATCCAGCCGGACTATTAATAATCTGATCTGCCAGAGATACCACCTGGTTCATGTCTGCTGCAGCAAAAGTTGGAGCTGCCCTGTTTGCATATACCCCTTTGTTTAAGTATATCTTCATCAACAGAGCTCTTGCGGCATTTTTATTTGCCCTACCAAGGCCAGACTCTGGTAAATTTGGAATGGCTGCATTCAGCTCTGTTATTAAGAAATCAGCACATGCTGTTCCTTTTTTTACTTCGGGTAATGAAGCTGTCAAATCTCCTAAAGAAGTTGAACGGAAAGGAACCTGGTCCCAGCCATCCAGTGCATACCACATAGCTAAAGATCTTAAAAATGTGGCCTCTGCTTTTTGCTGAGGTGTCGCAGTAGGTACATCCAGAACTGTTGTTGCAGCAAACTGAGACTGTGCCAGTTGGCGATATGTTGCTGTTAAATACGCATGTTCATCGTTCCATTTGTGGCTACTATAAACTCTCCAGATACCGTTATCATCCCAGTCTCCGCCTCTTGTTGGTCCTACAGACTCATCAGTTGTATGCTCAAATGATGCAAAAAGCCTTTCCTGGTTATTATAAAGGTTTTCAATAGAACGATAAGCTCCGACCAGCAAAGCAGCAGGGTCGGCTACACCGCCTCCACCGGAAGAACCGGATGTGGATTCACTTCTGAAATTCTCATCCAACTTTGTACAGGAACCAAGTGTAAGAATTGCAGTAAGTATTAAAATTATTTTTGTGTATTTCATATTACTTAATTTATTCAATTTCATAATTATTTTAGAATCCTAAATTTATACTGAATATGAATCTTCTGGCAGTTGGGTAAGGGATATATTCAATACCATTGGATGGTATTCCCCCAATGTTTTTATCGACATTCACTTCCGGATCAAATCCTGAGAAGTCGGTTAATATAAACAGATTCTGTCCGGTAAGAGAAATACTAGAACTTCTTATAAATTTTACGAACTTACCCAGGTTATATGAAAGAGTAGCGTTTGCCAATTTCAGATAATTTCCTTTTTCCAGGTACCTGTCCGATGTTGTAATTGGATTAGAAAGATCTTCTTTAATCGGACTATTTATCAAACTACTTACCACATTTCTTGTTCCAAGGTTGGTAATGGGAACAACTGAAGTAGCCGTATTGTTGTATATATAATGTCCGAATGCACCATTCATGTTTATACCTAAACTGAATTTCTTATACGAAAAGTCCGTACTGATACCTAATAACATATTTGGATTCGGGTCTTCTCCATAGTAAGACACATCACCATCTTCGGTATATATACTTTGTCCTGTTGTTTTATCTATCCCTTCAAAATGACGCAGATAATAAACATTCAAAGGATAACCAGAAGCCAATTTCTGAACGAAGGCACCTGTACTACCCTGACCTGATATTGCACCTGTGTTATACGTACCATTTAAGCCATCAATCTGGTTCTTCAGCCAGGCTGCATTGATGCCAAAATTCCAGTTCATATCCCCTTTATTAAGGATAGTAGAATTTAATGTTACTTCTACTCCCTTATTGGTAATAATTGCCGGGAAATTCTGCCATTGCTTTGCACTTGATGCTCCGGGCTGCGGGAAATCAACTTCAAATAATACATCTTCGGTTTCCTTGTTAAAGTAATCAACTGAAAGATTTACTTTGTTTTTAACCAGAGAAACATCTAACCCGGCATTAAAAGTGGTAGAAGTTTCCCATTTTAAATCAGGATTACCAACATTCTGTTGTGTGATAGAGCCAGGTCCAGATACTCCAAATCTTGTTTGGGAAGCTCCTGATGGAAATTCCTGGTTACCAGTTTGTCCCCATCCAGCCCTTAGCTTAAGGTTCTGTACAAAATTCACACTCTTCATGAAATTCTCATTACTGATATTCCAGGCTGCAGAAAATGATGGGAAATAACCATACTTGTTGTTTTCACCAAATTTGGTTGAACCATCGGCCCTAACCGTTATGGTCAACAAATATTTATTATTATAACTGAATGCAGCTCTTCCAAAATAAGATTGTAGTTCATTGGTAGGTGATTCATAATTATTAATCGTACGGGAAGATTGTGATGAAAAGCCAAGCATATTATAATAAGGTATGCCAATATCATTAAAATCCTGTGCTGTAATTGAATTGCTCTTGAATTCAAATTTCATATACTCATATCCCAAAACTGCATTTAAACTCAGCGCAGGAGTAATGTTCTTATTATAACTTAAAGTATGAGTAAACTGCTGTGTTCTTACCCGATTGTTACCTATTGCAGCAAATCCCCTGTCTTTATACCTGTCAATATTCAACATCTGCCTTCCCACCATTGTTTTCCTGCTGCCATCACTTTGATTGAGGGAATAAAGAAAACGATATTCCAGGTCGCTGGTAAATTTGTAATAAGGAGACAAGCTTCCATAAACAGTTGAAGTGTTTACCCTATCCTCATACATTTTCAAAAACCAAAGCGGGTTGATAGAACTTGCACCAAATTGTGGCTGAATCCAGTAAGTACCATCTGACTTTATTAAGTCATGTGTGGGATTCCACTGCAATGCCTGGCCAATCAGGTTTCCTTCAAATCCGGCATCCCTGGTAATAGGTACTACATCCTCATTTAACTGGGCCGTATTAATGGAAACATCTAATCCTAATTTTTTAGAATCAAGGAATTTGAAATTACCCGTAAACCCAATTGTATATTTAGTCAATCCTGATTCTTTAATAATTCCATTTTCCCCTAAGGCACTTGTTGAAAATCTGTATCTCGCATTCTGATTGCCACCACTTAATGACAAATTAACGTTGTGTGTAATTCCTGTTCTTAATATTTCATCCATTGCATTAACATTGGAACCAAAATTACCGCCCGTTAATCCATATTTTGTTAATGCTGCACGGTATTCATCACCGTCCAAAACATCTAATTGCTTGAGAATTGTTGCTGACCCGACAGAATAACCAAAATCAACCTGCGGCTCACCACCACCACTTCCTTTTTTGGTTGTAATAAGGATTACTCCATTAGCTCCCCTGGACCCGTAAATAGCAGCAGCAGATGCATCTTTTAATACATCGATGCTGGCAATATCTGCCGGATTAATAAATGCAAGCGGGTTACCACCGGGGCTATCGCCAATATTAGGAAGCCCGATACCAGGACGACCAGAACCACCTTCTAATGGTACACCGTCTACAACAAACAAAGGACCATTACCAGATCTTACTGAACTGGCTCCCCTGATACGAATAGTAGCGCCACCGCCCGGCTGACCACTATTATTAGTAACCTGCAAACCAGCAACCTTACCTTGAATCAATTGATCAGGAGAAGTTACCACTCCTTTATTAAAGTCTTTGGCCTTTACTGATTGTACAGCTCCGGTAAGATCCTTCTTCCTGGCTGTGCCATAACCAGTAACAATCACTTCGTTCAAATTAGATCCCGCTGAAGCGACAAAGGAAACCTCAACAGAGGACCTTCCCTCAATGGAAATCTCCTGGGTTTCGTAACCTACTGAGGAAATAACAAGGATGGTTACGCCAGGTCCAACATTAATACTAAATGACCCGTCAGCACGGGTAGACGTTCCTGTTCTGGTGCCCTTAGGCTGAACAGAGGCTCCCACAACCGGTGAGCCGTCTTTTGAATCAGTCACTTTACCTGTAACAGTTTTGTCCTGCGCAGCAGTAACCTGCACGGAAATCGCAAGTACGAAGCAAAGGATAGCAGAAAGCAGAGTTTTTGCAGACATAAGCAATCGTTTTTTTAAATTATAATCGATGTGTTAATCCGGTTTCATATGCAGTGCCCTTCTCAGAACACTAATGCCTAACGGTGGGACAAGGTCTTTGTTTCGGCAGGCCTGTGGCGCTGTACCTTGTTTTTTCATTATTATTATTAAAATACAGGCATTTTCACTGATCTTTTCGCTGCTTCTAATAAAAAACAAAGTAAAATCACCAGAGACAGAATAAATTTATAATTAATTATGTGTACTAAAAACACTTGTTGAACTTTTCCCGCTGCCTGCAAGTCCGAAAACATTTCCGCAAATGTTTGCGGTGGATAAATTAGTTATAATTTTAATCCGTTATTTTGAGTTATGGGAACCCAAGCCACTTTAAAAAAGATTTCCGTTCAACTTAACCTCAGTATTTCTACTGTCTCCAGGGCTTTAAAGAATCATCCTGATATTTCTGAAAATACAAAGAGAAAAGTGAAGGAGTTGGCCATACTAATGGAGTACGAACCGAATGCTTATGCAGTAAACCTTCGGACAAACAAAAGCAAGGTATTTGGATTGATAGTTCCGGCCATCTCCAACTTATTTTACGATTCCTTTATTGCTGCAGTTGAGGAAGATGCCCGGAAGAACGGCTATTCATTGATTATTCTTCAGTCAGCTGACGATCCTTTACAAGAATCTGAAAATTTAAAAATCTGCAAACTGAGCCGTGTGGATGGGGTGTTTATATCACTGGTGCCGGACAGTCACTCCGACCAACTCTATACAAAGTTCCAGGAAAGTGGTATCCCGGTAATTTTTTTCGACAAGGTACCGGGTAACAAACTCTTTGATACCGTCTGTATGGCAGATGAAGAAGCGGCTACGGTAGCTGCCAATACAATTATCAAGTATAAGAAGAAAAAAGTAATAGCCTTGTTCGGCAATCCCGAACTGTCAATTACCAGGAAAAGAAGGGATGCTTTCCTGAAAGTCTTTAGAAAAGAGAAAGCAGATATACAAATTGATCTTCACTATTGCCTCAGCAGTAGTGCTGCACAAAAAGTAGTAACGGAGGCAATCAGCAAAAAGTCAAAGCCTGAACATATTTTCTGTATGAGTGATGAACTGTTGATTGGTGCAATGAAAAGTATTAATCAGTCAGCATTGTCCATTCCTGGTGATATATCAGTGTTGGCGATCAGCAATGGTTTTATCCCTGGACTGTTTAAACCCGAAATAACTTATATAGAAACAAATGGCTATGAATTGGGTAAGCTGGCAATAAAGCGTATGCTTGAAAACATGGAAAACAAAACACCGGTTAAGTCAATCATTCTGCCTGCCCGGTATGTGCAGGGAGGGTCTTTATAAAAATCACTATTCGATCAGTGAAGTGCTAACGCTTTGGTACCTGATCCTTTTATTTTGTACTGCTTCTTAAGTGTATATAGTCTTCCGGGCCGGTGAGGCACATTATTCTCCATTTCATCTATATCTACCAACCAGTCTTTGATAGATATTTTTTTCCTGAAATTTCTACGGTCCAGTTCAACTCCCAGGATAGCTTCATACAATTCCTGCAATTCCCGGAGCGAAAATTTTTCAGGCAACAGGTTAAATATTACCGGATGCTCCATTACCTGTTCCCGAAGCCTGCCAAGGCAGGTATCAAGAATAAGTCTATGGTCAAACGCAAGCTTTTTTATCTCTGTAACAGGATGCCAGTGCAGCTCATTATGACTTAATTGAAGCTTGTGATTTCTGATATCGATCAGTGAATAATAAGCAATCGTTATTACCCGGCCCGAAGGGTGTCTTTTTAATCCGCCAAATGTGTGCACCTGTTCAAGATAGACATCATCAAGGCCGGTTCTTTCTTTTAATATCCGGTAAGAAGCTGTTTCAAGATCTTCATCTGGTTTTATAAAGTCACCAAGCAGGGAATATAATCCTGAGAATTCCTGCATATCAGATTTGATCAACAATACCTTTAACTCTTTTTCATCATATCCTAAGATAACGCAGTCAACTGTGATACCTATATTGAAATAATCAAGGTGACTTATTTTCTCAATCTCCGCCGTCTTCAGTTGTTGTAAGGCTTTTTCCGTCATTGCAATAGCATTTGAAATTATTGAATAGCCAATTTTACCTGTGTTGTTTTATTGGCAGCTTGTATGCTCATCAAATAAATTCCGGCAGGCAAATTATTGATTTTATCGTTTAGTGGTATGCGATGCTTCCCTTTTGTATATGTTTCTGCCGCAATAACCTGTATTTTTTGACCGGCTCCATTAAAAAGATCTACATATACCTTACCCGTTTGTGGTACATCTATCTCCAATACCGATGCTGCAGTAGCAGGATTCGGAAATACGAGACCGGTAAGTTGATTGGCAGGGTTAGTAGTTCCCCCGGTAGAAGTAACTACAGCATTGGTCAGGTTTCTGTTCAGGTACACATGAAATTCGCCCGGTTGTAAGGTCAGATTTTGTGCCGAACCGGTTGCCGTGAATGTATTTCCATTAAGATAATCATACCAGGTACCCCCGGCAGGAAAAGTGAAGTTCCCAGATTGTGCATTAACATCAAAATTGCCCACTACGCATAACATAGATGAGTCTGTGGCACTACGAATGGTCATTGTTTTAAAAGCTCCGGCCAGGCTCCGGGTCAGATTTATGTTATTCGCAATAAATACATCCTTATACCATGGGTGGAACCGCAGTTTATTCAAACTGGAAAAGATATCGTACAGTCGTTTGCGTTGCACAACAGTGAGGTAATCCCAGCGGATAGGTTTGTTACTTAGCCGGCAATCATTATTGATTGTCCCATCGGTACAGCGATTGATAGAGAAATCATACCCAAGCTCACCAAACTGCCAAATCATTTTAGGCCCGGGTGCAGATAAAAAGAACCCTGCACAAAGTTCGATACGTTTTAATGCTGTATTAAGATCTCGTACATTATGCGAAGCATTTGAGCTATTGCCAAATTGCAGGTTCTTATACATCAGCCTTTCTTCATCATGGCTTTCCATATAACTAACCAGGTGAGGATTGGCCCATCCCCTGGCTGTATGCAGGTATGACTCAAAATTGGAATTGGTCACCCATCCCATCGAAGCTTCTGAGAAATTGTAATTGACATTGCCCCAAAGGAGCATTCCATAATTTGAAAGCTCTATTTCTTCTGAATTAGCCGCAAAATGTTCCAGGATTACATAACTGCCGGGTGATTTCAACTGGCAGGTATCATAATATCTTTTCCAGATTGCCACCCTGTCTGCATGATATTCTGATATACATGCCTCATTTGAGGTACTTCCACCACATTGGGCATTTTGTGTAAATCCTTTTGACAGGTCAAAACGAAAACCATCAATCTTGTATTCCTGCAACCAATGTTCTATTACCCGGCTTGAAAAATAGCGGGTAGCTAAACTTTCATGATTAAAGTCGTTGAAAACATTGTATGGGTGGGTTGCAGATACATTCAACCATGGATTATTAGCCGCCGGCTGATTGGTGCTGCTGTTCCAGTATAATGCTGCCAGTGGGTTAGCTCCTGTTGTATGGTTCAATGCTATGTCCATAATCACAGAAATTCCTCGTCTGTGACAGCTGTCGATAAATTCTTTCAGGGAATTTTTGGGGCCATAATATTTATCAGGCGCCAGGAAATAAGAAGGATTATAGCCCCAGCTTTCATTACCATCAAATTCATTAAATGGCATGATCTCTATTGCATTTATACCCATTTTCTGAAAATAATTCAGTGTATCCCGTATAGTCTTCCAATCATGTGTAGCAATAAAATCCCTTACCAGCATTTCGTAAATAACAAGGTTCCTTTTATCAGGTCTTGAAAAATTACTGATTGTCCAGTTATACCCAGGGGCATTGGTTTGCAGAATGCTCACATTTCCAGTGGTAAGCCCGGTAGGATAAGTTCTTAAGCCCGGATAAGTACTGGCCGTAATAAATTGGTCATTGTTCGGATCCAGGATCTTCTCTGCATAAGGCTCACCAATTTTTAATGTTCCATCCACCAGGTATTGAAAGGCATACTCCGTACCCGGAGTTAACCCGCTGATGCGAAGCCACCAATAATTACCATCCGGAGTTTTATTCATTACATAATTGGTTTGCTCTGACCAATTACTTCCTGGAAACTCTCCAATAACAGAAACCCGATTTTTACCCGGTGCATACAGCACAAGGACGGCTGAAGTATTACCTGCTTCATAATTGATACCGTCTCTTACACCCGGCGGTAAGGGTAATATTGTTGGAGCACTGGACACAAAAAACTGGAAGCTTTCTGATTTTGTTGTGGCTCCATCAATAGCATCCACTCTTATTGTTTGATTACCGCTGGTAGTTAATGTTGGATTAGCAGAAATAGTAGTGACTCCGCTTGCCGATTGAATTTCTGTTCCGTTCAGGAACAACTTCATGGTAGAAGTTTTATTGGCTATAGCTGTAAGCTGAATATTATCTCCCACCTGTTTAGTTATGGGCTCGGGTATGCGGTTA
>JAKQEA010000115.1 GCA_029558715.1 Bacteroidota bacterium | reverse complement strand
AATCATCATACCGATGGCAAGTTCGGCAACGGCATTGGAATTTTGCCCCGGGGTGTTCATAGCTACAACATTATGTGCAGTAGCGGCTTTCAAATCAATATTGTCATAGCCGGCACCGGCACGGACTACAATTTTAAGTTTTGGTGCGGCATTAAAGGCTTCCGCATCCATAATATCGCTGCGGATAATTACTGCTTCCGCATCAGCTAAGGCATTATGCAGTTCACTTTTATCAGTATAATTTTCCAGAAAAAAGTATTCATAACCGGCTTTTTCCAGCTCGGCTTTGATTTTCTGAACTGCATCTGCAGCAAAGGGTTTTTCGGTTGCAATAAGGACTTTTGGCATTTTTGCCTCCTATGGTTTATTTTGTTGTATCTGTTTATGGTTCATTTTCCTAAAATTCCTAAAAGGACACCTGCAGCAACTGCCGAACCAACAACTCCTGCTACATTGGGTGCCATTGCATGCATTAGTAAATAATTCGTTTTATCGTATTGTTGACCCACAACCTGAGAAACGCGCGCTGAAGCGGGAACTGCAGAAACTCCCGCACTACCAATTAAGGGGTTAATTTTGTTTTTGGAAAAGAGATTCATAACCTTGGCAAAAAGAACCCCGGCAGCAGTTGCCGCGGCAAAAGAAAAAGCCCCCAGGAAAAAGATTTTCAAGGTGGCAGGAGTTAAGAAAACATCAGCTGTGGTTTTAGCTCCAACGGTTAAGCCAATTAAAACGGTTACGACATCAATTAATACAGTTCTGGCACTATTGGCAAGGCGATCAGTAACTCCACTTTCTTTTAACAGATTGCCTAAAAAAAGCATTGCCAGAAGAACAACACTACCCGGAGAAATGAAAGTGGTAACTACAAAAGCAATTATCGGGAAGATTATTTTTTCCTTCTTGGAAACTACTCGTAAAGGTTTCATCCTAATAAGCCGCTCTTTTTTGGTGGTGAGCAATTTCATAATCGGGGGTTGAATTATCGGCACCAAAGCCATATAAGAATATGCTGCTAAAGCTATTGAACCCAAAAGATGAGGTGCCAGTTTGGAAGCTAAAAAAATGGAAGTGGGCCCGTCAGCTCCTCCGATTATGCCAATGGAAGCAGCTTCCAAGATATTAAATCCCAACAGGATACTGCCAATAAAAGTAGCAAAAATTCCAAATTGAGCTGCCGCACCTAAAAGAATAAGTCGCGGATTGGCAATTAAAGTAGAAAAATCGGTCATTGCTCCTATTCCTAAAAAAATCAGGGAAGGATAAATGCTTTTATTTACCCCGAAATAGAGATAGTTTAAAACAGAGCCCTCATTCATCACTCCTAATCCTTGTTGACTAACTCCAGGCATATTGCCAACAATGATGCCAAAACCGATAGGAATCAGCAGCAGGGGCTCAAATTCTTT
>JAKQEA010000213.1 GCA_029558715.1 Bacteroidota bacterium | reverse complement strand
AGGTTTTTGCTGCAATTCCTGTTTCCAGATTTCCCGTACAAGCTGATCCAGGTTGCCGATACCCGTAAGCCGTTTCTGATGGATGAACAGTATCATTTTTCTATTTCGCATTGCGGTGATTATGCAGCTGCTATTGTAAGCCGTAAGCAAAGGGTGGGGATAGATGTGGAACTCGTAACAGAAAAGATCAGCAGGATAAAAGATAAATACCTGCACGAAGATGAACAGGTATTATTTGGTATTACAGAAACAACGCTTGACCTGCAGCTCTTAACTGTGCTTTGGTCTGCTAAAGAATCTGTTTTCAAATGGTATGGAAATGGGAATGTTGATTTTAAAAAGCATATTCAGCTTTTTAATGCCAGGAAAGAAAAGCAGACAATTGATTGTTTTTTTTCAAAAAGCGAATCAGAATTGGTTATTCATTACCGGGAGTTTAATGAGCTGAAAATTGCATGGGTTTTTAACTAGTTGTTAAAGCTTTTATATGTTTATTTGCAAAAACCATTTTATGAAAAAATATTTCTGGTCAATCGTAGCTGCTTCGCTCATTCTTGTTTCTTGTGGTCCCACCATTTATAAGGCGACAGAATTTGATACTGCACTTTCGCAACACAAAACAGTAGCCATTCTTCCGGCTGATGTAAGTACCCGGCTGAGACCAAATGAGGCTAAGAAAGTAACACCGGAACAGATAGAACAAATGAATGAAAAGACCGGTTATGCTATACAGGATAAAATGTACAGCTGGTTTTTACGTCGGTCAGACAAATACCAGTATACGGTAACATTTCAGGATGTGACCCGCACTAATGCTTTACTGAAACAGGCAGGGATAGGCTATAAAGATCTGTCTGCAAAAGATAGAACAGAACTGGCTCAATTATTAGGTGTGGATGCTGTGTTGCAGGACAGAACAAGTATGGATAAACCTATGTCAGACGGTGCTGCAGTAGCAGTAGGGGTAATTTTTGGTGTATGGGGTAACACAAATAGTGTACAAACGACTATCAATATTCATGATGGCAAAACAGGTAATCTTCTCTGGAAATATGATTACCAGGCTTCAGGATCTGTCGGCTCGTCAGCAGAGAACCTTGTAAATGCATTGATGCGGAATGCCTCGAAGAAATTTCCTTATAGTGTAAAAAAATAAAGACATTATATATCTTTAAAAAAGCCGCAGGATCTTTCTGCGGCTTTTTTTTACCTGATGTGGCAACTGATAAGAGCAGCTAATCTAATTGCAGATCGTCAGTTCCGTCTCCTAATAAATTCAAATCAACATCTGTTCCTGAAATACCTTCAATAGATCCGCGGACATGGGCTGCATTCAGTAATACTTTCTCCAGTTGCTTTTCCCGTTGCTTCCATAAT
>JAKQEA010000109.1 GCA_029558715.1 Bacteroidota bacterium | reverse complement strand
CCTTTCTTTGTTTTTTGTGTAAAGTATTCCATGGAAACATAAGTCCAGATATCCCGGCACAGATCAATAAGGATATTATTGATCCTTTTCATGCAATCAAAATGAGCGGCAAGATTATCGTAGTGTTCGATCTGCGTAGTGAACTGTTGCCTGGTCAATCCCAGTTTTTGCAAAAATTCATTGCCAAATTTTATCCAGTCTGTTTTAGGGAACGCCACATGATGTGCATTGAAATTTCCGGTGGCACCTCCGAATTTTCCACTAAAGGGTATGCCGATGAATTGTTCGATCTGGTTCTGCACCCTTTCTGCAAACACCATTATTTCTTTGCCCAGCTTTGTAGGGCTGGCAGGTTGTCCGTGTGTATGTGCCAGCATGGGAATATCTTTCCATTCATCTACCAGCAGTTTCAGTTCGGTATTCAGGTTGAGCAGGGCGGGCAGGTATTCATATTCCACCGCATGCTTCCATGAAAGGGGAATGGCAGTATTATTGATATCCTGCGAGGTAAGGCCGAAGTGCACCCATTCCTTTGCTTCGTTGGCCCCACACTTTTCCAGTTCATTCTTCAGAAAATACTCAACAGCTTTTACATCATGGTTAGTGGTAAATTCAATTTGTTTGATTTCCTGGGCATCTTCGGGCCCAAAATCTTCCGCCAGTTTGGAAAGGTGTTTGGCTGCTTTATTCGTCAGTTTAAAGAATTTCTTTTTCTCCAGGAAAAGCAGGTATTCGATTTCCACCAGCACCCGGTATTTCATTAATCCATATTCTGAGAAATATTCATCTAAATGCTGCACCTGTTTGCGATAGCGGCCGTCAATGGCTGAAATAGCGGTGAGAGTAGTAAGTTCCATGATTGTAGTTTAAAGAAGCCGTTGTTCCTTTACCTTTGCCCGGCAAAAATAACCCAATTGGAGAAGATTCGTGTAGGCATTGTCAACTACCTTAATACCAAACCATTGATCTATGGTTTGCAAAAGCCACCTGTTTCAGAAATAATAGAGCTGACAGGAGATTATCCGGCAAAAGTGGCGGGGATGCTGTTGAATGAAGAAATAGATGTGGGGCTGATACCCGTTGCGGTGATCCCTGAACTGCCTTCATATCATAT
>JAKQEA010000187.1 GCA_029558715.1 Bacteroidota bacterium | reverse complement strand
GCTCTTGTCGAAGCTTTCCAATTTCATTCCTGAAGGCGGTATCTGGATGAATACACAAAGACCGGAATGGAATGATGCCAACAATGCACTGGTGGGTAATGGCGTTTCCATGGTCACCTTGTATTACTTAAGAAGATTTTTGAAGTTCTTACAATCTGTTTTGCAGAATGTAAATGGGCAGAACATTGATATTTCTTCTGAGCTGCATACTTTCTACACTGAATTAGTTCAAACATTTGAAAAATATTCCACTGTTCTCTCATCTGCCATTGATGATGCAACAAGAAAGCAAATAACTGATGCGTTGGGTATGGCCGGCAGCAATTACAGGAATCAAATCTATTCTCAAGGGTTCTCCGGTGAGAAAAAGAATGTATCAGTACATGAATTATCAGCTTTTTTCACCACTTCTTTACAATTCCTGGAACATTCCATAAAAGCTAATAAACGGAACGATAATTTATACCATGCTTACAATTTGCTGAGTTATGAAGAAACCGGGATAAAAATTTCTTATTTAAGTGAAATGCTTGAAGGACAGGTGGCGGTATTAAGCTCCGGTTATCTTTCGGCAGATAAAAGTTTGCAGCTCCTCGATGCATTAAAGCAAAGTTCTCTATATCGCAAAGACCAAAACAGTTATATTCTTTATCCGAATAAAGCACTGCCCGGGTTCTTACAGAAAAATAATTTACCTAAACAAGACGTTGAAAGTTCTCAATTGCTTAGCAAGCTGGTTACCGATGGTAATGTTTCCGTTATTGAAAAAGACATCAAGGGGACTTATCATTTCAATGGCAATTTCAGAAATGCAGAAGACGTCAAACAGGCTTTAAATAGTTTGGGAGCAAAATACCAGTTGCAGGTTGCAAAAGAAAAAGAACGAGTACTGCAGATTTTTGAAGAAGTATTCAATCATAAAGAATTTACCGGTCGTTCAGGAACATTTTACGGGTATGAAGGATTAGGTTCTATTTATTGGCATATGGTCTCAAAATTAGCACTTGCTGTTGAAGAGACCTGCTTGCAGGCTGTTAGCGAAAATGCAAAGAAGGAAACAATTAGCTGTTTGATTGAGCATTATTATGCAATCAACGAAGGAATCGGAGTGCATAAATCACCAGAACTGTTTGGGGCATTTCCTATCACACCATATTCTCATACACCCCTGCACAGGGGTGCACAGCAGCCCGGCATGACGGGACAGGTAAAGGAGGATATTCTTTGTCGCATTGGGGAATTGGGTGTGCAGGTACAAGATGGCCGGTTATATTTTCATCCGCAACTGCTTTGCAAAAATGAATTTTTAAAAGAAGAAAAAGAGGTTGAATTAATTGATGTGAATGGCAGAAAACAAGCGATTACTATTGAGAAAGATGCGTTGCTGTTTACATACTGCCAGGTGCCAGTAATGTATATCATAAGTGATAGCGAAGGCATTGATATAGAAAGGACTGACGGCTCAAAAAATTCATACGGCCATTTCGCATTGAATGAAACAGATACTGTATCGGTATTGAACAGGACGGGGGCTGTCAAACTAATTAAGGTGCATATACAGGAATCACGGTTAATAAAATAAAACCAGGATGAAGTGAAAAGTAAAATTATTCTTTGCCTGATAAATTTGATTTTAATTGCAATGGTTGCTGCTTCACAAAATACCTCATGGACTGTACAGATTTTTGAAACATCAGCTGCTGGCAAAAAATTAACGCCTGTTAATCAAGCAGCACCTTTTGCCAGTGCGCTGAATATTACAATCAATACTGAAGAGCGATACCAGAAAATCACCGGCTTTGGCGGCTCTTTTACGGAAGCATCGGCATATCTTTTGAATAAACTAAGCAAGGCCAACCGGGATAAAATTCTCAAAGCCTATTTCAGTGAAGAAGGAGCGAATTATACGCTTACCCGTACACATATCAATTCCTGTGATTTTTCATTAAGTAATTATGCATATGCTAATGTTGCCGGGGATAAAAATCTGGAGCATTTCAGCATTGACGAAGACCGAAATGATTTGATACCGATGATAAAGGGGGCACAAAGATTTTCCAAAGAAGGGTTTAAGATCATTGCCTCACCCTGGACGGCACCGCCATGGATGAAAGATAATAACGATTGGCGTGGAGGAAAACTATTGCCTGAATACAGGGAAACATGGGCTTTGTATTTTTCAAAGTACATTAAGGCGTATAAAAACGAAGGGATCGATATCTGGGCTGTTACGGTGGAGAATGAACCGCTGGGTAATGATAAGAACTGGGAGAGTATGCACTTTACACCGGAGGAAATGACTGCGTTTGTAAGGGATTACTTGGGGCCTCATTTTGAAAAAACCGGATTGTCACATATTCCCATTCTGGGTTACGACCAAAACCGTGGAAATGAATTAGAGAAATGGGCAAGAACTATGTTTGAAGATAAAGAAGCCGCCAATTACTTTGGAGGAACGGCTGTTCACTGGTATGCAAGTACCTATGACTATTTTCCGGCATCGCTTCAATTCACACATCAATTAGCTCCCGATAAATATTTAATCAATACAGAAGCATGTATTGATGCTGATGTACCCCATTGGAATGATGATAATTGGTACTGGAGCAAAGAAGCAACCGACTGGGGATGGGATTGGGCCAGTGAAAAAGACAAATACCTGCACCCGAAATATGTTCCGGTGTTCCGATATGCCGGTGATATTATCGGCTGTTTAAATAATTATGTAGACGGATGGATAGACTGGAATATGGTGTTGAACAGACAGGGTGGCCCCAACTGGTTTAAGAATTGGTGTACTGCACCCGTTATTGTAGATGAAGAAAAAGATGAAGTGTACTTCACTCCATTGTATTACACGATGGCACACTTCAGCAAGTTCATCCGGCCCGGTGCGGTGCGTATTGGTTTTGAAAATCCTGATAAGGAACTGATGGTAACAGCAGCACAAAACCCGGATGGTAGTCTAATAGTTATTCTTTTTAATGCAACCGGAAAAACTAAACCAGTAAAAATTCAACTTAATAATAACGAACTGAATACTTCAATCAGTGCGAAAGCAATTCAAACTGCGGTAATCAGATTCTAATCAAAATTTAAAACCAACTCAAATGTCAAATACAAATTCAGCCGCTGTAAATAAAGTTCCTATGGGCCAAAAAATAGCATTTGGGTTAGGTATGCTGGCCAACCAGATGTTTCCTGCTGCCTTAGGCATTTTTATGGTGGTGCTGGTTCAGGATTTAAAATTTCCAGGATGGATGTGGGGGATTTTGTTTTTTCTTCCAAGAGTATTTGATGCATTTACAGATCCTATCATGGGTTACATTTCTGATAATACCCGTTCTAAATGGGGAAGACGAAGACATTATGTGTTTGCCGGAGCAATTGTAATGGGAATATCCTTTGTAATCATGTGGCAGTTGTACAGAGATAACGGTGTATCCTATAATTTCATCTTTTTCCTTATCTGGTCGTTTTTATTTTACCTGGGGTTAACACTGTTTAGCGTTCCTTATGTGGCGATGGGTTATGAAATGAGTGATGACTTTCATGAACGGACAAGTATAATGGCGGTGGCTCAGTGGATTGGTCAGTGGGCCTGGGTAATTGCACCCTGGTTCTGGGTGGTTATGTACGATCCAGAATGGTTTCCCAATGCTGATACAGCCACAAGAACCCTTGCCATATGGGTAGGTGTTATTTGTATGATACTGGCAATGGTACCTGCTATCTTTATTAAAAGCAGATCAACATTAAATGACACCAGTTTAAAACATCTTTCTTTCAAAACAATCGGGGGTAGTTTAGTGGATATTCTAAAAAGTTTTAAAGAGGCATTTATTATTAAACCTTTCAGAAAACTTTGTATTGCCACCTTCTTAATTTTTAACGCATTTAATACAGTAGCAGGGTTTACTTTTTTTATAGTTGTATACTACCTGTTTAACGGAAATTCAGCCGATGCCGGAGTATGGCCTACACTTTTTGGCAGTGTGGGTGCTTTAGCTACTACTTTTATTGTAATACCCATTGTGGCATGGATTTCAAAAAAAATGGAAAAAAAGAAGGCCTTTTTGATTTGCCAGGGTATATCCATTTTCGGTTATATATTGTTTTGGTTCCTTTTTGTTCCAGGAAAACCCTATATGTTCTTGTTTGCGCTGCCTTTCTTTTCATTTGGTATCGGCAGTTTGTTTACATTAATGATGTCAATGACAGCAGATGTTTGTGATATGGATGAACTGACATCAGGTAAAAGAAGAGAAGGAATTTTCGGCGCCATCTACTGGTGGATGGTAAAATTTGGTTTTGCCGTTGCAGGATTATTAACAGGAGTAATCATGTCACTTGTTGGGTTTGATGCAAGTGCGGCAACACAAGCTGATGGAGCCATTACCGGGTTACGATTGTTTTTTTCCGGCATTCCTATTTTAGGAACACTTGGTGCTATTTGGGTGATGTGGGGTTATGATCTCAATGAAAAAAAGGCAAATGAGATTAAAAAAGAACTTGAAAGAAGAAAAGCGCCACGGCTTTCATCCGCTTACCAGGCTGGGAAACTGAAACCATTAATCAACGGAATTCATTTACCGGCCTATGCCGGTACTGATTTCAGTAATAAACAATCAGGAGCTTTATCAGTTTTGTTCCGTGAGCAACTTGGTAAAGGTGTCTATGGCCTTTGTTTCAGCCCTTATATAGAAGGCCAGGATTCAGGAGATGTATTGATAGAAAGTGAAATAAAACAACGAATGGCTATTGTATCACCGCATACCCGCTGGGTCCGTTCCTTTTCCTGCACCAAGGGAAATGAACTGATTCCCATTTTTGCAAAAGAGAAGGGGTTGAAAACAATGGTGGGTGCATGGATAAGCAACGACAGGGAAAGAAATGAAAAGGAAATAAATGCATTAATTAAATTGTGCCGTGAAGGCCTGGTGGATATTGCCGTTATTGGCAATGAAGTATTATTACGGGGTGAATTGAGTGCCCATGAAGTGACAGCTTATATGAAAAAAGCTAAGGAACAAATTAACAACATACCTGTGGGATATGTGGATGCCTATTACCAGTTTGTTGAGAACCCTGAGCTAGCAGCTGCCAGCGACGTCATATTGGTAAACTGCTATCCCTTCTGGGAAGGTTCAACCATCGAACAATCTTTAGAAGACCTTCGCCGTATGTATGCTGTTACCAAAAATGTGGCGCAGGGCAAGCGGATTATGATATCAGAAACCGGCTGGCCAAGCAAAGGCGGTAAAGTAAATGGGGCGGAACCCTCAGCTGTCAATGCACAGACATATTTTCTGCAGGTACAGGAGTGGGCCCAGAAAGAAGGAATTGAATTATTTTACTTTTCTTCTTTTGATGAAACATGGAAGATAAAAGAAGAAGGCGAGCTGGGTGCCCGCTGGGGAATCTGGGATAAAGATGAAAATTTAAAATTCTAATTATATGTCATACAGAAAAGACCATATACTTTCCCTGCGACCCGAGTCTGAAGGCAGCTATGTGGCAGGCGAATCAGAAGAAGCATTAAAAGATCTGTTTACCGAAATTTTGAATAATGGTGTACATGGCTTTTGCTTCAGCCTGTATGAAGAAGGACAGAAACCGGGTGATATTATTTCAGAAGCACAGGTAAGACGCCGCATGCAAATAATAAAACCGCATACCAAATGGGTTCGTTCATTTTCCTGTACCGAAGGAAATGAATGGATACCCAAAGTAGCAAAAGACCTTGGCATAAAAACATTAGTTGGTGCCTGGTTGGGAAATGATGATGAAATCAATCAGCGGGAAATTGCGGGTTTGATCAAACTGGCAAAAGAAGGGCTGGTGGATATTGCAGCTGTGGGCAATGAAGTAATGTACCGTAAAGATTTAAGTGAGGATGAGTTGCTGGAGTTTATAAATAAAGTAAAAGCGGAAATTCCAAATATACCGGTTGGTTATGTGGATGCGTATTATGAATTTTCGCACCGGCCACGTATTACCGAACTATGTGATGTGATACTGTGTAACTGTTATCCGTTCTGGGAAGGATGTCCTTTTGAAAATTCACTGGACTATATGAAACAGATGTACTACCAGGCAAAAGCTGCAGGAAATGGTAAAGAAGTAATCATTACTGAAACTGGTTGGCCCAGTATGGGTGAAAGTCTGAAAGGCTCTGTTCCTTCCATGAAAGCTGCGAGGGATTATTTTATCAATACACAGTTATGGTCATCAAACGAAAATATTCCGGTGTTTTATTTTTCTTCTTTTGATGAATCATGGAAAGTAGGAGCAGAAGGAATTGTTGGTGCTTACTGGGGCATTTGGGATAAAAATGAAAAACTGAAATTCTGACAATGAATTTTTTTGAACGGTTTGGATTGCCTTCCGCCAGGGCCATTTGTTATTCCGGATTCAGGGACGGGCAAAAGCCCGGCGGCCTTTATCCCTCTTATGATGAAGTAAAAGAAGATTTGCTGTTGCTTCAGCGGCACTGGAAGTACCTGCGATTATATGATTGTGACGAACATGCCTGGACAGTCATAGACGTAATCCGTAATGAACAGCTTGATTTAAAACTAATGCTCGGTGCATATATTGAAGCGGAGATGAACAATTTTGGTTGCCCCTGGGGCGGTGGTGTGTATGAAGAAAAGCAATTAGAGATTAACCGGAAAAGGAACGACGAAAAAATTCAGCGGCTGATTGAGTGGGCCAATGAATATCCGGAAACCATTTTCTCGCTTTCAGTGGGCAACGAAGCCTGTGTTGACTGGTCGGGCAATTATGTGCCGGTGAACAGGGTAGTTGAGTTCGCCAAAAAAGTAAAGCAACATGCTAAGCAGCCTGTTACTTTTTGCGAAAATTATGTTCCCTGGTTAAACAAACTAAAACCCCTTGCTGAAGTAGTTGACTTTATTTCTATCCATACATATCCTGTGTGGGAGTATAAACATATACATGAAGCTATTGATTACACCCAGTCTAATTATGGAGCAGTTGCTGGTTTATACCCGGATAAGGCGGTGGTGATAACCGAAGCCGGATGGGCTACCAATTCTAATGGCAGGGGTATTAATCCTGAGAATGTAAGTGAGCATAACCAGTGTATATATTACGAAGACTTAATGCACTGGTCTGAAAAAAATAAAGTGCTTACTTTTTTCTTTGAAGCGTTTGATGAAAACTGGAAAGGTTCACCAGATCTTAATGAGCCGGAGAAGCACTGGGGATTGTTTTATTCAGACAGAAAGCCTAAAATATCATTGATTGAGCAGGACAGATAATTCTTAACACAGCCTGTAAGTTCAACCCTTTCTTTAAGTTGAAATGGTAGCATTACATCTTTATATCCACCACCTTATTTTCCTTCCGGCTTTCTTCCGCCGCAAAACCCATTATATGGCTTTCAATAGAAGCATCGATGGTAGAAGTGAGTAAAGATGGATTTTGCTGATTAACAGCCTGTATCCAGTCGGCCACCAATCGCCAGTCACCACCGCCATGCATATCCGTACTGTTTTTCCACTCTTCCTTTTTACCAGTGCGAAAATCAGTAAGTACAAAAGAATTCATGTCGCCGACAATATCACCCATACTTCCCATCACTCTTGTTCTGCGGCCCTCATAAGAAGTAAAAGCTTCCATGGAAAAGCTGGCCGTGATGTTGTCTGCAAACTGGATATTGCAGATATAATGATCAGGCTGGTCATTATCCATTCGGTATACACAACGGCCATAGTTAGTGGTCTTTAATTTTTCCAGGATATGTGCAGCATGTTTCTCTTTGTCTTCGGGCATATCCAGTACATGTAACCAGCTCCTGTTGCGGTGATAAATTCGCAGTGCTGAATAAGGGCATTCGTTTTCTATTTTGCATCCATCAGTACAACGTTCAGTGCTTCCTTCCGGTGCGTTTTCTTTTCTAAACCATTTCAGATCACCAAAGGCCTGTATTTTTTCAGAAGGCTTATTGATCATCCATTTTAATATATCCAGGTCATGACATGACTTGGCCAGTATGATAGGAGTGGTTTGCTTACTGTTATGCCAGTTACCCCGCACATAGGAGTGACTCATGTGCACATGGCCAATAGGTTCGAGATGCTGTACGCTGATCACTTGCCCTATGGCGCCGCTGTTCATCAGTTCTCTTAATTTGATAAAGTAAGGGGCATAACGGAGTACATGACAAACTGCTACAATTCTCCCGGTTTTTTTGGCCAGCCGTAAAATATCTTTACATTCTTTTTCACTGGGGGAAATGGGTTTTTCCAGCAGCACATCATACCCCATCTTCAGTGCCTCCATGCAAGGACCATAGTGCAGGTTATCCGGTGTGGTGATGATAATAGCATCAGCAAACTTTGGTTTCTTAAAGACTTCTTCCCAGGTTGTGAAGCGGTTAGCATCTGGTATACTATGTTTTTTGGCATATCGTTCGTTACGGAGAGGAACAGGTTCAGCCACACCAACAATATCCAATTGATCAGGATACTGCACTGCATAATTTCCATACACATTACCACGACTGCCTGCTCCGAGTGTAATGGCGGTAACCGGCTTTTTTAATTTTTGGTGCAGGGGATTATCCGGTAAAATGATTTTTTCATCTCTTTCGTTCATGGCCCATGAAGAAAGAGGAAATGATGCAGCAGCGAAACTGATTGCTTTCAATGCATCACGACGGGAGAAATTAGTAGGCATAGCAATTATTTTTTATTTCTGGTTCATCCTGAGTATTTCCATTGCAAACTTTTCACATTCGGCCTGTACGGTTTCCACATCTTTTGATTTTACATAAGACCCTATCACATGGTCGCCGGCATTCGGTACTGCCACTTGCCTCTTCAAATTTTCCGTAGTACCTAATTGCTTGAACATTCTTTTCATAGCAGCTACTTTTACTACAGGGTAAAATAAATTGGAGAAATACCGTTGTTTCACTATGTAGTGCTATTAAAATTACTTTAATGTGTCACTGTGAATTGAATTGAATACCATTGAGTCCCACTATATATTTTAGCTATTTTAGGGCCATTTTGTAATGCATATACACCAATTTGTACTCCAGTATAATTGCCCGAATATTGATTATTAATCAATATGTTTCCATACATATCTGTTATTTGAACTGCTGCAATATTTGTTTGAGAGTTAGTTACTTCAATATTAACATATGAAGATGCCGGGCTAGGATATAGGTTATAAGGAATATTCGGTGAACAAGCACTACTGCTATAGGCAAGAAACTTGTTTATAGTGATAAGTGTACCGCAAGGCTCTGTAACACTAACAGAAAGTGTTCCAGTTGGAGGGTAAGTACTGGATGGGGCCCTTACTACTACATAGCTACCCCCATTGTTAATCATTGTCCATGCAGTAGGAAGCGACCAATTATAATTTGTTGCACCTAGCCCCGAAACGCTAAATGAAGTGGTTTGATTAGGACACCAATACATAGACCCATTATTGCCAACAAGAGCATAATCTGAGCTTGTAAAGGGTACAACATCTATTGTTTTATCCTCAATATAATTGCCGCCAGTAGCCCTTAAAACAAATGAACCGGGGGAAGGGGTTGAAACTGTTATGCTATTTGTGTTTTGACCGCTTACAATAGTTGCATTACCTGAAACAATTGACCAGGTAGGTGTAGCACAAGTAGGATTAAACAATTTTATAACACTTCCATTGCAAGAGACCTTTGCTGGCGGTTGTATTTGAAAATAATTATTTAGAAATGCTGCTCTTGGACCACCAGTTGCAAACAATGCTCTTGCTCTTAGTCGTTGACCGTTAGTGAAAAGGTTATAGCATTGGTCGTTTGTGTAATCCATATAGTTCATAAACATAGAACTCGGGTCGGCACTATTACATTTACGAAGGGTTTCCGGAAAGGAGGGACAGCCAGAGTTATAAGTTTTTTGTTGCGGAGTATCGCCTACCAAATCATCGCTAAAGCAATCAAAATTAAACTGTGGGCTAATTGTGTTACCCCATAAATGTGATAAATTAAGCCAATGGCCAATTTCATGAGTGGCTGTTCTGCCTTTATCAAAACCTGATGCTGTTCCACCATTTCTACCAAATGCACCTTTGTCAATAACAATGCCATCAAACTGAGGATAGGTTGAATAATGAAATGGAAAAGTCCCATAACCAGCAGTCCCATTACCCAATTTACATACCCATATGTTTAAATAATGATCTGTTGGCCATGCTGCATCACCTGTACTACTTTTTTTAATACCTATTGCATCGTCATCATAACTTCCATCAGTCCTTACACTGATATTGTATTGTGACGCACTGACTTGTTTTCTAACCACCCCATTTGTAACATTTCCATTTGGATCTATACAAGCAAGCTTAAATTCGATACCAAAATCGCTGGCTATCCCTTGAAAAGTAGAAGGAGTATTAATAGCATCGGGATTTAGGCGTCTAAAATCTTCATTTAATACATCAAGTTGCGATTGAATAGTCGCTAAACTAATATTTAGACCTGTTCCCTCAGCTTCGCCATTGTGCAAAACATGTATCACAACAGGTATTACAATCAGGCCTGCACCATTAATTAGCCTGTTATTAGTTTGTGTTTGATTTGTAATATAATTGGCTGTGAAAGCTTCTATATCAAGATAACTCTGATAAACGTTTAGGGCATTCGTCTGAATTAAATTCATGTCTGCAATAGTTCCACATCTGTTTGTAAAGTCTTGTGAGAAACTTTTAGATACAATAAGCAAAACTGTAAATACAAAAAACTTATTCATAATATTATTTTTTTACAATATTATGATACAGATCAAAATTGCTTACTTCAATAGTGTGCGGATATCAACTTATGAATTCTAATCTTTTTCTGCTATTTTCTTATCCATAACCTTTCACCTATTATACTTGAAACATACTGGTGCTGCATTAGCAACTGGTTCTTACATATTTTTATTGGAATAACGCCCCCACCCATACCAGTATAAAAACTAGTATAATAAATTATGGGTAATGAATCACCTGGGTAATTGGTTAAATCGGATAAAAGACGGATGCGAAAGTTATACAAAGAATCCGGCCTGTTGTTTGTAAAAAATTGCAAGGTATCCCCATATAATTTTAAACTCAAGTGATTCTCTCCGGGAGTATTAGGAGTAACCCATCCCTGAAAAGTCCTTGTCACTCTATATTCCTCCACCCACTCCCAATTACCCTGTATATACATATTGATAGTATCCATATTCCGTGTCATATCCGCACAGCGGGTTATTGGAACATACGGTTTATCTGTTTTTTCTTTTTTGCATGCACTAAAAAAAAATAGGCCTACTAAAATTATTAATAACTGTTTTTTCATCAGGATAAATTACTTCAATGAAAGTAAGTTTTTATTAAACAATAATATTAGTGTTTTATTGTTTTTTATTAGAAAAAATACTTGGGAAAATTTCAAGGATCTTTAATTTTCAGTATCTCCATAGCAAACTTCTCACACTCTGCCTGTACGGTTTCCACATCTTTTGATTTTACATAAGACCCTATCACATGGTCGCCGGCATTCGGTACTGCCACTTGCCTCTTCAAATTTTCCGTAGTACCTAATTGCTTGAACATTCTTTTCATAGCAGCTACTTTTACCACCGGGTCCTGGTGTTCTTCATCTTTGTAATAATACAACAACAGAGTTGGTTGTGTCACTTTTTCAAAAACAGATGCTTTCATAGTGCTCTCGATCAGTTCTTCCAGTTGTACCAGCGATTTGGTAACATACCGGTTATTCCAATACTGAGCATATATAGCAGTCGTATCTTCAACGGTCCTGTGTTTGCCTGTAACCAAATGTGCAATTTGTAATCCCCAGTGATTATTCAATAACCATGCATTAGGATCATTAATGGCAATATTGGGTGATAAAAGGATCAATCCTGCTATTTCGGGAAATTCCGCAGCTAATTTTAATGCTAATGTACCCCCTGTTGAGGTGGACATCAGGATTACTTTTTTTCCTAACTGCTTGCCGATTGCATAAGCCTCTTTAGCTGAATTCCAAATGCCTTCAGCAGTAAAATTGCCGAGCGGTTCTGTGGTATCTATGCCATGTGCATCTAAACGACTTAGGTAAAGGTTACATCCGAATTTTTGGGCAAAATCATAATGCACAGGGTCGCCTTCTTCCTGGCTGGCCGAGAAACCATGCAGGTAAACCACTGCATATTCCGTTTTTTGTTTTACCGAATCATTATACCAGATGATCCTTGCTTCATTATCAGGCTTCAGTTTATGCCGGGCTTCATTTGTTTGAATAAACTGCTCTAATGCAGGCGGTTCAACTGGCAGGGCAGGCAGGTTGTTTGTATATTTTGGCGTGGAAGGACGGGGGCCTAAAAAATAAACAACGATCAGTATCAACAGGATGATACCTAGCCATTTGAGGAATTTCATGAAAACTATTTCCTTAAAACTACATTAATTCTCTGTTTAAAACAGGTTAAGCCTCTATTAAATGCCTGTTTCGTTTGCTCCCCCCGTTTAATTGGCGTACCTTTGCCGCTCGTTTGAAAAATAAAATATGGAAATAAGAAACATCGCCATTATAGCCCACGTTGATCACGGGAAAACTACATTGGTTGACAAGATTTTACATGCCACCAAGGTATTCCGGGATAACCAGGAAACGGGTGAATTGATCATGGACAGCAACGACCTGGAAAGGGAACGGGGCATTACTATTTTCAGTAAAAATGCTGCGGTGGTGTACAAGGGTGTAAAGATCAATGTAATCGATACTCCCGGGCACGCCGACTTTGGCGGTGAGGTGGAAAGGGTATTGAAAATGGCCGACGGTGTTATTCTGCTGGTTGATGCTTTTGAAGGGCCGATGCCACAAACAAGATTTGTGCTGCAGAAAGCATTGCACCTCAACCTTCATCCGATTGTTGTTATAAATAAGGTAGATAAACCTAACTGTCGTCCGGATGAAGTGCATGATGCAGTTTTTGAATTATTCTTTAACCTGGATGCAACAGAAGAGCAACTTCATTTCGCTACTTATTATGGGAGCGGAAAGAACGGCTGGTTCAATGATTCATTAGAGCAGATAGATAATATTAATCCGCTGCTGGATGGTATTCTGAAGCATGTACCTCCGCCAAAAGTGAATGAAGGGCCTGTGCAAATGCAGATCACTTCATTGGATTATTCTTCATTCCTTGGTCGTATTGCCGTAGGAAAAGTAAGCCGCGGTGTACTAAAGGAAGGACAAAATGTGGTACTGATGCAGGCTGATGGTACGATCAGGAAAACAAAAGTAAAAGAGCTCTATGTGTTTGAAGGAATGGGTAAGAAGAAAGTTACGGAAGTAGTTGCCGGTGATCTTTGCGCCGTTGTGGGGATTGAAGATTTTAATATCGGCGATACCATTTCCGATGCAGAAAACCCGGAAGCGTTACCTGTTATCAGCGTTGATGAACCAACTATGAATATGTTGTTTTCCGTTAATAACTCACCATTTTTTGGTAAGGACGGAAAATTTGTTACCTCCAGGCATTTGCGTGACAGGCTGATGAAAGAAACTGAAAAGAACCTTGCTTTAAAAGTAGAGGATAGCCAGGATGGCGACAGCCTGATGGTTTATGGCCGTGGTATCCTTCACCTGGGAATATTGATCGAAACGATGCGCAGGGAAGGATATGAACTAACAGTTGGTCAGCCCCAGGTTATTGTGAAAGAGATCAATGGTGTAAAATGCGAACCTTATGAAAACCTGGTGGTGGATGTACCACAGGAATTCGCCAGTAAAGTAATTGACCTGGTGACAAGAAGAAAAGGCGAACTGCATATAATGGAAACGAAAGGAGAGATGCAGCACCTCGAATTTGAAATTCCATCAAGAGGATTGATCGGCTTGCGTACACAGATGCTGACTGCTACTACCGGTGAGGCTGTAATGGCGCATCGTTTTCATGATTATAAACCATGGAAAGGTCCAATCCCCGGAAGGAACAATGGTGTACTTATTTCTAAATTCCAGGATAAAACAACAGGTTATTCAATAGATAAGCTGCAGGACAGGGGAACCTTTTTTGTAGATCCCGGAGAAGATGTGTATGCCGGGCAGATCATTGCAGAAAATATCAAACCCGGTGATCTTGTAGTAAATGCAACGGAGGGCAAAAAACTTACCAACCACCGCGCCAGCGGCAGTGATGATGCTACCCGCATCGCACCAAAAACACAGATGACACTGGAAGAATGTATGGAATATATCCAGCAGGATGAATGTATTGAGGTAACGCCAAACTTCATTCGTATGCGGAAAGTTATACTGAATGAAGAGGAAAGGAAAAAAGTGCAGAAAAAAATGGAAGCAGAAGCGGTATAAGACAGAATTAGTTATAAAACCCTGCCTGTATCTGAACCAGGCAGGGTTTTTTTATTGATGCGGGTGAACTCTTCCCCATTGTTTTTCGTTGTACTTTTGTCTGGTAATACCACAGTATGAAAAAGTGTGTGCTGATATTATTTCTTGTTTCTCTGACCCTCCTGGTTTCTGTTGAATATGCTGCAGCACAATGTTCCATTTGTACGAAAACGGCCCAGCAGTTGGGTGAGAAACCGGCAAAAGGGATGAACAGCGGAATATTATACCTGGCGTTTGCGCCTTTTGCTATTGTTGGCTTTATTGGCTATCGCTGGTGGAAGAATAATAAGAATGGCTAAATTTTTCACCTGATCTCCAGTTTCTTTACCGCATTATCTATTACTACGAAGTATATACCTTTTGAAAGGGGAGGTAAAATTATTTCAGCTGAGCCGGTAGTAATTTTCTGCTGAAAAATTACCCTGCCATAGGTATCTGTAATTCTCAGTTCTGCAGGCGAATTATTTTTCCTGTTGATGGTGATCCGGGTTGTAGCAGGATTGGGAAATATTTCAAAACCTGCTCCTGATAAATTTACATAGACCCTTCTTATTTCGGAGTAGGAAACAATATTGTTCTTGCCTGTTATTTTTAACCGGTAGTGATTGTAACCCTGATCAGGGTGTGTGTCAGTGGCAGCGTACTCACTTATCATATCAGTACTGCCAACTGTTAATAAGCTGGTCCAGTTATTTGTACCTGTTCTTTTTTCTACTTCAAAATATTGTATTGGTAAAGGATTTGCTGTTTTCCATTTAAGTAATACTTTTTTATCAATCACAGCAACATTAAAGTAGATAAGACCAGAGGATAAAAGAAAAGTACAATATCCCGCCGGATCCATCGACCTTGAAAAAGTATAATTTGAAGTAATCAGCCCATTGGCTCCGTCACCTGCCGCCTGCGGAACAGGATCGCAGGAAACATCTCTTGAACTTTCAATGCCTGCCGCCCCGCCGTTTATATTTGTTGTTATGGCGGGCACAGCTGCAGTGAAGTATATAGCACCGCCACTACCGCCGCCGCCGCCGCCAAAACAACGACCAATATTACCCCCGTCATCAGAATTACCGCCATTACCGCCATTGGCTTCAATAGTTACAGCACCGGTATAGTTTGTTACATGCATGATAATGGTTCCGCCCCCACCACCGCCGCCTGCTCCGTCAGATATGGAGTTGCCGCCTCTGCCACCATTGGCAGATATAGAACGATTGTTTCCATTTAATTCCGTTGCCCAGATAAAAATAATACCACCCCCGTTTCCACCAGATACATTAGAAAGTCCATTGTTTGAATGACCCGCACCACCACCTCCGCCACTGTATATTTTTAAACCCGTATTGCTGCTTAATGCTTTTCCGGCTTCGCCCCTTAGTGTGGCAGTACAGGCAACACCATTACTTGAATTTCCACCACCAATTCCCCCGGCTGTTAAATTTCCACCACCACCACCACTATTATTATGATTGTTTCCACCACCACCACCATTAGCCGGTGCACCACGACCACCGGTTTGTCCGCTTGTCACATCTGCAATGCCCTCTCCTTTATAAGCTCCGTTTTGAGGACTGGTGTTCGACCCTGTATAGATATAACCATTGGCAGGAAATGCATCGCTGCAGGTTCCATTGCTTTGAAGAAAACTTCCTCCCCTGAATCCGGCTGAGTCAGCATACACTGGTGCGTTCAATGATATATCCTGGTCAGCATAAAGGGCAATTACGCCACCTGTGCCTGTTGTATTATTCCAGGAAGCAGCTTTTACAGTATCTGTTACATTGGCAGAATAATATTCGGCAAACTGTACCAGTTGTACTTTTCCTGCAGCCGGTGAATAAGTGTTTAACAGGTTGTGAAATAAAAAGACTGAATCACCAATGATGGAACAAATAGTACCCGTTTCATAATTACCTGCTTCATTAAGTGAAGTAATAGTGCCAAAACTGCTGTTGTTGGAAGTGTTTATCGTTGCACCCTTCATTTGCACCAGCAGTATTTTTGTATTCAGGTTTAGACCGGCCACGCTGGCAACTCTTACACAGGCTTTTGCAGGAATGATCTCTACCACCCGGTGATACGTATTTACTATACCACTGATATTAGTAGTTTGAGCTGTTGCAAATAGTGAAGTGAAAAGAAACAACAGCCAGCAAGGCAAAACGATGAAACCTTTTTTATAACGGTTCCTGTTTTTCATATTATCAGACTTTGAGGTTTATCTGGCAGCCGGTTATTTGTCCGATATGAATTTATAAAGATTAAAACTGCCTTTTTTAAAGCAGTCTTCTATTTCCTTTTTTAATTGCCCCTTATTAATGTCTTTCATTCTCTTTTGTTCGATCAGGTAGAATGCTTTTTCTGCCAGTAGCCAGAATGTTTTATCATTCAGGTGTGCTTTCTGCAGCAGATTAAGAATAATATCCAGCAATTCGTTAATACCTTCTTTTTGCAAAGCCACTGTTTTTACTATCGGCACTTCATTATAATGTTTGCTGAAAGAAGGGGCCAGCATTAATCTTAAATTTTTTACAAACAGATCTGCATCAGGACGATCAGCCTTATTTACGACAAACACATCGGCAATTTCCATCAGGCCGGCTTTCATGGTCTGCACTTCATCACCTGCTTCAGGCACTACTACCACAGCTGTTACATCAGCCAGGCCGGCAATTTCCACTTCACTCTGACCAACCCCCACTGTTTCTATAAGAATATGATCGAACTGAAATGCTTTCAGCAGATCAGTTATTTCAATGATCTTCGGATGCAAACCACCCATCGAACCCCTGGTGGCCAGTGAACGGATAAATACATTGGGATGTACATACCAGTCATTCATCCTGATCCTGTCGCCTAACAAAGCCCCATGATTAAATGGCGAGGAAGGATCAACACACAGTACAGCAATTTTCTTACCACTATTTACCAATAAGCCGATCAGTGAATCAACTAAAGTGCTTTTACCGGCACCAGGAGGGCCTGTGATGCCAATTATCCTGGCCGTAGTGGCAGGAAGAGACTGAAGCAACATTTCATATCCGGGGTACTCATTCTCTACCAGTGAAATGCTGCGGGCCAATGCTTTGATATTACCTTGCTGAACCTGTTTTAATAATTCCTGCCACATAGAATGAACCGGATGTTGTACGTTTACAAAAGTATGCTGAATAAATTACAGAATGAAGGGAGAAGCACCATCATTTTTATTTTGATCATCATAATGATGACAGCATTGTTTGTTTCCCGCACTTTTCTTTCCGCAAGTATGATGGTATTTATACTGGTAACTTTTTCTCATCCCGGGTGGAAAAAACAACTACGTACATTTCTTCTGACCCCTCTGCTGTGGGGAATGAGTTTGTTATTTATCATTCCTCTTTTATCCGGTTTATGGAGCGACGATAAACAGCAATGGCTGGATGTTATCCGTGTAAAACTCCCTTTGCTTTTTTTACCATTGGCGTTTGCAGGACCATTTGTGATTTCAAAAAAACAAGGAGAGCTACTGGTTTATATTTTTATTGCGCTTATTACAACAGGTACACTATGGTGCATGTATCATTACCTGCCGCATGCAAATGAAGTGAACGAGGGATACCTGAGAGCCAAAAGCCTCCTTACGCCATTGGGAAATGACAGAGTAAGATTTAGCTGGCTTATAAGTGTGGCAGCATTGCTTGGTGGATGGTTTGCCATATTAAAACAAAAGAATAACAAAACTATTTCGGTTGTTTTGATCATGGTGACAGGCTGGCTGGTAATTTTTTTGCATATCCTGGCTGTACGTACGGGTCTGTTTTCATTATACCTGATAGTTTTCGCTTTAGCCATATGGCTATTGATAAAAAAAATAAACTGGAGATATAGTATTTCATTACTTATTCTGCTTGGTTCACTGCCACTGGTGGCGTACTTTTTATTTCCAACATTTCAAAACAGGCTGAAGTACATCAATTACGATTTTGAATATTTTAAAAAGGTCCATTACCTGCCAGGAGGTAATGATGCCATCCGGGTAATATCAATCAGGGCCGGGTGGGAAATAACAAAAGAAAACCCGGTGACAGGAACGGGGTTTGGTGATATATTGATTGAAGCAAAAAAATGGTATGAACTGAATTACCCGCAAATGACCGAAGAGGATAAAATATACCCGGGAAGTGAATGGATGATACATGGTGCCGGCAGTGGCATTCCGGGCCTGCTTATATTTACTGCTGTTATGTTCTTACCTTTTTTTATTCAGGTAAAGGAAAGGCTGCTTTGGTATATGATGAATGGCACTGCCGCTTTCAGTTTTTTGTTTGATATCGGGCTGGAAGTGCAGTTTGGTGTGTTCATCTGGTCGTTTATTGTTTTATGGTGGTGGAAGTGGTTAAAACAATAAAAGGTGTAATCTTTGCGAAATTATGGCAGCCTTTTCTATTGTTATTATTTGTCGCAATGAAGCTTCCGTGATTGCCAACACATTGCAAAGCCTGCACGGACTTACAGATGATATTGTAGTGTACGACAATGGCAGTACGGATGGAACACAGGAAGTAGTGAAGAAATTCAACGTACAACTCCATGAAGGAAACTGGGAAGGGTTCGGTAAAACGAAGAACAGGGCTAATAGCCTGGCAAAGAATGATTGGATACTCAGCCTGGATGCAGATGAGGGCATTGATGAAGAACTTAAACAATCATTACAACAATGGAGGCCTGAGAATAATCTGACAGTGTATACCATTCGTTTCAAAAACTTTCTGGGTAATCAATACTTAAAGTACGGAGAATGGCGGGCTGTTCCTCATATTCGTTTTTTCAATAAAAAAGTTGCTCATTGGGATGATGCAGCCGTTCATGAAAAAGTAGTGTTGCCACCCGGTGCAATCATTAAAAAACTGAAAGGATATGTACTGCACAAGTCGATGAAGGATCTTTCTGATTATGCATCAAAAATGGTGAAGTATGCTATGCTGAATGCAGAAAAGTATAATAGCCAGGGTAAAAAGGCTTCATGGATCAAACTAAGACTATCACCAGGGTTTACATTTTTTAATTATTATATACTAAAAGGCGGCTTTCTCGATGGGTATACAGGCTATGTATGTGCCAGGATGACGGCATGGTACACTTTGTTAAAGTATGCAAGACTAAAAGAACTGCAACAGATGGGTAAGGAATGACGCAATAAATTACTGAAATTCGTATTTCAACAACAGTATTTGTATTTAGTATGACCAATTTCATTCCCATATTTCCCCTCGGTATCGTGGTGTATCCGGGAGAAAATCTGAACCTGCACATTTTTGAGCCGAGATATAAACAACTGATCAGCGAATGTCATACAGCCAAGCGGCCTTTTGGAATTCCTACTATTATTGATAGCAGGCTGCAGGAATATGGGTCACTGGTTGAAATTTCAGAACTAACCAGGGTACATGAGAATGGAGAAATGGATATTAAAACAAAGGGGATAAAGATTTTCTGCATACTGGAAGTAATAAAGGAAGTGCCGGATAAATTGTACAGCGGCGCTATTGTAACCTATCCGGATAATTATGAATCAGGTAATCCTGAAGTAATGCGGAAAGTAATGAGTGGTATCCGTGAGTTGCACCAGTTGCTTAAAGTAAGTAAGGACTTTATAAAAGAAGATGATAAAATTAAATCCTATGATGTGGCACATCATATAGGGCTTTCGCTGGAGGAAGAATACGAGTTGCTGGGGTTATTCGATGAAAGACAAAGGCAGGAATACCTGAAGCGTCATTTGATAAAGGCAATACCAATGCTGGCCGGGATGGAGCAGTTAAAGAAAAAAATAAAATTAAATGGTCATTTTAAGAACCTTAGTGGGTTTGACTGGTGATTTTTGTAAATGGCTGACTTGCAGGAATGCAAACAATATTTTTTGACTTTGAGTGATAAATTATTTTATTAATTTGAAAGTCTGGTCATTAGAAAATATCTTGTAGCTTATTTAAAATTAAAACATGACGAAATTATCTAATTATCAGGCAAAAAGATTTTTCTCAGGAAAAATAGCTAAGCTATATCCCACGTCAGTGCCTGATGGTGATAACCATAAAGTATATATTGAAAACCTTGCAGCAGGATGTTCCCGACCCGAAGGTAAAGTGTCGGTATTGGAGTTAGGTTGCGGAACAGGGAGGTATTTTTTATACCTGAATAATGTGAAGAAATTAGTAGGAGTGGATATTTCGAAAGATATGCTGGCCATTGCTGAAGAATTTGTTAAGTCAAATCCGGCATTACAGCCGGTTACTACATTGGTACATTCCAGCCTGGAAGAGTTTAATCCCGATGAGAAGTATGACTTTATTTATTCCATCGGAACCCTTGGCGAATACTGTAAGTTTACAAAGGAAATCCTGGAAAAAATGGTTGGTAGCCTGAACCCCGGCGGGTTCCTCTTCTTCACATTGGTGGATGCAGAGTCATTTGTGGATACTGAACATGTCTGGATGAGAAAAAAAATTAAAAGATTTTTATTGAAGTTACTACCTGGTAAACTGAGAGCTAAAATTGATCCTCAATCAATGGTTATAGCAGACTGGAAGCGTCTTTTTGTCAGCAGAAATGAAGTGGAAAAAATCTTCGATTCTCTTACTACACCGGTAAGAAAAGAAATAACACTGGCAAAAGATAATATCCATGTACATCATATATGTCGTGTGTGGCTGGATAAAAAAATGAAAATGCTCATGGGCGGGTTTTATTATGCTTCTGAAGCCGCGATGGAATTTTTCATACCTGAAATGGTGCTGATATGATTGATTTGAGCTGACTTCAACTATAGTGCCAAAAAAATACTACTTAAAGGGTATTGTTTATTTGAATGGGGGGGGGGGTAATTTGCATAATATTCTTATTTATTCAAGAATTTATGAAACCCTTTATTTATGCCACAAACCTTATCAATTAAACGGCTTCGGACTCTTGTTTCTTTTCTTTTAATTTTTGCATTGGGCATCATTATAATTAATGCTTGTCGTAAAACTGACCAGCGAGCTGAAGAAAATACAATAAGTGAAACAGAAAACAAGTTCTTTAACGAGCACAGGTCAGATGACCCGCTTGTACAGGCTATTAATATTTATTTCAAAAAATTTAACAGCAAGCATCAGTTTGTCGGCAAAACTGTAAATCAAATCGGCTTTCCTTATTGGGATAAATCAATGACTTTCGCAAAAACAGACGAAAATTCTGCAGGTAGAGGTAATTCAGGGGACTCTGTAAGTGTTACCTATATCCCGTTTGTAAGAGATAGTCAGCAATTCGTGAATGCTTCACTGTTGGTCAAAACTACACCATCTGATACTTCTTTTCAATACTTGTGCGACTGGCAATATGCGGAATTTGGCTTTGACACTGCCCAAACGGGGTGGAATGCAAGGAATGTTTTTCATGTTTTTGCCATGCTTGACAGAAGTGTTTTTAACAGGAATAAATTCAGAATAAAAGATCAAAATTTATTGACAACCCAGGAAGAGGCTGCTTTGTCATCGGCCGGTATTAATTTTGATTCAACGGAAGTCATTTGTACCTACCAGCCTTTAACAACAGGAGGCAGAAGCAGCAGAAATAATATACTTTACCAAGTACTTATTTGTGAAGATTATTCTACTTGCCTTGAGATAGGAACTGGTTCCCAGTGTTTACGACTAGGAAGGGCAAACTATGGGCCTTTTGGTTGTTGTTTGATTTCTGTGACTCAAACAATTTGTACAACAGTATGGGTAGATATTCCAGGAAGTGGAAGTGGTGGCGGAAACGGTTCTGGATCAGGAGGTAGCGGGGGCGGTGGATCTGGCGGTGGTGGTACCCCGCCAGAATGTGGCAGTACCCTTCCCGGAAGAACAAACCTGATTGACCCTTGTGGGCCGGGTTGGGAGCCAGATCCTACATATTCCACGGAGGATCCTTGCATCAAATTGTCTCCTTTTACAACAGACTCTTATTTTAAAAATGCTTTTACTGATTTAAAGAATAAGGCTAATCCCAGTGCGCCTAATCCAGAAAATAGAGAATATATTTATAAATATCAAGCAGACGGCTATATGATTGGTCCTGTTGCTGGAGAGCCAAATAAATGTGAGATTGAACAAAAAACTATGAATATGCTCCCAGTAAAAGCATATATGCATAGCCATTATCCCGGTTGCCCTGAACCAATATTTTCCCCCGGTGATATTCAATTAGCTTTTGAGCTATACAAGACAAATAAAGTTATATATCCATTTGTTTTTGCTGTTGCTACTGCTCAGGGCAATTATGTTATGGTAATTAATGATCCTGCAGCATTTGATGAGTTTGGGAGCAAATACTTTCTCGAAGACAGCCCGAAGGATCCAGAAGACCTCACCAAAGTTTTTAAGGCCTATAAGTTGTCGTTATCAAACTCAGCTGCTCAAAATGAAAAATTATTTCTTGATTTTTTAAAAGGACAAAATGGCACGGGAATAGAATTGTTAAAAGCAAACAGTGACTTTACTCAATACGAAAAATTAACATTAGCAGGAAATGGTCAACTTATAGTTACACCCTGCACTTAAATCTTAAAACTTGAACATTATGAGAAATATTATATTTGGATTGCTTAGTTTTTTATTATTGGGTTGTTGTGTTGCTCAACCTCCTGCGCCTGGTAGTTATGTAACAAATTCCCATGTTGATAAATTTGCCGGCACATGGAAATGGACATCTGGAAATGATGAGATTATTTTTAAACTTGCCAAATTTAGACACACTGTTACTAATTACGATGAGGATATTATTTTGGGTTCACATTCTTATATCCAAAATGGAAATCTAATAGAGAGTTCATTGGATAAGTTTAATACTTTAGGAAACAACCATAAGGATCGTAGTATTTATGCATGGAACGACCCTACAGTTAGCCAGTTTGAAATAGAAGGAGCAATAAAAGATATTTCAAAACATAAAGATTTAGAAATACTAATGGAATATATACCCGGAAGTTCTCCAGCACAGATTGTAGTTACGCTGAAATACAAGCATCAAACCTTAACGAAAGATAACCAGCAACCGGGAATGACTTTACCAGCTACTTTCACATTAATTAAACAGTAAAATTTCTCTTCAACTTTTTTAAGGCCCCTCTAAAGCTCATAATAATCAGGTGGAATTAATCCGAAGACAAGGAAAAGTCTTCTTGTTGTCAGTGGAAAAGAAAAAATTATAAGAAGGCCTTACATTTGTTGCATGTCAATCACCCTTTGCTTTGATTTTGGTAATACACGAAAAAAAGTAGCCGTCTTTCATAGAGCAGAAATGAAAGAAGCAGTTGTACTGGCAGATGACCAGGCAACGACCATTCAATCACTTCTCCAAACTTTCAAGCCGGCTAAATCTATTCTGTCATCAGTGGTCAATCATAATCCGGAAGTAGAGGATTTATTATCTGCTGCCACTAAATTTCATAAGTTAAGCCATCTTACCAAAGTAGCTTTTACCACACCGGTAGGCAAACCGGAAACGATTGGTGCAGACAGGCTGGCTTTGTGTGCGGCAGCCGTTCATTATTACCCTGCTTTTAATAACCTGGTAATTGGGATGGGCTCTTGTATTACTTACAATTTCATTAATAAATACCATGAGTTTGTAGGTGGCGCTATCTCACCCGGACTGGAAATGCGGTTAAAGTCGCTGAATTATTACACAGCCAAACTTCCTTTAGTAAAGGCTGACAGCAATGTGCCGCTGATTGGCTATGATACAACGACCAATATTCTCTCCGGAGTAGTATTGGGTATGGCTAAGGAAATGGATGGGTTTATTGAAGCATACCGGGAGAAATACCGGAACATTAACGTCCTTTTAACCGGGGGTGATATAGTCTATTTGGCTTCACACCTTAAAAACAAGATATTTGCAGACCCTGATTTAATATTTAAAGGTCTGTATGCAATTAGTGAAGTTAATAACCCCTAAGAAAATCAAGGCGTTACACAGCAAAAAGTGGACGTTTGTGGTTTTGATCCTGGCTGCTGTTTCCCCTGTTTTTTCGCAGGATAACTCCCCTTATTCCCGGTATGGTATAGGCGACCTGGTTCCTTCTACCAATATTGTCAACCGTGGTATGGCCGGTGTTTCAGCCGGCTATATTGACAATATGGCTATTAATTTCAGCAACCCGGCTTCTTATTCCTCTTTCCAGGCTTACCGGGAAAAGAAATCAAAAAAATTAAGCTCGGGCAGGGCTGTTCTGGACCTCGGGTTAAATTTTGAAAACCGCACACTCAGAGAACCTTCTGTAGCGCAAAAGTTTACTACCAGTAATGCATTGTTCTCTTACGTGCAGGTAGGTGTACCACTGAAGCAGAACTGGGGATTGAGTTTTGGTTTGAGGCCGGTTTCAAGAATCAGTTACAAGATCATCCGTAACGAAGTACTAAAAGATCCTGTTACTGGTTTGCCCATTGAAAATGCAAGCACTTTGTTTGAAGGCGATGGGGGTTCTTATCTCGCTTCAATAGGAACAGGATTCGGCCTGTATAGAAGAGAAAAGAAAGGACTGGAAGAAAAACTTAGTGTTGGATTCAACGCAGGATACCTCTTTGGTGAAAAAGATTATAGCACAAGAAGGGTATTAATTAATGATACAGTAGAATACTACAGGGCCAACTATGAAACAAGAACCAACTACGGCAATTTATATTTTAATGCCGGTGTTCAATACAGGCTTCCAATAACAGAAAAAATGATGCTTACTCTTGGTGCATATGGCAACTGGTCGCAAAAACTAAATGGCTCTCAGGACAGGTTAAGGGAAACTTATGTGTATGACGAAAACCTCGGTAATGTAAGACTTGACAGCGTTTCTGATCTGCGGGATCTGAAAGGAAAAGTGGAACTGCCCTCTTCATATACTATTGGGTTCATGCTGCAAAAATTTGCCGTGCCTAATAAGGAAGGAGGCTGGATGCTGGGGATTGATTTTAATAATCAAAACTGGGATAACTATCGTTTTTACGGACAATCAGATTCTGTACAGAATAAATGGGAACTAAGAGTAGGTGCACAAATCAGCCCTGTTCCCAAGAGAAATTATTTCAGCAATATTGCTTATCGGTTTGGCTTCATCACCGGTCCTGATTATGTAAAAGTGGGTAAAAAGCTGCCCCAGTTTGGCGGAAGCTTTGGATTGGGATTGCCAATAGGCATCAGCCGGCAGGCGCCTAACCAGGTTACCTTTATCAATATGGCTTTTGAGTATTTGAAAAGAGGAAATGATGATAATGTCCTCAGGGAAAATCTGTTCAGGTTCTCTCTCGGGTTTTCACTCAGCGATATCTGGTTTGTAAAACGGAAATACGATTAAGTCCTTCAGGCCTTTACTTAACAAAAGGCTTACAAGAATACCTGTATGTCTTGCATGTCGTTTTCATATAAAATAATTGTAAAAACAGCCTATATCATTGCCGGCTGTTTTTTTGTTATGGCCTGCGAAAATGATGATAAGGTATTGCAAGACTGGACAAAAAGGGTGGTATTAAAAGAAGAAGCCACCAATATTGAAAGTTACCTGAGCCAGGATGGAAAACTAAAAGCAAAACTGACAGCTCCATTGATGATAAGGGTAGCAGGAGATACTATATCTGTCGAGTTTCCTAAAAAACTGCATTGTGATTTTTATGATGATAGTACCAAATTAGAAACCTGGCTGGATAGTAAATATGGTATCTATTATGAGAACCTGAATAAAGTGTACCTCAGGGATAGTGTGGTGGTAATTACGTTGAAAGGTGATACACTCCGGTCGCCAGACCTTTGGTGGGACCAAACCACCCGGATGTTCTATACAGATAAGTATGCTACTTATCATGGCATTGGAAAAAATATCTATGGAGGAAAAGGCCTGGAAGCCACACAGGACCTCAAAAGGATCATGTTCAAAGAATCTACCGGTAATATGAAAGTTTCACAAAACGGTTTTCCGGAATAACAACGCAACAGCACAGTTCTGTTATTAACTTCGCTTACCTTCGGTTTTTGTAGTTCAGCTTCTATTACAATTCAGAATAAGAGTATATGGAATATCGTTACATGGGCAAAACCGGTCTGCAGCTGAGTGTATTATCTTTTGGCAGTTGGGTAAGCTTTCACAAACAGATCAATGATACTATCGCGGATGAACTGATGGGTATTGCGTATGATCACGGAGTGAATTTTTTTGATAATGCAGAAGTATATGCCCTGGGTGAAAGTGAGAAGATGATGGGAAGGGTGTTGAAAAAGAAAAATTGGGACAGGACTTCCTATACGGTTTCATCGAAAGCTTTTTGGGGCTGGCGGGGAACGGCTAATAAACCCAATCAAACAGGATTAAGCAGAAAACATTTGGTAGAAGCCTGCCACGAAGCACTGCAACGACTGCAAACAGATTATCTTGATTTATATTTCTGTCACCGCCCTGATAAGAAAGTGCCTGTTGAGGAAGTAGTATGGACAATGCATAACCTTATACAACAGGGAAAGATTTTATACTGGGGCACCAGTGAATGGAGCGGGGTGGAAATTATGGAAGCACACCGGGTGGCACAACAGTATGGATTGATTGGTCCTTCTATGGAGCAGCCACAGTATAATTTGCTGGAGAGAAATAAAATCGAAAATGAATTCTTAATGCTGTTCAAAACGGTTGGACTGGGAACTACTATCTGGAGCCCCCTTGCTTCCGGGTTACTAAGTGGTAAATATAATGATGGTATTCCCGAGGGAAGCAGGTTTGGCCTTACAGGATTTGACTGGTTGAAAGATCGCTGGCTGAAAGATGATATGCTGAGTAAAGTAAGAGGCTTGGCAGTGTTAGCAAAAGAGCTGGGCATATCAATGGCAGAACTGAGCATAGCCTGGTGTATTAAAAACCCGAATGTAACAACAGCGATATTGGGAGCCACCAAAAAAGAACAGTTACTGCAAAACCTGAAAGCACTGGATGCTTTGCCAAAACTGAATGAAGAAGTGATGCAGAAAATTGAAGATATTGTACAAACCAAACCTGTATTGCCGGAACATTAAGACTTCCTCCTGGCTGTGCCGATTAATTAATTTAAAAGAGAACTATATGTTGTTTCAGAACAAAACCGCCATCATTACCGGAGCTACAAGAGGAATAGGAAAAGCCATTGCTTTGCGATTGGCAAAAGAAGGAGCCAATATTGTAATAGCTGCCAAAAGTGTGGAAGAAAATGCAAAACTCGGAGGAACTATTTTTTCAGCTGCTGCAGAAATAGAAGCTGCGGGGGGTAAAGCATTAGCTGTGCAATGTGATATCCGCTTTGAAGACCAGGTGCAAAATGTGATTGATAAAACCGTAGCAGCTTTTGGCGGGATAGATATACTGGTTAACAATGCTTCTGCTATTTCTTTAACTACGACAGAACAAACGGAACCCAAACGTTTTGACCTGATGCATGATATTAATGTGCGGGGAACATTTTTTGTAACCAAAGCCTGTATTCCGCATTTAAAAAAATCAGTTAACCCGCATATACTTACTTTGTCACCACCCATCAATTTGGATCCAAAGTGGTTTGAAAAGCATGTGGCCTATACCATTACAAAGTATAATATGAGCATGATGACGATTGGCTGGGCTAAGGAATTGGCCAAAGACAGGATAGCCGCCAATGCCCTATGGCCAAGAACTACCATTGACACAGCTGCTGTAAGAAATTTATTAGGCGGTGCCATGCTGGCTAATATGAGCCGTACGCCGGATATTCTGGCTGATGCTGCTTATTATATTTTACGCCAAACTTCTACCGCATGTACCGGTAACCTGTTTATTGATGAGCAGGTGTTGGCCAAAGAAGGCATTACTGATCTTTCAGCTTATTCGGTGGTGCCGGGAGCACAGTTATATAATGATTTGTTTGTTTAGTTTTTCTTCTTGCGGTTAAAGAAAATACGTATTCCACCGCCAAGGTTAAAGTGACCACTGCTATTATCTTTTAAGGGATTATTTACTTGATAAGTAGCCTCAGTAAACAGGGCTATCTTTTTACTGATATTATAGTTTAGCCCGATGCCGGAGCCAATATAAAACCGGTTGCTGCTAAAATTATTTTTAATCCCAGACTCTGTGTAAGAGCCATCGGTGTATTGCCAGCCTGTTTGAAAAGTTAAATAGGGTTTGAATCTCCCTTTACCAAAATAATAATTGCTGTACGCATTAATTCCAAACGAATTACTTCGTTGGGAATATATGCCTGTTACACCATTGAATTTGTAACGGAACAGATTATAATTAAATCCAACACCAATTTCAAGATTATCTTTAATAAAGTACCCTATTCCGGGAGTAGCGTTTAGATTGGTATTTGTATAGTTGTTGCTGTTTCTCAGCCTGGCAGATTGCAGGTCACTGAATTTAAAATTGCCTGTTATCGTTCCTTTTTTTACCTGGCTGAAACTAATAAAACTATACAGGCAGCTGGTGATGATGAGTAAAAGTTTCTTTTGCATGATGGTTTGTTTTCGTAAAGAAAACATCAACTCTGTTAAAGTAAAATAGAGGAATTGTTAATCCGGCTATAATTTTAAATTTATACTCTTTTTACACTTAAAAAATGGAGAACTTCCTGGCAGAGGCACGATAAAAGCTACCGGAAGAAATTTCAAGTTGAATTAATCTTATTATATCAAAATATTTTTTTTATGATAATTAACGGCTATAAAATTGTCCTTCTTTCCGCTCTGACTGCTTTATTTTTTAACCCGGGATTTTGTCAGGGAAAAATTAAAATTCAATCAGAGGAGGAATACAAGCTTTATTTTCACAAGGAAATAAATAAATACCATGACACTTTATGTAAAAGTCTGGACAGCTATTACAACTTTTATGTAAGATTCAAGATTAATGAAGGTGGTTTTATTGACAGTATCCGCTTTTCTGTAAAGAGACCTGCTATTATGCTTGAAGCGGTGGAGCATACCTTAAAAGGAATGCCGGCAATTGCCAAAGGCAAGTTTTCAAAAAGTACCTGGTACGTTCAGCCTTTGGAGTTTAATTTTTTTCATGACGCAAAAATGGTGAATGGGCAAATATGCTTATGTTTTAAAATTTCTAAATTAGATACTGTTAACTGGGAAGCAAATTTAAATTTTAACCACAACGGACTTTACGATGCAGGCGAAAGTGAAAAGGGACTATTGGGTATTCAGTGTGTTTTTTTACGACCGATAATAATTTTAAGGACAAATGCATTTTACCATAAGCAGAGCTATCACTAATGTATTTACTAAATGCTTAAAATTGGAATCCGTGAGGATTAGAACAAAACATCCCGCCTCGGCGGGATGTTTTTACAGAGGGCCACTAACCAGTAATTATTTCTTATTGCCAATCAGGATGGCCGCCATGGCCATGGCTGTATCTTTTAATACCCCTGAAGCATTCGTATCAAAGGATTTAAGATGAATGGTAAAGACAAAGATTAACAGCACAGCCGCCAGTAAATAGCAAGCCAGCACTTTCTGTATATCAGTAAGGATAGCAATAGCTGCTAAAACAAATCCTGCGCCTGTTATGTAAATCCAGATTTTTCCATCACCGGGGAAATAATCCGGCACCATGCCACTCATAGCCCCGGCATTTTTTAAATGTAGGTAACCGAAATAAGCTATTACAAGAGCAAATACAACTTCAGCAAGTTTAGAGGGAATAAACGGTTTCATGTGTATATTTTAGTTTTTGAGAATTTGCCACATGTTACTCACCATAAAATTTTCATCGCCGGTTGGTATAATAGCTCGAAAATTTTATGGTTCATTTTATACTATTGGTTTTGATTACCGAAACCTACAAAAAATTTATGGATGTTGCAACAACTCATTTTGGGTTGTTTCTAATTTGTGCAATTAAAAGCCTTTCCGTTATAGGGAAAGGCTTTAAAAATTTATTGAGACAATATTTATTCTTTTGTTTCACCAGCAGCTTCCTGCCTCTGCTCCGGTCGCATTTGAGGAAATAACAATACATCCTGTATTGATACATTATTGGTGAGCAGCATACAAAGCCTGTCGATACCAAACCCGATACCTGCCGTAGGGGGCATACCATACTCCAATGCCCTCAGAAAATCATAGTCGATGAACATGGCTTCATCATCTCCTCTTTCCATCAATTTTGCCTGTTCTTCAAATCGTTCCCGCTGATCAATAGGATCATTCAATTCACTATAGGCATTTGCAATTTCCTTTCCGTTGATGATAAGCTCAAATCTCTCAACCAACCCTTGTTTATCCCGGTGTTTTTTTGTCAGGGGGCTCATTTCTACAGGATAATCAATAATGAAGGTGGGTTGTACATAATGGTGTTCACATTTTCCGCCAAAGAGCTCATCAATGAGTTTGCCCTTGCCCATTGTATTGTCAACCTGTATATGCAGTTGTTTACACACAGAACGGAGTTGCTCTTCATTCATACGGCTTACATCAAAGCCGGTATGTTCCCGGATCGCATCATATATACTGATACGTTTGAAGGGGGCTTTAAACGAAATAGTTTTGTCACCAACGGTTACATCAGTAGTGGTACATACATCCATCGCTGCTTTTTCCAGCAATTGCTCCGTGGTTTCCATCATCCAGAAGTAATCTTTATACGCTGTATAAAATTCAAGGATAGTAAACTCAGGATTATGTGTACGATCCATCCCTTCATTGCGGAAATTGCGGCTGAATTCGTATACCCAGTCGAAACCACCAACAATTAACCTTTTTAAATAAAGTTCATTGGCTATTCTCAGGTATAAAGGGATATCCAATGCGTTATGGTGTGTAACGAATGGCCGGGCCGCAGCACCACCGGGGATACTTTGCAATACAGGAGTGTCTACTTCCAGTGCCCCCTGGTTATTCAGGAATTCACGGATGGAATTGATCAGCTTTGTTCTTTTTATAAATGTTTCTTTTACCGCAGGATTGATGATAAGGTCTGCATAGCGCTGACGGTATTTGAATTCAGGATCAGTCACTGCATCAAATGTTTGGCCGTCGGCTTCTTTTACAATGGGTAATGGACGCAGAGACTTACTGAGAATAGTAAGTTCTTTTACATGCACGGAAGTTTCTCCTGTTTTGGTAATAAAAGCATAACCACGGATGCCAATTATGTCACCAATATCCGTCAGTTTCTTCCATACAATATCATATTGCGATTTATCTTCCCCGGGACAGATGTCATCTCTTTTAAGATATAATTGTATACGTCCGTAAGCATCCTGTATAACTGCAAAATTAGCCTTGCCCATATCCCGAACACTCATTACACGGCCTGCAAGACATACATCCTGGAATTGGTCTTTGGTTTCTTCTTTATAATTCGCTTTTATATAAACAGAATTGCTGTTAACCGGAAAAAGGGGAGCAGGATAAGGCTCAATACCCATCATAATCAGTTCTGCCAGTTTCTCCCGGCGCAATTGCTCCTGTTCAGATAAATGTTGTGTACTCATGAATAGTAATGATAATTTGAAGCGGCAAAGGTACTGGTTAGCTTTAAGGGTACAAAGACAAAAAGCCTCCCGGAAGAAGGGGAGGCTTTTTGAATATATAAAGTTATTACTACTTGTTATTGACCAGGTAGCCCAAACGGATACCAAAACAATGATTCCTGATTTCATCACTGCCATTCTCAACCGGAACAAGGTTTCTAATACCGATAGTATAGTTAACAGCAAGAGAGAAGCCATTCTTCAGGCGGTAACCGGTTACGAGGTTAGCGCCATAGTCCAATCCTTTGAAATCAGAGTTTGACTCCTTGCCAAAGTTGATATTTGTTTCCGCCCTTAACCAGTAGTCTGGTTCATCAGGATCTCTTACTAAGGTTTTTGAAATCCTGGCTGATGGGAAATCAAGTGCAACAGCAGGTCCTCCGCCGATAAAGAAATTTCCTTTTTCGCCGCCGGTATTAAACAGGAAATTTGCCTGCAGTTCAGCATAACGGAGAGCAATCCAATCTTTTTGAGAATTGGTTTTTACCAGTGATCTTCCTTTTTGTACATAATGTAAGCCTGGCTGGAAGCTAATTTTACTTTTACCGAGTGGGGCATCAAGTATCATCCCAAAAGTGATTCCAGTTTTGCTGTCATCTTGTATTTTTTCGCCACCAATTTCTCCATACATATTAGCGGATGTAATTCCGGCGGCAACACCTACTCTTGTTTTTTGGGAAAAGCCATCTATTTGCAGGCAAAGAACAGAAACAGCCAAAATGAATAGCACTTTTTTCATAACAGTTTTTTTGGTTCACCTACTCTTATCGCTTTTCGGTATCGGCGCCGTACTCTTTTCTCCTGGGGATTTTCCGGATTTCTCCCATCTTATCCTTTAACAATCAGTAAATCAATTCTAAGATATGAATTTACCGGTTTGATTGTTTCGGCGCAAAGATATTTTAGTTTCTCAAATCTTCCGCTATTACCTTAAAAGTTCATGCAGGATTATTTTGGGGCTAAAACAGGTGAAAATCAGCAATTTTGGCATATAAAACAGACCCCCAAAACCCATTTTATCAATGAATTTTGGGGATTCCGGATGTAGAGGATCGTTTTTTTTAAATCCTCCGGGTAAGGTAAACTGAATTTTGCCTTGAAACCTGTCTAGCCTCCAGTGGCTGCCTCCTTTTCCTGCTTTCGGAGCTCCTTTCTTTTCTTATTGTAAATGGCTCTTATGACAACTACCAGCAATACAATAACCAGTGCTCCTCCACCCAGGCCAACAATAACGGCCCCCGCATCTGATCCGCTGCAGGACAGATTGCAGGCCAGTGATGCTACGAGGAATAAAAGACCAAGAGCTGCCAGTACAGCCAGTATGGTAAGGGCAACTTTTTCTCCCTTACTCAGCTCATTGGATTTTTTGATCCCCCTGATCTGCTCTTTGAGTAATTTTTTTCTTTCTTTCCATTTCAGCATTTTACCATTTTCATCTTTCATTGAAGCGGAGAATTTCCAGACAGGTTTATAAGCCCTGCCCTGGCTGTCGGGTGGATGTGCATTTGTTGCCGCTTGCAATGACAGGAAAGAAGCAGAAACAAGCTTATTGTTATTACTGATACATGCAAATAGTATAAAAGCTGTTCCCGCCAGAATAAAATCCCTTGTTTTTTGCTTTGTATAATACCGGCCGGGAGCATACCCGGACCTGGTGGACCTGGCCGGGTAAGATAACATGGCCCATACATAGATAAGAATAGTTAATAAGAGGACGGAACCGGGAATAATAACTGACAAGTCTTTAAGCAAATAGCCGGTTAGAATCCCTGTTATATTCAGGAGCAATAAACTAAGGACAAGGATAATTCTTGCGGGCCATTTGTGGGCTTTTGCCCAGGTGGAGATTTTTCTCATGATGTTTTTTTAGTGTTTTATATAAAGAGGGAATATTTCAATGCCATCGGCAAATTGGTTAATCAGCATTAAATTTTTTTAAAATATCCGTTTGTTATAGTTGCGATTTTTCCTGTTATCTGATCAGTTCCGATAAACTCAAATCTTCCTTCAATTTTTTGTGTCACGGTGTCCACACTCAGGATGTCTACAAAACCTCCGATGTTTGAGTTAGTAATAAATGTTTGATTAGGCGATATTATTTGATAAAGCCCATAATTAGGAGGATGTGCTATAGTCGGAGAAGGTAAAGTCGTTGCCCTTAAGAGAGTTCTTCCAGCTATTACGGGACTTGCAAGCCAAACTTCAATATATTGATTTCCTTTTTTCCCAATTATTTGAACTTCCATGGTTCTTAAAACCGGGCTATACCAAAAATCCACTCTTACAGGAGGAATATTGTTTCCATAATCCCACAAATCAGAAATAAAAGGAATACCGTCTAACCTACAACCAAAGGTTTGGCCGTTTACGGTTACCAGTTCAGACTGAGGGTTATCTTTTTTACAGGAAAAAGATGATAAACTTACCACTGTGATAATACAAAACTGTACAACTGGCATCTTTTTCATATTACATATTTTAAATGGCGTTAAAATTTTTTAAAATATCCGTTAGTAACAGTTACCTTTTCACCGGTAGTTCTATCAGTTCCGGTGAATTCAAATGTTCCCTCTACTTTTTGATTAATCGTATCAGCAACTAGAATATTTATATGACCACCAGCTATATTATTAGTTATATATTCCCTAAAAGGGCTAAAAGTTTCGTATGACCCATAATCTAAGGGGTTAACTATTGTTGGATGACTCAATGTATTAGATATTAAATTTTTAATTCCAACAGTAACTGGGCTATTAACCCACAGTTCAATCAATTGGTTTTCCTTTTCTGCCAATACTTGCAAAGTATTAGTTTGTAGCACTGGGCTATATCTAAATCTTATTCTTATAGGCGGAATATTATTCCCAAAATCCCATTTATCGGCAATAAAGGGTTTGCCATTTACCCGGCAACCAAAGGTTTGACCGTTTACGGTTACCAGTTCAGACTGAGGGTTATCTTTTTTGCAGCCTACCGCTATTAACAGGTAGCATACAGCTATTAAAAAAGGAGACATGCAAATTGCTTTCATACTTTGTTGTTTAATTCGTTGCAGGATATATATTTCTAATACCATAATTACCTTCTGTTGCGGTTTTATTTTTAGCAAAAGAATGGTAGCGCCTGGTGTGCAGCTTCAATAGTATTCTTTTCAATTTTTCGGGCAATAGCCTGTTAAGTACTAAAAAAATACGGTTCCAGAAGCCGGGTATAATCACTTCCTTATTCTGCAGGAGACTTTCTATCGTAATTCTTGCCACATCTTCGGGGTTCATAATAGACCAGCGTCCGATGCCATTCAGGCTTCGATTATGTAATGTCAATGCCAATGTTGTATTCATACCGCCGGGGCAAACAATGCTGACATTAATGTTTTTTTCCTTTAGCTCCTGCCCAAGGCTTTTAGAGAATGAAAGGATATACGATTTGGTGCCGCCATATACCTGCTTTAGCGGAAGGTTGATAAAACCAGCAAGGCTGCTAACATTTAGAATATATGAAGGGCTATTTTGCTGAAGAGTTTCCATGAATAAATGTGTCAGCAAAGTCGGAGTAATAATATTGAGTTCTATCTGACGGCGATAGTAACCAGCATCCTTCTCTTTGAACAAATGAGTACCACCAGTACCGGCATTATTGAAAAGCATGTTTACTTTAACTCCTGTTCTTTTTACTTCATGGTAGAGCTGATCACACTCTTCTTTGTTAGCCAGGTCATGGGGAAGACAGATAGTATGAACCTTAAATTCCTTTTCGATATAGCGGCCCAGGTTGTATAACTCTTCGCCTGGTAATGCGACCAGTATCAGGTTCATTTTTCGTTTTGCGCATTCCACCGAAAGCGCCTTGCCAAAACCTTCACTGGCGCCTGTAATCAGCGTATAATATTTACAAGCCATAACTTTTATTTTTGAGATGGAGAATGGTTTGCCTGATACCTTCGGAAAAAGGAGTGATAGTATATCCTAATTGCTTAATGGCTTTGTCACAGCTTAATGCCCGGTTTTGCAGGATTCGTTGAATAACCTTTGGAGAAATATTAGTTTCTTTTCCTCTCAGCTTTGTTATCATCATATAGAATAAGCTGAATACTTTTAGCAGGAAAGCCGGTATTGTAATGATCTGAATTTTTTTCCCGGCATTCTTCCTGATACTGTTAAAAAAAATGCTATACGAAATATTTTCACCCCCGAGTATATATTTTTCACCACCCAATCCTTTCTCCATGGCCAGGAAATGACCCTCTACCACATCATCAATAAATGCATAGTTCGCAACTACTTCTTTGTCAGCAGGCATAAACGCAAGGCCCGATGACAGAACATTACCGATCAGGCGACCGAAGACATTACCATTCACTGACAAACCGGGTCCATATACTCTGGGTGCTGCCACAATAATGGCAAATAAACCTTTTCGGGCATATTCTTTCACTATTTGCTCAGCCCAGTGTTTTGATATTTCATAGTCATTTTCAAAAGCTATTGTCCGGGGGTCATTCTCGCAAACAGGATTTTTTCCCGAAGGCCCTAATACAGCTCCTGTACTGGTAAATACTAATTTCTTTATACCAAATTTCAATGCTGTATCCAGTACATTTTTTGTACCCCCTACATTAACCTGGTAAAAAACAGAATTGTCCTTGTCGGTAAATTTTGCAATAGCCGCTGCATGAATCACTTTTTCACATCCTGCCATAGCTTCTTCAACAGTTTCTTTTTCTGTAATATCCCCTTTGAAAGGGACAATATTGGGGTGTACAGGAAGAAACTTTGATTGAATATCTCTTACTAAAACATGAACAATATAGTTTCTCTTGGCGGCTGCCAGGGCCAGTTTATGCCCGATATACCCGGTGGCACCTGTTATCATGATTTTCATAGTCTCTTTGATTTAATTGTTGAATTACTAATTACAACCAGTTTTATTTCATAACTCATAGCCAATGCCAGGTGAATGATGATAGCGGGCCAAACAGAATGGTGCAGTAAGGTGATTGCGCAAAGCAATAAACCAAACGGAATAGCCCCGAAGAACTCTTCCTTGCTGCTATAAGCATGGGCAAGTGTGTAGAGTGCTATATTAAGAGAAATGGTAAAGGAAACACCTAATGTGTCCACGAAAGTGAATAATAATATACCCCGAAAGAAACACTCATATAGAAATAGAAATACTATTCGTAGCAACAAATAAATGAAAACCGGCAGTACTCTCACTACATAGCCGGATAAAAAAAAGACCTGTTTTTTTGCAATATTTACGGCTGCCGTGTAACCAACTACCAATGCTGCAACTGTGAAAGCAATACTGAGATATGAATATGGATTATTCCACACTGGCTCAAAGATCAGTGTGTCATTGCCAGGCATTAGTGTGTAAAACAGGCATCCACACATAAAAGCAATGCTACAGGTTAAATATTTGCTGTTTAATGCACTTATCTTTCCTCTTCCTGCCAGTATATCAGCCAAACTGCGGCTTCTTTGGGATTTAGCCCATGCGTCAGTGGTTATCAGAAAGGGAAAGCACAGAAATATCATTAATATGATGCTTAAGGCGGGCATTGCATTATGATTTGAGTTCAATGATGGCACTATACAAGGAATGATTCACTTTTATCTTTGTACAAATGCCATTGACATAGAAATATTCATTGTAATTGCCATCCGGAAACCTGATTTTATAGTGGTGTGCGGCCATGATCTCTATATTGATAAATCGTTCAAAATTGTCGGAATACACAGTTTTGATACCTACCGGTTCTTTGGTATACAGACAAATCATATTATATTGAATAGGATAATTGTTCAGGGACTCGGACCTTGAGCCGTGGCTGATAATATAATTTTTGCCAGACAGGCTTGTCTTCTTGTTGACTTTTTCATTCCCATTCAATTTCCTGTAAATGCTTGACCAGGTCATGATGCCGTTTTCATAAATACTCTCTTCCTTCGCCCTGGCAGTAAATAAAAAGATCATCCGGGTTTTAACTTCTGACTCCAGTTTCAGTAGTAGCTTACTCCCGGCAATTTGTTGGGTAAAATACAGGGAACCCACATTGCAGCCTTTTCGTTTAATAACATATTCCAATGTGTGGTTCTGTGAACCGGCAATTTGCGGAACAGCAAGAAATAGTACGATTAGCAGGATGACCTGGCTGAATTTCTTTACTCCGCTAAAGATTTTTTGTGCTTTGTCCGGATGAGAAATCCTGTATTTTCTTAACAGTAAATAGATAATTGCGGGGATCATAAAATAAGGTTTAATGGTTAATGGAATAGATTAAAGCCCATAAATAAAACTGGTATAATAAATTCCCCCGATGGCAGGATTACCATACGCATTCTTGTAGTACCGGTTAAAAATGTTTGTACCAGCTATGCGAATGACCGATTTGATGCGGGGCAGTTTATAGCTTACCTGGGCATCCGCAGTGGCAAAAGAGGGCAGTGTTCCATTTGCCAATTCACCTTCCCATTCAAACGTATCCTGCCAGCGCATCATTACATTAAAAGCCAGTCTTTCGTTTTTCCCTAATCCTGAGTTAGCAAAACCTGCATTCAGCCTGTATTTGGGTGTATTGAAATACGATTTAAAACCTGCAGGAACATCTGTTATCATATCTGAGTAAAGATTAAAGAACGTTGAAAAATTATTTTTCATCCTGTAATCCATACCCAATCCAAATCCATGAGTTTTTACTTTATTCGAACTGTTTACGACAATTGAGTAAGCTTCATCTGTTGCTGGCTGGTAAAGACCAATTCTGCCAACAAAATCTTCATATTTACCCAGGTACAGGTAAGCATCTATCAATAATTTATTTTTGATAAGACCTTTATAGCCCAGTTCAAATGAACGCATCGTTTCAGGTTTGAGGTCTTTATATACATAAGGAATAGTTGATGGCCCGGCCTCTGTTAACTGGAAAACAGGGTCTTTATCAGCCTTCATATAATCCATTACCCATGAAAGACCGCCAAGCAACAGGTAGTCGCCGCCCACATTCAGCCGGATCCACTGCGAAAGATTACCGGGAAACCGATAAGCTGTTTGATAAGATAGTCTCAGGTTATTATCTTTTGCCAGTCGTACAAGAGCAGCGGCACGGGGAGTAAATTGCCCTTTGAAATTTTCATTCTTATCAAACCGTCCCGAAGCGGTAAGCGTTAATATATCATTCAATAATTTTCTTGTTACCTGTACATATCCTCCTGTTTCGTTGATGGCAATAGCTTTTAAAGTATCAATGAATAATGTACCGGATGAATTAAGAATATATCGTTTAAAATTTCCGCCAACGATTACCTCAGCTGATTTTATTGCATCTCCAAAACGGTATTGACCTTCTGACATCCATAATTGCGATTTTTCTTTAAATAATCCACCATTTGGAATAGGGGTCTTTCTTACCTGGTCAAAAATTTGCCTGAACTGTACGGAACCGGCTTCGGGACGACCCTGGTCAGCAAATGCCCTTGCCATATTATGTGCTATGATATCACTGGCACCACCAAATTTTGCCTGTGCATAAGCTCCTGCATACTGAGGATACCAACTACCTGTTGGGTTGGCTGAGTCATAACTTCTTTTCCATGCTTCGTTAAAAATTTGTGTGGCCACGGTTGCGCTGTAGGCCTCCCCGGCATCTTCCTGTGTGGTATACGTTCTGAAAAACCAGTCTTTATGTTTTAACTCAAGTTTGTATTGGCCAATCTTTATTCCCTTTAATGAATACCGGTTATCATCTGTATAAACAGTGTTACCTGTTGACCAGTTCGCCATTAAAATTGCCTCAATATTCTTCGATAATTTATAATGAAGGGCCCCGGATAGTTTTACATTCATTGTTTGCGGATCAATCAGGTCTTTTTCTGCATAACCGGTTCTGGAAACAGGCGTTGGGTTTTGCATGGAATTGTACAACTGCATAAAGGCATCTCGCCATGGGTGGCCCGGAGGGTAATTTTCTGCTATGCCGATTATAAACTGGCGAAGATCGACAGATGTTTCATCTCCGTATACGTTTACTCCGTCATAGTTAGGATCTGTCATGCGGGTGCCCGGTATCAATTTTCCAGAAGTGCCGCTTCTCAGGTAATTACTGCTGTCATTGGCCAGCCAGTCTGTTGCTTTTAAGAATTGTGCGCCAAATTTGAAAGCAAATTTGTTCTTAAAAGACCTGGCCCACCGAAAAGAGTAGTCGTAATAGGAAGATGCATTGTCCCGCTGCCGCTTATCAATATGCATAACACCCTGTTTTACCTGCATACTCAATCCCGGGTATTTGAATGGGCTTTTGCTGTTAATAAGAATAGTGCCATTCATTCCACCCGGGCCATACAGGGCAGAAGAAGCACCGGGCAGCAATTCTATGCTCTCTATATCAAGGTCAGTGGGCCCTGTGAAATTCCCGACAAAGAAATTTAACCCGGGGGCCTGGTTATCCATTCCATCAATGATCTGGTTGACCCGGGTGCTGCCGCTTCCATTAAAACCTCTTGTACTGGGGGTTTTGAATGTAAGGCTTGAAGTTGTAAGATCGACGCCTTTTGTATAGACAGTTGCGTCATATACACTGGTAGTTGGTAACTGAGTAATCTGCTTTTGACTGATAAGTTCAGCAGAAAATGCGGCATCAAGTATTTTAGTAGTGATACCCTTTGATTCCAGGACCACTCCGTTCAAAAGAATGGCGAACGGTACCAGATGGACAGATATTTCATCAGGGTTATTTACCATTATTTCCTTTTTCTCATACCCGGCATGGCTTATTAATAGTGTTACTGGCAGGTCTGCAAGTATAAGCCGGAACTTACCTGTTGAATCTGAAATGGTAATATGACCGGTTTCCTTCACCCGGATAGAAACACTTGTTATTCCTTCCCCCGCTGCTATGTCTTTTATCTTTCCGTTAACAGTTACCGGTTTTTTTTGTGAAAAAGCAGGTAAGCATGCAAAACTGCTTATAAGGATCAGTGTTACATAGTACTTTCTCATAACAAAGGTTTTTAATTTTCCTACTCCTGTCGCTTTTCGGAAAGGCGCCGTACTCTGTTAAGGATTTTCCGGTTACTCCTGTTTAGTACCAAAGTAGAATGATAATGCGCCGGGCAGTAACTGAATTTTGCCTTAACATTTCCCTTATTTGCAGTTTTTACTAAATACCATGTAGCCGGTATTGATGATTTGCATAAAATCAAGTACCTTTTACTCACTTCATAGACAGGGTGCATTATTTGCAAAAAATAATGTTGAACTGAACCATAAACCACCACATGCCAACTACCAGTTCACAGGATATTTTGTTTCAGCGCATTAAGGAAATTTTGCCTCAGCATGATTCCCTTGTTGATACTATATCTGATATATTACATGTAAGCAGTGATAGTGCTTATCGCCGTATAAGGGGTGAAACTCCGCTGGTGTTGGATGAAGCAAGGATTTTATGCCAGCATTTTAACCTTTCACTGGATCAGTTGCTGGAAACTAAAAAGGGAGTGGTTCTTTTCAGGGATTACCGGATAAAAAATCACCAGTATGATTACCGGCAATACCTGTCAGGGTTACACGAGAAACTTGATTCGATCAGCAATTTTATACAGAAGGAGATCATCTATATGTCGAAAGACCTGCCCATCTTTCACAATTTTTATTACAGACCCCTGATCGCATTCCGGTATTTCTTCTGGATGAAAACTCACTTACAGCATCCTGATTTTGAAAATAAACAATTTGATTTTGGCCTGTTGCCTCCGGATATTGAGCAAATGAGTTTCGATCTTACGAAAAAGTATTCCAGGGTGCCCTCAACTGAAATGTGGAATACAGAGAGTATAAACAGTACTATTTCACAGATCGAATTTTCGAAAGACTCCGGTCATTTTCAGTCATCAGCCGATATAAGGGCCATTTATGATGCATTGGAAGAAACAGTCTATCACATGAAACAACAGGCTGAGTATGGCTGTAAATTTATACCCGGCGAAGATCCCCAAAGCCGGAAAAGTAATTTTAAATTCTTTTTCAACAGGGTGGTATTAGGCGACAATACTATAATGGTGCTGACGGATTTTGTAAAAGCGGCCTTTATCAATTATGGTCATCTCAATTACATCACTACGACTGATGAGGGTTTTTGTAAAGAATTATACAGCGACTTTGAAAACCTGATACGACGGTCAACACAGATAAGCCAGAGCAGCGAGAAACAACGGAATATTTTTTTCAACATTATATTGTCTAAAATCGGTGATCGTAAAAGAAACTTGTAAGTATGACAACCGGGGAACTTCAACAACTGCTTTTTAAGGCTATTAAAAACAAGATTGGTGAAAACCTTTCTGCAGCGGATGAAATTGCAAAGCTGCTAGACATAAGCGCCGACAGCGCTTACCGGCGTATGAGGGGAGAAAAAACAATCTCCCTTGATGAGCTGCAGGTTCTTTGTACACACTATAAAGTATCGGTAGATCAATTACTGGGATTACAATCAGGGGGAATCGTATTCCAGGGACAGTATCTTGATAAAAAGACATTCCGGTTTGAGGAGTTTGTTACCAGTATGATGCATAATCTTGCATATATCAATAGTTTTAAGGAGAAGAGCTTTTATTATATGTGCAAGGACCTGCCGATCTTTCACCAGTATCATTTACAGGAAACGGCAGCTTTTAAATGGTTCTTTTACCTGAAAACCTATTTTCACTTTCCTGAGTTTGAAAGAAAGAAATTCAGGTATGCAGATCATCCCATTGAATTGTTTGAGTTAGAAAAAAAAGTACTGGACCTGTACAACCAGATACCGAGTGTGGAAGTCTGGAATATGGAAACCATGAATATGTTCTTCCGGCAGATAGAGTTTTATCGTGACGGGCAGGTATTTGAATCTGATGAAGATGTATATCGGTTATATGATGCTATTGGAAAATTATGGGATCACCTGGAAAAACAGGCATCCTTAGGATATAAATTCAATTATGGTGATCCGGATCAAAAACGCATCGGGGAATTTAAAATGTATTTCAACGAAGTACTGATGGGAGACAATAATATGCTGGTAGAACTTGATGGTACAAAATTGTCTTATGTTTCGCATTCAACGATTAATTTTATGCTCACCAGAGACCCGGCTTTTAATGAAAATATGTATAACCATATTCAGAACCAGTTGCGACGATCTACACTGATAAGTGAAGTGAGCGAAAAAGAAAGAGCAAAATTTTTTAGAATCATCCGTGACAGGATCAATAACAGGAAAGAAAGCCTCAAAGCATAAACAGCTAACATTTAGTCCAAAAATGAAAAATCATGAAAAAAATTCTCTTTGTTTTATTCGTATCCGCAGCTTTGAGCAGTTGTGATGTGCTTTCTAAATTGCCAACCGGCACCGGGGGAGGTGTAACAGAAGCGGAAGCAGGGCAAGGTATTAAGGAAGCACTTGGCCAGGGACTGGTAAAAGCCGTATTAAATCTCAATAAAACAGATGGATTTTTCGGAAGCCAGTTTTACAAAGTATTATTGCCACCCGATGCGGTGAAAATTGAAAACACATTAAGAGACCTGGGTATGGGCAAGATGGTGGATAAAGCCATTCTTTCTATTAACCGGGCTGCAGAGGATGCAGTAGGTTATGCAAAACCCATTTTTGTGGATGCCATTAAGGATATGACTTTAATGGATGCAATTAATATTGTGAGGGGGCCTAAAGACGCAGCGACTAATTATTTTAAGGATAAAACAAGAAATGCATTGCTGGCTGCTTTTCTGCCCTCTGTAAAATCTTCCCTGGATAAAGTAAATGCTACAAAGTATTACGGAGATATCGTTACTACTTATAATAACTTTCCGACAACAATAAAAAAGATAAACCCGGATCTGCCTGGTTTTGTGGTGGAGAAAGCGACGGATGCTCTTTTTGATCAGATTGCCAAGGAAGAAGCTAATATCCGGGAAAATCCCGTAGCAAGAACCACAGAGATACTGCGTAAAGTATTTGGTGGAATTTAATATAGCTGCAAAGAAAACCTTAAAATAACGTCAAAATAACCGGCAGCCTTTTTGCACTGCAGAAAGGCTGTTATTTTTGACTCATATACAATCACTACAAATGAAAACACTACTTGTCTTTATTGCCGCAGGCTTTTTACTTGTTCCTGCTGCTTCTTCTGCGCAAATAAAATTGAAAGATGTATTAACCAAAAAATCAGGTTCCGGTATTTCTGAAAATGAAGCAGGACAAGGAATTAAAGAGGCATTAACGCAAGGAGTAACAACGGCTGTGCTGAACCTGAATAAAACAGATGGGTTTTTTGGAAGTGAATTTTATAAAATGCTTCTGCCCCCGGATGCCAAAAAAGTAGAGAGTACCTTACGTAATCTCGGCATGGGCAACCAGGTGGATAAGGCGATCCTGGCAATAAACAGGGGGGCAGAAGATGCAGTAGGATTTGCCAAACCCATTTTTGTGGATGCTATAAAAGAAATGACACTGAAAGATGCCCTGAACATTCTTAAAGGTCCGAAAGACGGGGCTACCAATTACTTTAAGGATAAAACAAAAGAAAAATTGATCGCTGCTTTTACACCCTCTGTAAAAAGTTCTCTTGATAAAACGGATGCCACAAAATATTATTCCGATTTAATTACTTCATACAATAAACTGCCGACCACTTTCAAAAAAATTAACCCGGATCTGACTTCTTATGTTGTTGGTAAAGCCGTAGACGCATTATTTGACCAGGTAGCAAAAGAAGAGGCTAATATCAGGGCCAATCCTGTTGCAAGGACGACCGATATTTTGAAGAAAGTATTCGGGCAATAAAACCTTATTCAGGGAAAACACTCCAGAAAAGCAGTACTACTCTTCTGCGTGGGTCATCTGTCCGGTAATCTTTCACTTTAGGATCAGGTAACGTTTCTCCTTTACCCTCATGCAAGTATAGGATGTTTTTGATATTACCTCCATCACTTCCCCGGTTTACAGTATATGATTTAAAGAGATCTATCACTGCCTGCGCACGGGCTACAGAAAGCTCCTTATTCAGTTCTTTGGTATTGGGATTGTCAGTTTGCAGTTTTAAGCGGTCTTTTAATTCTTTATACAACTGAGAACCCTCCGCAATAGATGTAGCATCAGAATAGCCCTTTGCTGTAATGACAAGAGAGAGAGGAAAGTTGGGATATTTTTTAATGAAAAGATCTATTTCTTTGGAGGCGGGTTCAAAAAGCCGCCCGATAGCAGAGGCAACAGTGGGAGAAATATCATACTTACCGGGTTCAAATACAACATCCTGGTCAATTCTTACCACCATATTACGGTTAATAAGATCGGATAATAATAATATCCTGTCATTGATATTCTTTGAAGCCTTGCGGGAGAATGACAAGGTTTTTTTGAGCCTGTCCCAATCAGCTTTTTCCACCACTGTTTCACCGATCACAATAGTATTTTTGTTAATAAGAGTATCGATCTCTTTGTTTGTCTTTTCAATAAACTTTTTAATGCGGGCATTGGCTGTATCATCTATTTCATTTTGCTGCTCTTTTTTCTTTCGCTGTGCTTCAAGGTTTTTTAACGTGGCTGTCTGTTGCTGAAGCTGGCTATTGATCCCGGTAAGCTCTTTCTTCGCATCAGTAACACCTTTTTTGGGTACACATGACAAAAGGGAGATAGTGATGATAAAGACAAGCAGCAGGTATGAAAGCAAGGCTCTTTGCATAAGTATGTATACTTTTCGGGCCTCTTTAAAGGTAGAAAACTATCCCGATATTATAAACAGTTAAAGAGTTTATTAAATGGCAAGCAATACCTGCCAGGCCTCTTTTACTTTGCCTTCATCAAGTAATTTTTTAGCATAAGAATGGAGCTCTTTCTCCATTTCGTCAGGATTGATATTGTAATACTGGATGATCTGCTTCAGGTGGTTATCATCAAAAGAAGGTTCTACAACCGGCATATCATGCACATTGGCCAGTTGACCAAGATTATTTCCGGATAATATCTTGCTGTTTCGGATGGAAGCCGGCAGTGCATCAATGCCTATTCCTAATTGAACATTGGGTTTTTCTACCTGGAACAAATTGTGTTTATTGACCACACAATACCAGTCCCCGCCAAGCCTTGCCACATGATTGATTTTTCGCTGATCTAATTTCCTGTTCTCATCAAGCAGGGAGTCGTCAATATGCATACGCAACACTTCGCAAATGACCAGGTTGCCTGCGCCACCTTCATTTCCCAATGATTTTACCTCAACGACCTTACATTCCATTTTCACTTTACTTTCCTTTACCATGGGCGGTTTTACCAGTGTGGCGGGTTCTTCTGTGAAACCTGCTTTGGTAAATTCGTTAACCTCTTTAGGAAACTCACAACTAGCCAGCGAGGTCTGCTGTACCATATCATAGGTTACAATATTGATCACCACCTCCGGCACTTCCAGTACATTTTCCAGTGTATGTTTTGTTGTATTATCTCTCACTCTTCTCGAAGGGGAGAATACCACAATAGGAGGGTTAGAAGAAAAAAGATTGAAGAAGCTGAAGGGGCTGAGATTTACATTTCCATCTTTACCAATGGTAGAAGCAAAACATATAGGTCTTGGTGCAACAACATGCTGCAGGTAGTATTGTTTTTCAGCCGGTTTTAGTTCTTTTAAGTCGATGATCATTTTTTATTTTTTTCACCGCAGAGAAATGGAGAAGCGGAGGTTTCGCGGAGTTAAAATTGTATACTATTCTTTGAAAACCTTCTTTCAGCAGCGGTACATTAAAATTGATTAAATATCCAAGGTTTTTGCCTGCCAGTTTCAAATAAGTTATTAACTGGGCTTTAAATATTGGTTCTATAGCATCAACTGATTTTATCTCCAGAATTATTTCGTTTTCTACAAGTATATCCATCACATAAACCTTACCAAGTGGTTCGCCTTTGTATTCCATCTCAACTGGTACCTGTACCCGGGTTTTTATACCTCTCAGAGTTAATTCTTTGATTAATGCGATTACATAAGCTGACTCAAGCAAACCA
>JAKQEA010000105.1 GCA_029558715.1 Bacteroidota bacterium | reverse complement strand
CCAAAATCGGCCACTTTTTTCTTCTCCCGTTCCGTCAACTACTCCATACCTGGTACAAAAATGTAATCCCTAAACAGTGTACCTGAATCCAACTATCTCAAATAAACAAAAAAGGCCATCCTTTTGGGACAGCCTCTTTTTAATACTATGCTTTGTAAAATATCAACTACATTTTCCTGATCATCACATTTCTGTACCATACTGTGTTGCCATGATCCTGCAAACCTATTTTACCCTTTTTATAAGTCCCAAAATCAGGCATTTTGACAAATTTGCTTCCTGCCACTAATTTCTTCCAGTTATCATCCCACAAAGTAGTTGAAACCACGTTTTCCCCATTCAGGAACAAGTCGAGTTTGCCATTTACACATTTCACTTCAGCCAGGTTCCATTCACCAGCAGGCTTTACCGTTTCTATACTGCAGGAAATCAGGTCGTACAGGTCACCTGCCCTGTGTTTTATGATTTTTGAATCAGGATGCCCATTGTTGTCAAGCACCTGCATTTCAGGAGCAGTTTCCCAAGGCCATTTGTATTTCACTGTATCTTCATGCACATAGAACATGATGCCGCTGTTACCATCTTTGGCAATCTTCCATTCCAGTTTCAGGTGAAAATTTTCAAAGGCAGAATCACTCACAATATCTCCGCCATCCTTGATCTGCCAATTCTCTTTTATAGTTGTATCAAGATACAATGTACCATCAGCCACTTTCCACGCACTGCCTACAGGTTTACCTCCATACTTATGCCATCCTTTGGTACTCTCTCCATCAAATAATAATTGCCAGCCATCTGCTTTTTGCTGATCAGTCAGTTTATTCATAGCCAGGTCAATTTTTTTACCAGTGGTATCAGTACCGGTAGCATTTCCGGAAGCATCATTATCGTTACAGGATATCATTACAATGAGCACTACCGCAGAAGCCAGTATGTTCTTCATAAATATCATTTTTTAAGTAAAAGAATATATTTCACCATTGCCTCAGCATCTTGCTGCGAGATGGCGGGATGCGGTGTCATAAGTGCAGAACCCCACACTCCATTACCGCCCTTAATGATCTTTTGCCCAAGCTCTGTTATCATTGCATCGGAAGCCCCTGCATATTTTTCTGCGATTTGTTTGTAACTGGGTCCGGTAAATACATCATCAATTTTATGACAGGTAAGACAATCATTTTTACCAACCAGTTCCAATCCTTTTTGATATACAGGATCTTTTGAAACATCAGCAGCGCCTGACTGGCTTTTATTCTCCCCGGAACCGCCGCCGCAAGCAGCTAATAAAGCTAGAAGAGCAAGAGACAGAATACATTTTTTCATTGTTTAAATATTTAGGATGAAAGTAATGCGAATATAGTTTTTAGTCTAATCCCAACAACATACGGTTTACTTTTTCATCTGTGCCGCTTGAAGCAAAATCATCAAAAGCCCTTTCTGTAACCCTGATAATATGCCGTTGTATAAATTCTGCTCCTTCCTTTGCCCCATCTTCCGGATGCTTGATACAGCACTCCCATTCCATTACCGCCCAACCAGGATAATCATACTGTGTCAGTTTACTGAAAATTGTCTTGAAATCGACCTGCCCATCGCCCGGGGAGCGATAACGGCCGGCCCTGTTCGCCCAACTTTGATAACCGCCAAAAGTTCCCTGTTTACCGGTTGAATTAAATTCTGCATCCTTTACATGAAAGGCCTTAATTCTTTCATGATAAAAATCGATGTATTGTATATAATCGAGTTGTTGCAATACAAAATGTGAAGGATCATATAACAGGCAGGCTCTTGGGTGATTGTTAACTTCTTTAAGAAACATCTCATACGTTACTCCGTCAAAAAGATCCTCTCCTGGATGAATTTCATAACAAACATCCACGCCACATTCATCAAAGTAGTTCAGAATCGGTGTCCATCTTTTACCCAACTCTTTAAATCCTTCTTCCACCAACCCTGCAGGACGCTGCGGCCAGGGATGAAAAGTGTGCCATAGCAAAGAACCGCTAAAGGTTGGATGTGCTGTCAACCCCAGGTTCTGTGAAGCTTTTGCTCCATATTTTACCTGTTGAATAGCCCATTCAGTTCTGGCTTTTGGATTACCCCGCAAATTCTCCGGAGCAAATCCATCAAATAATGTATCATAAGCAGGGTGTACGGCTACTAACTGACCTTGAAGATGAGTGGATAATTCTGATATTTCGAGACCACAATCATTTACAATACCTTTTATCTCGTCAGCATATGTTTTACTTTCAGCTGCTTTTTGCAGATCGATACACCTTGTATCCCAGGTAGGAATCTGTACACCCCTGAACCCAAGAGATTCGGCCCAGAGACAGATTGATTTTAAGTTATTGAACGGCGCCTCCTCCCCCATGAACTGGGCCAGGAAAATAGCAGGTCCTTTTATTGTTGTCATCTGATTGAATTTGAGAATTAATTACACAATAAAATCTGTCCATTTAGCATCTGATTTTCCGGAAGCAATTACATTCTCGATAAATGCCATTCCTCTTATTCCTTCTTCCACTCCGGGAAAATCAAGCCATTCTTCTGCCGGCTTTTCATTATTGATCCTCGCACGGACAGTCAATACAAAATTTCTATACAAATTGGCAAATGCTTCCAGGTAGCCTTCAGGATGACCGGCAGGTGTCCGGCAATTATGTTTCGCAAAAGAATCAAGATAACCAGCTCCCGCCCGGTAGATTTCAGCCGGTTTATCTAACCATTTTACCTGTAGTGTGTTTGCATCTTCCTGCTGCCATTCCAATCCGCCTTTTTCACCAAATACCCTTATTTTAATATTATTCTCTGCCCCCGCTGCTATTTGTGTGGCCATTAGTACAGCACTGGCACCATTATCAAACTTCAAAAAAGCAGCCCCATCATCATCCAGCATCCTGCCTTCCACTACTATATTAATATCGGAACATATTTTAATTACTTTCAGCCCCGTTACATACTCTGCCATATTAAAAGCATGTGTACCTATATCTCCCATTGAGCCGGCCTTTCCACTTCGCTTCGGATCAGTTCTCCATGCAGCTTGTTTATTATCTGCTCCTTCTAAAAAGGTGCTTAACCAGCCCTGCGGATATTCCACATAAACTTTTCTCACTTTTCCAAGGAGACCTTTTTTAATCATGCTCCTTGCCTGCTTAATCATCGGGTAACCGGTATAGGTATGACACAGTAATAAACAAAGCCCTGTTTGATCGACTTTCTCTTTTAATTTTTTAGCTTCCTCCATGGAAAAAGTAATAGGTTTTTCTATCACTACATGAAAGCCCTTCTCCAGTGCCATCATAGCCGGATCAAAATGGGCAAAGTTGGGAGTAACAATGCTTACAAAATCAATGCGTTTATCTGCCGGCATTGCAGCTTCTTTCTCAAGCATTGTTTTATAATCAGTGTAAATTCTTTCCTCATCAAGGAACAAATCATGACCTGAATCAACAGCTATATCAGGATTAATACTCAGGGCACCAGCCACGAGGGTCACCTGTCCATCCATATTAAAAGCCAACCGGTGTACTGCACCGATAAATGCATCCTTTCCACCCCCTATCATTGCCATCCGTAATTTCCTTTTTTTCATCGCAAACGTTTGAGGTTAATATTATGTAATTAAAGGCTAATTTAACGAAGTAAAAAACTATAAGCACAAACAGTTATGTGTGTTTAAAAATAGTACATTTAGTTTTTCAAAATCATTTTTGCAAAACTAACGATTCAACAAACAGGCCTGCACATGAAATCAACGACCCGAATCCAATTATCCGTAATGATGTTTCTCGAATTTTTCATCTGGGGCGGATGGTTTGTAACCCTGGGAACTTTCCTGGGAAAAAACCTTAATGCATCTGGCGGCCAGAGTGCTGATGTTTTCTCTACTCAGTCATGGGGTGCTATTATTGCCCCATTTATTATTGGTTTGATCGCTGACAGATTCATCAATGCAGAGAAAATTCTCGGTGTACTTCATATTATTGGAGCTGCATTAATGTACCAGATGTATAATGCTGAAAATGTTACCGTTTTTTATCCATATGTTCTGGCTTACATGATACTATATATGCCCACTCTTGCATTGGTAAATTCCGTTTCATTTAATCAAATGAAGAATCCCGAAAAAGAATTTTCCAGTATCAGAGTTTGGGGAACTATTGGCTGGATAGCAGCAGGGCTTCTTATCAGTTATCTTTTTCACTGGGACAGCGAAGAAAATACTGCCAAAGGCCTTTTAAAGAATACTTTCCTTCTATCTGGAATAGCGGCTTTGGTGCTTGGTTTGATGAGTTTCACACTTCCGAAAACTCCTCCTGTAAAAAGTGCTGGCGAAAAAGTTAGTTTGAGCCAGATATTGGGTCTTGATGCTCTAAAACTTTTAAAAGATAAAAACTTTGCAGTATTCTTTATTGCATCTGTACTGATTTGTATCCCTTTAGCATTTTATTATCAAAACACACATCCATTTCTGACCAATATAGGCGTAAAAGACCCAACCGGTAAGATGACAATAGGCCAGATATCAGAAGTGCTTTTCCTGTTAGCCCTCCCAATTTTCTTTACCAGGTTTGGATTCAAAAAAACCATCCTGGTAGGTATGCTTGCCTGGGCGCTGCGTTACCTGTTGTTTGCATTTGGCAACGCTGGCGAATTAAGTATTATGCTTTTAACAGGTATTGCATTACATGGTATATGCTATGATTTCTTTTTTGTATCAGGCCAGATTTATACAAACTCGAAAGCTGGTGAAAAATATAAAAGTGCGGCACAGGGATTGATAACACTGGCTACGTATGGAGTTGGTATGCTGGTTGGTTTTAAAATTGCCGGAATGATTACAGATGCTTACCAGGCAGATGGTGGCCCTGATTATAAAATGATCTGGCTCATTCCTTCTGCCATTGCAGCAGGCGTTTTGTTATTATTTGCATTACTATTTAAAGATGAAAAAGTTAATAAATCATAGGCCAGGAAACTTATGAACAAAAAATCTTCCCGTCGTGAGGCATTGAAAAAACTGGCTGCTGGTTCATTAGCAGCCGGCACCTTAACGTCCCTTAGTGCATTCACTTCACCCAAAAAAGATGATACGTTTAAACTAAAAGGAAACATCAACCATTCCGTTTGCTCCTGGACATATAGTTTTCTTCCCCTCGATGATCTATGCGGCTTGGTAAAAGAATTGGGTTTTTCTGCAATCGACCTGTTAACACCCAAAGACTGGCCCACTGTTCAGAAACATGGCATCACCTGTTCTATGTGTTATACCGCCGGTAAAATAAGCCTGACAGAAGGATGGAACAATAAGAATAATCATAACTGGCTGATAAAAGATTTTACTGAGGCTATTCCATTGGTTGCTAAAGCAGGTTACAAAAATTTAATTTGTTTCAGTGGCAACAGAAATGGCATAGATGATGAAACAGGTATGAAGAACTGTGCAGAAGGATTAAAACAAATCATGTCGCTGGCCGAGCAGAACGGTGTGATCGTTCAAATGGAGCTTTTCAACAGTAAAGTTGATCATAAAGATTATATGGCAGATAAAAGTGCATGGGGTGTTGAATTGTGTAAGAAAATTGGTTCCTCCAATTTTAAATTGCTGTACGACATTTACCACATGCAGATCAATGAAGGTGATGTTATCAGAACCATTAAAGATAATCACCAGTATTTTGGGCATTACCATACGGCAGGTGTACCGGGCAGACATGAAATAGATGCAACACAGGAACTTTATTATCCGGCTATTATGAATGCAATTGTTGAAACGGGTTATAAGGGTTATGTGGCGCAGGAGTTCATTCCTACAGGAACAGGTAATACTTCAAAAATGTTTGCTTTAAAGGATGCGATCAGGATCTGTGATGTATAAATTAAAAAACAAAAACCAGTAAAATAATCTCATGGCAGACAATCAATTTGACGCAATCGTCATCGGCTCGGGCATCAGTGGTGGCTGGGCGGCCAAAGAATTGACGGAAAAAGGACTTAAAGTGATCATGCTTGAAAGAGGTCGTAACATTGAGCACATCAAAGATTATGTGAATGCAACAAAAGACAGCTGGGAATTTCCACACCGCGGCGGCCGCACACAACAAATGATCCAGGATTATCCGGTACTGAAAAGAGATTATCCGTTAAATGAAGTTGTATTGGACTATTGGGTAAAAGATAAAGAAAGTCCTTATACCGAAGTAAAACGCTTCGATTGGTATCGTGGTTATCATGTGGGTGGCCGTTCATTGATGTGGGGACGCCAGAGTTACCGTTTCAACAAATGGGACTTTGAAGCCAACCTGAAAGACGGACATGGTGTGGATTGGCCCATCCGTTACGAGGATATTGCCCCCTGGTATAGCTATGCAGAAAAATTTGCCGGTATACAAGGCAGTAAGGATGGATTGGAAGTATTACCTGATGGTGATTTTATGCCGGCCATGGAGCTGAACTGCGTCGAAAAAGAAGTCAAGAAAAGATTACTGGATCATTATAAAGGAACCCGGCATATAATCATTGGGCGCAGTGCTAATATTACACAGCCCCATCATGACAGAACGAATTGCCAGTACCGCGACCGTTGCTGGAGAGGTTGTCCCTTTGGCGGTTATTTCAGTACACAATCAGCTACATTGCCTGCAGCTATGAAAACGGGTAATCTCACTCTCCGCCCCTTTTCAATTGTTACAAAAATTTTATACGATAAGGATAAGAAAAAAGCAACCGGTGTAGAAATACTGGATGCTGAATCAAATAAAACCTATGAGTACAAGGCGAAAATCGTCTTTGTTTGTGCTTCTGCATTAAACTCCACCTGGGTGCTGATGAACTCCGCCACTGATGTCTGGGAAGGCGGATTGGGAAGCAGCAGTGGCGAACTGGGGCATAATGTAATGGATCATCATTTCCGTTGCGGTGCCAATGGTGATATGGAAGGATTTAGCGATAAGTACGAATATGGCAGAAGACCGACCGGTGTGTATGTGCCCCGGTTCAGGAATATTTATAATGATAAAAGAGATTATGTCCGTGGATTTGGCTACCAGGGTGGTGCTGGTCGTGGACGTGGTGTGGAAATCGCCGAGTTCACTATTGGAGCTGATTTGAAAGACTCTCTGAGTGTGGCCAGTGAAAACTGGAATATGGGAATTATGGGCTTTGGAGAAATGCTGCCCTACCATGAAAATAAAATCACACTGGATAAAAACACAAAAGACAAATGGGGCTTACCAGTTCTTTCGTTCGATGTGGAGATCAAAGAAAACGAAAAAAAGATGCGTATCGACATGATGAATGATGCAAAAGAAATGCTGGAAGCTGCCGGTGTGAAAAATGTAAAAACATATGATGCCGGATATGCCCCGGGTATGGGTATTCATGAAATGGGAACTGCCCGCATGGGCCGTGATCCGAAAACATCTGTACTGAATGGCAATAACCAGGTATGGGATGCACCCAATGTATTTGTAACCGACGGTGCCTGTATGACTTCCGCTTCCTGTGTAAACCCATCATTAACTTATATGGCGTTAACAGCAAGGGCGGCTGACTTTGCAGTAAACGAACTGAAAAAAGGAAACCTGTAATTCTAAACTTTTAACTCTAAATTCTTACAATATGGATCGAAGAGAACTTTTAAAAATGATTGCCTTGCTTACAGGCGGTGCGGTGGTTGGCGGCGAAGTATTTCTTACAGGTTGTAAAACCGCCGGAAAAGCTGACGCCGGGTTTACAACAGCAAACATCGCCTTACTTGATGAGATAGGTGAAACCATAATTCCCGCAACAGCTACTCCCGGAGCTAAAGCAGCTAAAATTGGTGAATTCATGAAAGTAATGGTAACTGATTGTTATACAGAAAAGCAACAAGTTGCATTTACAAACGGTATTGCAGCATTGGAAGAAGCCTGTAAAAAAGTGAATGGTAAATCATTTATGGATTGCACGCCGCAGCAACGGCATGATTTCCTTGTAAGCCTGGAAAAAGAAGCAAAAGATTTCAACATAAAGAGGGATGAGGCTGATAAGCCAAAGCGGGAAGCACTTGAAAAAGAAAATGAAAAACTTGCCTGGAAGGATCAGAAAGAATTTGAGGCCTCCCCCAGTCATTATTATACGATGATGAAGCAATTAACCCTACTGGGCTTTTTTACTTCAAAGACCGGAATGACAGAAACATTACGGCATGTAGCGGTGCCAGGAAAATATGACGGTGCTTTCCCCTATGCAAAAGGTGATAAAGCATGGGCTGAATAATTTTGTAACTCTTATAAAAAAGCAGCAATGGACAAAAGCAGAAGAAAATTCATTAAGATCACAGGCGGTGTTACCACAGGATTCGCTTTAAGCGGTCTTTCCGGTTTATCATATTTTTCTTCCTGTGAAGAAACAGGTAAACTTAAAAAATTTGGCATCCAGTTATATACTTTGCGTGACGTAGTGCCTAAGGATCCAAAAGGAGTGCTGAAACAACTGGCTTCATTTGGTTATACACAAATTGAAAGTTATGAAGGGCAGCAAGGCATGTTCTGGGGTATGAGCAATACCGATTTTAAAAAATATATGGATGAGCTTGGCATGTCCATCGTGTCTTCGCATTGCGATATTAATAAAGATTTTGAAAAGAAAGCGGCGGAAGCTGCTGCTATCGGCATGAAATACCTCATTTGCCCCTGGAAAGGCCCTCAAAAATCACTGGATGATTTCAAAAAATTCACCGATGAGTTCAACCAGAAAGGGGAGATTTGTAAAAAGAATGGTATCCGTTTCGCTTACCATAACCATGACTATACCTTTAAGCCATTGGAAGGGCAAATGCCGCAGGATGTGCTGATGAATGGCACGGATGCATCGCTAGTGGATTTTGAGCTGGATATGTATTGGGTGGCTGCCGCCAATCAAGATATTGAAGCCTGGTTAAAGAAATATCCGAACCGTTTCCGGCTTTGCCATGTAAAAGACCGCAGCAAAACACCCGGACCAGATAACGGTAAAAATTCAGTAGATCTTGGCACCGGAAGTATTGACTGGAGTAAGATTCTAAGTACAGCTAAGGCAAATGGTATGGAGTATTTTATTGTTGAGCAGGAAGCTTATCCAAATGGTACTTCCTTAGAGGCATCGAAAGTGAATGCAGAATATATGAAAGGATTAAAAATCTAAATAGCTAATATAAAGAAGTACGTAAAGCCCTGACCTCGTCAGGGCTTATTGCATTATTGGAATAACTCTCTGTTGAATCAACAAATGCCGGATGAATAAACTTCATTTTACTACTCTCCTTCCCTCTCAGGGAAGAATGGAACTCAGTACAGCCGGTCTCTAGTGCCAGCATTTTAATATTTTCTTTTCGAATACCGCTTCCCGGCATAATAATGATACGACCATTTGCCTCCCGGTTCAATTCATTTATCAATTTCACCCCATCCGGTGCTGCCGGTTTTTGACCAGAGGTGAGTATTCTTTCACAGCCTGTTTCAATCAATTGCTCCATTGCTTCATGCGGATTACTGCAACGGTCAAATGCCCGGTGAAAAGTGACTCCCAACGGATAAGCAGCTTCCACTAACCGAGCCGTTCTTTTAACATCAATACTACCATCTGATTTCAGCAAACCAATCACTACCCCATCACAACCAAATTGTCTGCATAATTTCACATCCTGCAACATAATATCAAACTCTTCATCAGAATATAAAAAATCTCCGCCCCTGGGGCGTACGATCGGGTATAGTAAAACCGGAAAAGCTTCCCTGCACTTTTTAATAGTGCCATACGAAGGAGTTGTTCCTCCTTCAGCCAGGTTAGCACATAACTCAATTCTGTCCGCACCGCCCAGTACTGCCGATTGGGTTGTTACAAAATCAGAAGTTGCAATCTCGATTATATACCTGGCTTCACTCATTGAACCAGCTTTTAGAAGTTACAAGGATTTCTTTATCGCCATTTTTAATTGCATACCTGAAACCGGGATGTAATGCAAAAGCACCTGCCTGGCCTTTTTTATTTAAAGCGAGGAAAGCTACTTGTATATCTTTTGCTTTAGATTTTTTAATCTTTACAATTCGCTCAATTATCTTTTTACAGGCTGCTTCAGGAGATAAACCCTGCCGCATTAATTCCACCACTGAATGCGAACCAGCCACCCTTATCACATCTTCTCCCTGACCGGTGGCTGTACAAGCCCCCACTTCATTATCTACAAATAAACCAGCGCCAATGATGGGTGAGTCGCCAATACGTCCCCGCATTTTGAAACCAGCACCGCTGGTAGTGCAACTGCCACCCATATTGCCCTGGGCATCCATTGCCACCATGCCGATAGTATCATGATTCCACTCACCATTGCTAAGCTTCAGCGGTGCAAAAGGTCCATGACCATTCTTGTTCTCTATATTAATTACCGGAGGTTTATACTCAGAATTCTTTAACCACTCTTCATAGGCTGCCTGTGCCTGCGTAGAAAGCTTTTGCTCTTCCAATGCAAATCCTTCGGCCACTGCAAACTGTTGTGCCCCACTTCCAACTAACATTACATGTGGCGTTTTTTCCATCACTCTTCTGGCAACTGCTACCGGGTGTTTTATCCTTTCCAAAAAAGCGACACTGCCACAATTGGAAAATTCATCCATGATGCAGGCATCCAGTGTAACAAACCCATCCCTGTCAGGATTGGCTCCTAGTCCTACACAACAGTTTTGCGATGCCTCAGTAACCATGACTCCTTTCTCCACCGCATCTACTGCTCTGCCTCCTTTATGTAAAATTTCCCAGGCTGCTTTATTTGCTTCCAGCCCTGCATCCCAGGTAGATATTACAACAGGTTTTCCTTTAATAGTAAAAGGAACCTGATTACCTGCCGCCATTTTACTGAACAAAATTCCCAGGGAACCAAATGCTGAAGCATGAATGAACTTTCTCCTGTTGACCATTGTTTACATCGTTAGGATTTCGAAATTAATGGTTTCGGCCTCAATAAATGACAAAAATTGCTTTAACTAAACCATAGGAAATAAAATTTGATGTTTAAACATTGATTATTTACCTTTACACTTTAAAACACCAAAATGAAAATAGAAATCATCTCCGGAAGCCCCAGGACCAACAGTATTACTAAAAGAGTGACCCTCCATCTGAAAAACTGGTTATTACAAAACACAGCACATGATGTGGACATAATTGATATGAAAGATTGGTCGGTCCCCCCGGTTCAATCCGTTTGGGTAACAGTGGATAAAGCTCCGCTGGAATTGCAACCCCTGGCCAAAAGAATTTTTGAAGCAGATGCTTTTATTCTTGTTACCCCTGAATACAACGGCAGTTATTCACCTGCGATGAAGAACCTGCTGGACCATTTTCCAAAACAGTTACATAAGCCTTTTGGTATTGTTACAGCTTCACCGGGTGCGATGGGTGGTATGAGGGCTTCACAGCAACTACTATTATTAATTCCTGCCCTCTTTGGTATTGCATCACCCAATATGCTGATCACTCCGGCAGTAGATAAAAAATTCAGTCCGGACGGAGATCTGCTGGATGAAAGTTTCCAAAATGCAGTACATACATTTATAACCGAATTCCTGTGGCTGTCCGAAAAAATCGTAACAGAAAAAGTTACTGTATAATTATAAGGAGCATATATGAAAACCATACTTCACAAAGCAGATACAAGAGGTCATGCTAACCATGGATGGTTGAACTCTTTTCACACATTTAGTTTTGCCGGCTATTATGATCCGCAAAGAACTCATTTCGGTGTATTAAGAGTATTAAACGATGATACTGTTGCCGGGGGCATGGGCTTTGGTGCCCATCCGCATGATAATATGGAGATCATTTCCATCCCTACCAGTGGCGACCTGGAACACCAGGACAGCATGGGCAACAAACAAGTAATAAAACAAGGGGATGTACAGGTGATGAGTGCCGGCACTGGTATCAAACATGCTGAAAAAAATAAGAATGCTGATAAGGAAGTAAAATTCTTCCAGATATGGGTATTTCCCAACAAAAAGAATGTAGCACCCCGCTACGACCAGAAAAATTTTTCTGCCGCTGACAAGCATAACAAACTATTGACCGTAGTTTCTCCGCTGGGTACTCAGGATGGGGGCGTACAAATTCACCAGGATGCATGGTTCAGCTTAGGTAAACTAGATAAAGACTTTGAGATCAGTTACCAGTTGAAAAATAAAAACAACGGCGTTTATGCGTTTGTGATTGAAGGTGAAGTAACTATTAACGGGGAAAAACTAAGCAGAAGAGATGGCCTTGGTATCACAGAAACAGAACAGCTTAGTATTAAAGCCGATAGTATTGCTGAATTACTGCTGATGGAAGTACCTGTTTAAAAAAAGAATTATGAGCAACAAAAAATCAATCGAATATATCATTGCCCCGCCACCACCCCATATGGTAGGTGACGGGTTCCGGGTGCATAGTTTTTTTCCCGGTGCAAAACTGATAGATAAAAAAAGAATGAGCCCTTTCTTTTTGATGGACTATGGGGCTAAAATTGAATTTGCCCCTTCCGATGAACCGAGAGGTGTGGGTGTGCATCCACATGCTGGTTTTGAAACAGTGACTATCGCCTATCATGGAAAAATAGCCCATCACGACAGTGCAGGAAACAGCGGCATCATAGGTGAAGGTGATGTACAATGGATGACCGCCGGTGCTGGTTTGCTTCATAAAGAGTATCATGAAAAAGAGTTCAGTAAAACCGGGGGGCCTTTCCAGATGGTACAGCTTTGGGTAAACCTTCCTTCCAGATACAAAAAGACAAAGCCCAAATACCAGGAGATTACTAACACGATGATGGGCCGACACTATTTGACTGATGAAGAAAGTTTTATTGAAGTGATTGCCGGTGAATATAACGGAACAAAAGGACCTGCTTCCACTTTTACCCCCATGCATGTTTATAATGCAAAACTGAAAAAAGGAGCAAGCACTATCCTGAATTTTCCTTCTCACTATAATACAGGGATGCTGATCGTTGAAGGAAACGCAATGATCAATGACCAGGCTGCACCAAAAGATCATTTCGTATTATTCAGAAATGATGGAGAAGAAATAACTATAGAGTCAACTGCAGACACAGTAATACTTGTGTTATCAGGTGAACCTATTGATGAACCAATAGCCGCCTATGGTCCCTTCCTGATGAATACATGGCCGGAAGTGGAACAGGCTATACAAGATGTGAATATGGGGAAGTTTGGAATCCTGGAAGAATAATATTTCCACTAAGAAAATAAAAATATTCCTTTGTGCCCTTAGTGGCTCTAAAGGAGATTCCTTTTTTCAATAAACGCTACCAGGCTCTTTCTTGCATTTTTCTGGATCTTTTTCTTCATAAATCCCGTCCAGCCAAGCAGGGCTCCTTTCCAGCCCAATGCCTGTGCCGCCCATTTACTAAGTTTGAAAGCATCGCTATGTTCTGTGATCTTACCGTCTTTCAATTTCATAAAGGCCTTAATATGGTTCACTACCCTTCTGCCTGTTTTGGAAAAGGTATATGTGGCCGTCCAGTTGCAGGTAGCATATTCCTCATCTAACAACTGGATATTGGAAAAAGTTAAAGAAAAGTCTTTGGCATTCTTACAAAGCATTTCCCACATACTTTTAGCTTCATCTCCCCGCAGCAAACCAAAAGCAGGGTCGCTGAACACAATATCATCGCTGTAGCAATCATTCATTGTTTTATAATCCAGTTGCTGAAAGGCTGTATAAAACCTGCTGATAATAGCTTCATTCGTTTGCATAAAATAAATTGCATTGATAGGAGAATCAGTAAATTTAAACCATCAAAATAACTTACATGAGAAAATTATTTAGTTCTCTCCTGCTGCTCCTGATCATATCTTCTCTTCCGGCACAACAAATGGATATAGTTCCCAGGCCAAAATCAATAAAACAACCCCGAATTGCAGGCAGTTTCATTATTACACCTGCCACGCAAATTGTGCTGGAAGGAAGCAACATGACCAATGCGGTTAATTTTTTCAATGATTATTTACAACGGTTTTATCTCTTCAAACTGAAAGTGACAAAAACATCAACAAGCAAAAACGTTATCCGCCTTAATTATGAAAGGATGGATAATGAAATACCGGGAGCATACAATATGACTGTAGACGGGAAAGGTATTTATATCGCCGGCGATAATGAAGACGGTGTCTTTTACGGTATTCAAACATTGATTCAATTACTGCCTGTGCCAGAAGCGGGGTCAAAAATAAGACGAGATAAACTGAATATCCCCTATGTTGCAATTGAAGATGCACCCCGCTTCGCCTACCGTGGCATGCACCTGGATTGCAGCCGGCATTTCTGGCCGGTTGATTTTGTAAAAAAATATATTGATTATCTCGCCCTGCATAAGTTCAACAAATTTCACTGGCACTTAACCGATGACCAGGGATGGCGCATTGAAATAAAAAAATACCCAAAGCTCACTGGCGTTGGTGGCTGGAGAAACGGTACCATCATCGGCCGCTACCCCGGTACAGGTAATGATGGCATAAAATATGGCGGCTATTATACACAGGAGCAAATAAAAGAGATTGTAAAATATGCGGCCGGCCGCTATATTGATGTAATACCCGAAATAGAGATGCCCGGTCATTCCTCTGCTGCTATTGCAGCTTATCCCGAACTGAGCTGCTTTCCAGATGAACCGACGATAAAATATTTTCCTAAACAATGTGTATGGAGTGGCGACAGCACCGGTAAGCAGGTGCAGCAAACATGGGGTGTGTTTGATGATGTATTCTGTGCCGGGCAGGAAAAAACTTTTTCGTTTTTAAAAGATGTGATGGATGAAGTACTGGCCCTCTTCCCCTCGAGGTACATACATGTGGGCGGCGATGAATGCCCCAAGGAAAACTGGAAACGCTGCCCGCATTGTCAAAAAAGAATAAAAGAAAACAACCTGAAAGATGAGCATGAGCTGCAGAGTTATTTTATTCAGCGGATGGAAAAATATCTGAACAACAATGGAAGAATATTGATTGGCTGGGATGAGATACTGGAAGGTGGCCTTGCCCCCAATGCTGTAGTAATGAGCTGGAGAGGAGAAGCCGGGGGTATTGAAGCCGCCAAACAAAAACACAATGTGATAATGACACCGGGCAATCCTGTTTATTTTGATCATACACAAAGTGAGAATGAAGACAGTGTTACAATAGGCGGCTATAACCCTATTGAAAAAGTATATGCATATGAACCAATACCAAAAGAGCTGAACGAAGAAGAAGGAAAATATGTACTCGGTGCACAGGCCAATTTGTGGACAGAATATATAAAAAATACAAAGAAGGTTGAGTATATGATCTTTCCACGTATGGCAGCGCTGAGTGAAGTGCTGTGGAGTAAAAAGGAAAATAAAAACTGGAATGATTTTGAAAAACGATTAATGACACAGTTTAAGCGATATGATCTATGGAAAGGAAATTATAGTAAGGCCTATTTTGATTTAAAGACTTACGTTTTGCCTGCTACGAATCATTCCGGCATAATCTGGAAGATTGAAAGCAAATTTAAAAATGATAGTATATTCTTTACAGAAGCAAGGGGTCTTCCCAAACCGATTAAGTATACTGAGCCTGTTTTAATAAGTGAAACAAGTAATAAACATGTATTTCAAATATTTAATGGCAATAAGACTTCTTCCATAACTCAGCAGTTCCATATTAACAAAGCCACCGGCAAAAAAATAATCCTTACTACCCCACCTTCCAAAACTTATCCCGGAGATGGCGCTTTTACATTAGTGAATGGTGTGCAGAATGAAAAAGGGATGAGTAAATCCAAAGAATTCCTGGGCTTCAGCGGAGATGATTGTATCGCCATCATTGATTTAGGAAAAGAAGAGAGCATCTCTTTTGTAAAAGTGTACTACCTCCACCAGCCTTCAAGCTGGATACACCAGCCATCGGCCGTTTCCGTATCTGTTTCCACGGATGGAAATAATTTTCAGCCGGTTGCTATATCCAATCCAACTATCGCCAATAACGAAGCAATCAATGAATTTTTACAACCCGCTAATACAAGATATATCAAGGTGTATATTTCCAACTTCGGCATTATTCCATCCGGTAATCCAGGGGCCGGCAGTAAAGCATGGTTGTTTGTAGATGAGATTGAAATAAATTAACGCAAAAACCTGCAAAAAACCGCATAAACCTTCAAGCTAAATAATTACCTTTACGGCTCAAACCAACGCAATGGCAAAAAAAGCTTCCCCACTCAGCTTTGCTGACAGTTTTGAAAAGATTCCCGTTACTGTTTTTCCTGATCAAAAAGATGGGTCTGTATTTGTGGCCCGGCAGATCGCTGATTTCATAAAAGAAAAACAAAAAAGAAAAGAGAAATGTGTGCTGGGGCTGGCTACCGGTTCTACACCAAAAACACTGTATGCAGAGCTGGTCCGGCTTCACCGGGAAGAGAAACTGAGTTTTAAAAATGTGGTCACATTTAATCTTGATGAATATTACCCGATTGCCAATAATGCCCTGCAGAGCTATAATCGTTTCATGAAAACACATTTGTTTGATCATGTAGATATCAATCCGAAGAATATTCATATACCCGATGGCGAAATAAAAAAAGAAGATATAAAAGAGCATTGCAGAAGATATGAGAAGATGATCCTGGATGCGGGTGGTATTGATCTGCAGATACTGGGTATAGGTAATAATGGACATATCGGCTTTAATGAACCGGGTTCAGGAATTTATTCAAAAACAAGGCTGATCACTTTAGATAATTCAACCCGAATCGCCAATGCCTACGAGTTTGCTAATATATCAGAAGTGCCCCGCCTTGCCATCACCATGGGTATCAGTAATATTTTAAAATCAAAAAAAATAATCCTGATGGCATGGGGCAGCGCCAAAGCCCCTGTTATTAAAAAAGCGGTAGAAGATGACGACAGTGAACAGGTACCGGCCTCTTTACTGCAAAACCATGATGATGTAACATTCGTTGTGGATGAAGCCGCTGCAGCAGAACTAACCAGGAATAAATCGCCCTGGCTTACCGGTGATTGCGAATGGACGCCGAAGATGATCAAAAAAGCTGTGGTGAATATGGCATTGAAACTGAAGAAACCGGTATTAAGTTTAACCAACAGTGATTACAATGAATATGGTTTAAGTGATTTATTGGTAGAAAAAGGAGATGCCTACGAAATCAACCTCCAGGTATATTATTTATTGCGTGATTCCATTACCGGCTGGCCAGGCGGCAAACCTAATGCACATCTTCCCACTCATCCGGAAAGATCAGCCCTTTTCCCCAAGCGGGTTATCATCTTCTCTCCTCACCCGGATGATGATATCATCAGCATGGGCGGCACCTTTCAACGCCTGCATGAGCAGGGACATGATGTACATGTAGGTTACCAGACCAGTGGCAATATTGCTGTAACAGATGAGTTCGTTACAAGATTTCTCGATTTTGCTGTGGGTTTTGAAGAAATAGCCGGCATTGATACGAAGAAGTCGGGTAAAATATTAGAGGATGCACGGAAGTTTTTGAATCGAAAAAAATCAAACCAGGTAGATACTCCTGCAATCCGTGCTATAAAAGGATTGATACGTCGCGGAGAAGCCAAAGCTACCTGCCGCTATGTGGGCATCAAAGAAGAAAATATACATTTCCAGAACCTGCCTTTCTATGAAACAGGAACCATTGAAAAAAAACCGATGGGTGAAAAAGATGTGAAAGTGACGATGGAATTACTGCGCAAAATAAAACCCCAGCAGGTGTATTGCGCCGGTGATTTTGCCGATCCGCATGGCACACATATCGTTTGCTTCAATGTGGTGATAGAAGCATTGAGAAGAATTAAGAAAGCTGGTGACGACTGGATCAGTGACTGCTGGCTCTGGTTATACAAAGGCGCCTGGCAGGAATGGAATATAGAAGAAATAGAAATGGCCATCCCGATGAGTCCGGACCAGGTTTTGAAAAAACGCTTTGGAATATTTATTCACCAGTCGCAAAAAGACATGGTTCCGTTCCAGGGAAGTGATTCAAGAGAATTCTGGCAGCGGGCCGAAGAAAGGAATGCAGCCACTGCTAATCTTTATGCCGATCTGGGACTGACACATTATGCTGCCATGGAGGCATTTGTAAGGTGGCATTATTAACTATGCCATCTTATCAATTTCCCTTATTTTTATAGATAACAAAAACATTAACTATGGCTTTTTTCAAATCAAGCAACCCCACACTCCAGGAAAAAACCTACCAGGGAACAATACTGGAAGGAATCGGAACTGGTGAAGAAATGACCGTCAGCGGGACAATGAATAAATTCGGAGTATTGATGGCACTGATGATTGCCTCCACCCTTTTTGCATGGAGTCAGTATGATAAGGGCAGTGATCCCATGCCATTGATGCTTGCCGGAGTATTTGGCGGATTGGCATTAGCATTGGTTATGATGTTTAAAAAACAATGGGCACCGTATATTGCCCCTGCCTATGCTATACTCGAAGGGCTTTTTGTAGGTTCGATTTCTGCTATGTATAATCATGCCTACCCCGGATTGCCGACCCAAGCAGTAGCACTCACTTTACTTGTTACGCTGGTAATGTTCCTGCTTTACAGATACAGGATCATAAAGGTTACTCAAAAATTAAGATCAGTGATAACAGTTGCTACCATTGCTATCGCTGTATTTTATCTTATTCAGTGGATCACTTACCTGGCCATGGGTTCACCAATCGGGTCATTTACCAATGCTTCTACCCCGCTGGGAATAGGATTTTCAATACTTGTCGTCGGGCTTGCAGCCTTTAACCTGCTGCTGAATTTTGATACCATTGAAAAAGGGGTTGAACTACGAGCGGCTAAATACATGGAATGGTACAGTGCGTTTGGTTTACTAGTTACTATTGTATGGCTGTACCTGGAGATACTCCGGTTATTGTCAAAGCTGAAAGACTAACACTACCGAATCAATTCAATAGAAAAGCCTCTCCAATGGAGAGGCTTTTTTGTGACCCCGTCAGGATTCAAACCTGAAACCTTTTGATCCGTAGTCAAATGCTCTATTCAGTTGAGCTACGGGGCCAGCGGGCGGCAAATATAGGACAAAAAAATTAAGGTAAAAAGCAGGAGAAAAGGTTTTACCGCTTCTTCCAGTCGGGCACATATTTATCCAGCAATGCCTGAAATTCCACATAGTTCTTTAAACCAAACAGATCGGGATCTGTAAGAAGTCCCTCGGTATTTTTATACCCTCTTTCATAAGCCTGTCGCAGGTATAATATTGCCTGCTCTGGTTTGTTATTAAGGGCATAGCTGCAGGCCAGCTGGTAATATGTTTTTCCTTTTGCAGGATCCAACCGGGTGGCTTGCTGCAGGTAAACTATAGCTGAATCATAATTGGCCCGCACATGATAAATTAATCCAAGATTAAGAGTGGCTACCGCATTGAGCGGATTAATCTCAACGGCACGGCGCAGGTATACAAGGGCTGAATCGTTCTCTTCCATTTCCATATAGGAAACTCCGGCATTAATATAACCAGGCTGGTAATTATTATTGAGTGCAATGGCTTTCTTAAAATACACAACAGCAGAATCATTCAGTTTCATATCGGCAAAGAAATTTCCGATAGCCAGGTAAGTCTGCGGCATATCAGATTGCGTACGAAGAATAAGTTGCTGCCTGAAATAATGTGCTGCAGAATCCGAATTCTTTAACTGCTTGAATACTCCTGCAAGATTCATTAATAAAACAGGATTCTCAGGGTCAGCCGATATCGCTTTTTGCAGATAGGCCTGGGCTGAATCGTACTGTTTCATTGCCTGCAATACTAATCCCATACTGTTCAATAATCGTGGATTCGCAGGATCCTGTACTATAGCCTTGCGGATATACCAGCGGGCAGAATCATACCGCTTCTGGTCATAAAATACAAGTCCCATATCATTCAGAAAACTGGCACTACCCGGATCAAACAATGATGAATTCTTCAGAAAATTAGTAACGGAATCAAGCTGGTTCAATTCCCTGAATACCTTCATCAGGTTATTAGAAGCCGGTTTATAATCAGGCCTTACAAATAAGGCTCTTCTGAAATATCGCTTGGCCGAATCATAGCTTTTCTCTTCTCCGTATATCACCCCCAGGTTATTCAGTATGGAAGGGTTTCTTGGTTCCAGCCGTATAGCCTGCTGAAAATAATTGTATGTAGAATCAGCCTGCTTCAGCTCTTTGAACACTATTCCCATATTGATAAGTGCAAAGGCAGAGTAAGGATTGGCCTGTAATGCCTGGCGATAAAAATACCTGGCAGAATCGTATTGCTTTAATGCAAAGCTGGAACGTCCGAGGTTATTAAATGCATCTTCATAATTGGGATCCTGAGCAGCTGCCAGCCGGTAGTACACTTTTGCTGAATCATACGCTTTGAGGTCACGATAAAAATTACCTATATAAACATTGACAATAGATTTATCCTGGTAATTGGCAAAGGCCCTTGAATAATAGATCCGTGCCGAATCATACTCCTTTTTCTCAAAAAAGCTTTTACTTAGCCCATTATATGCATTGATCAGTTTCGGATCCAATGTTATGCTGCTTTTAAAATAGCGGATAGCCTCATCATATTTCTTCCGGTTGAAGTATAACCAACCAATATTATTACCGGCATACACATTACCGGGTTCAATCTGTAACGCTTTTTCATAGTATGCAATAGCAGAATCTCCTTTCGAAAGAGAAAAATAATAATGCCCGAGGTCCACATAAGCATCTGCGTTGCGGGGATCTGCTTCTATGGATCTATTATAATACTTTATGGCTGAATCCGGTTTGCTTAATGTCCGGTAGGCAAAAGCCAAAGTAACATACGGGTATCGCCATTTAGGTGCAGTAATGATCGCTTCTTTGGCATAAAAAATGGCACTGTCGTAGCGATAATTATCCAGGTGCAGTGACGAAATAGTATTTAAGATGTAAGCAGCCTTCTTATCCTTTGCTAATGCCCTATAAGCATAATCAAAGGCTTTATTAATATCAATTACTTTCTTTGCTTTTCCAAAATAGCCCCTGGCTTTAAAAAAATACATACGGCCTGTGAGTGTTTCTGCAAAATCGGGATCATCCGGACGGATAATATTGATGGCCTTTTCCAGCATATTACCTACCTCATAAAACTCCTGCTGCGCTACTTTCTCCATCCTGTCAATGCTGGCCGTTATTTCATCTGCATTACCCTCGTCATCTAATTGGGCCCTTATGCGTTGTATCGCCACCGCATCTTTACAATCAAGGTAGAGGTTGATCTTAGCCTGTGCAAAATTGATAAATTCTACAGCCAGGGTAGACTGTGCATCTGTGGTGTATGAATTACCGGGAAATCTTGTTTCCAGCAGGTTATAATAAAATTCTGCAGACTTATTCCCGGTTAATTTATTTTGTTTTACCGCATCATTAAAAAGATTATAGGTCTGTAACAATTGTGTGTCAGCAATGGATGAATAAATTCTCTTATTCCGGACATTTCCATTGAAGGAACTGCCAGGACCTTTTTTTCTTGTCTCCATCCATTTTTTCAGGTGCTCTGCATCTACAATGCTTACAGTCTTTTCGCTGTTCTCATTGCAGCAGAAATAGGGATCCTGTTTTCGTCTGAACCGCTGCTGTGCGATGGCAGGCACATTCTTGTCTACATATTTTTGTATTTCAGCTAAGGTGACCTTATTATCAGGTGTACCTTCTGTGTCAGCAAGGCCGTTTAATCCATCTACGAGATAATAGGTAAATAGTCCATGACCCGTACCAATAGAAGCATCCTCCAGTGATTCCTGTCCTGCACCTGTGGCCAGCATAATGATCTCCCCTGCTCTTTTCTCTGAAATAGCCGTATTCAGAAAATTCTGTCCTTCTGTACCCCCCGGCAATTCACTGGTACGGCAGGCATCCATTATAAAAAACACATCAGCCCCTTTGGTGGTTTCTTTGGCAATCTTTTTTTTCAGGTTAAATAATTGCACATTGCCTCCCGCCATGTAATTATTTTTATCGCCGGCAGGGTTGCAATCATAAGTAAGATAAAAGAACTGGTCTTCATCTATTGCATCACCATGACCAGCTAGATAAATGAATAACCTGTCCCCTTTCTGCATTTTCTTGGCATCAAGCCATTTGAATCCTTTGCTCCAGAAATTGGTGGACAGGGCCTGCTCA
>JAKQEA010000174.1 GCA_029558715.1 Bacteroidota bacterium | reverse complement strand
CAAATGGAATCAGCAATCATCGCTGCCACACCTGACTGTGAAATTGTAAGTTCAAGGACAGTAAATGCACCGGGAGAACTGGTCTATACTGCCTGGACCGATCCCGATCATTTAAAGAACTGGTGGGGGCCGGCATGATCTCCTGAGCCGGTTCCCGTCAACGAACACAACCAACAACCTGTAAATAAAAACACCTATGGCAAAAGCAAATAAAAAAGAGTTGTCACCGGTACAACGCAAAGAACTGCTCAGCTTACTGAAAGCCCGTTTTGAAAAAAACAAGAACCGGCATAAAGGTCTTGACTGGGCTAATGTTGAGGCCAGGCTGCTGTCGGATGCTGAAAAACTATGGTCGCTCAACGAAATGGAAAGAACCGGCGGTGAACCGGATGTTACAGGTTATGATAAAAAGACAGGTGAATACATTTTTTTTGATTGCGCTGCAGAAAGCCCGGCCGGCCGCAGAAGTATTTGTTACGACCATGAGGCTTTGGAAGCAAGGAAAGAACATAAACCAAAAGACAGTGCAATGGGTATGGCTGCTGCTATGGGCATTGAAATTTTATCGGAAGAACAATACCGGGAGTTGCAGCAACTTGGTAAGTTCGATTTAAAAACATCGAGCTGGGTAAAAACACCCCCTGCTATCAGAAAACTCGGCGGCGCCATTTTTTGTGACCGCCGCTACGACACCGTATTTGTTTATCATAACGGTGCAGAATCATACTATGCTGCCAGGGCCTTCCGTGGATCGTTAAGGGTATGAATATTTCAGAGGCAACTTTTCAACGGAAAGAGATACAATAATTCGGAAGTCCGGGAAATAACGAAGAGCCATCAGCTTTAGTGCTGCTACCGGCTGCATAACCTGCGGGCAGACACTAAATTTTCAGCCCGGGATATTCTTCATTTTCCCTTTTCTGCTTCTATCAGTTTTTCTATCACATAATAGGTAATCGGGCAGAAACTGGAATTCTTCAGCGCCAGTGGCTGCCGCTTCAGCATAAAATCGTCATCCATGTAAGGAAACCGGGCACAATCAGTGGGCCGCACTTCGTAGATGCTGCAATAATTATCGGTACCTAAAAAAGGGCAGGGCAATGCTTTCAGCACATTATCACCCTCTTTATCAGTCAGCAGGTAAGTATCTTTAAAATCGCCTTCTTTCATACCCATGTACTTGCTGATGCGTTTGATATCCGGCGGGGTGAAACGGGGAGAATAATTCTTACAGCAATTGGCGCATTGCAGGCAATCTATTTTGTCAAAAGCCTCTTCGTTCAGCTCCGGCAATTGCTTCAACACTTTATTCTTATTGGCCCGGTGCAGAAATTTTTTATACTCCTTCTGCCGCTCAGCGGATTTCTTTTCCCAGTTCTGTAATAACTTCTCCACCATCCGGCAAAGAAAGACATTTCAGCTCATTTCACGGCTTTTCCCCAGCTTACACAAAGCACCTTTTTTCTGGTGGCCGTCCCGTAACTTTGCGCATCTTTTTACACTATAAGTATCCTTTTATGAGTTTTTCTGAACAGCAGTCTAACGAATTTATTCCCCGCCACATCGGACCCAATGAAGCAGACACCAGGTCCATGCTGAAAACGATTGGTGAAAACAGTTTATCAGATCTGATCGATAAAACAGTGCCTGCCGGTATCCGGATGAGCAAGCCATTGAGTATTCCGCCGGCTATGAGTGAGCGTGAATACCTGAAACATATCAATGAAGTATCGTTGCGGAATAAAGTATTTGCCAATTATATCGGGCAGGGTTATTATGATACGATCACTCCTTCGGTCATCCTGCGGAATATTTTTGAAAACCCGGGATGGTATACCCAGTACACACCCTACCAGGCAGAGATATCCCAGGGCCGCCTGGAAAGCCTGTTGAATTTTCAAACCATGGTCAGCGACCTGACAGGATTGCCTATTGCCAATGCTTCTTTGCTGGATGAAGGTACGGCTGCCGCAGAAGCCATGACCATGTTCTTCAATACACTGAACAAACAGGATCATATTGAAAGACCAAAGTTTTTTGTGGATAAGGAAATATTTCCCCAAACAAAAGACCTGTTGCTGACAAGAGCAGTTCCGGTGGGAATAGAAATCGCAGAAGGTGATTATAAAACAGCTGCTATTGACGGAGCTTATTTCGGTGCTATCGTTCAATACCCTAATGATAAAGGTGCCATAGAAGATTACAGGAGCTTTATTGATAAAGTACATGCTGCCGGTGGCTTTGTAGTAATGGCCACCGACCTGCTTTCACTTACTTTATTAACTCCTCCCGGAGAACTGGGAGCAGATGTAGCTGTTGGCTCTGCACAACGCTTTGGTGTGCCATTGGGTTATGGCGGACCTCATGCTGCTTTCTTTGCAGCCAAAGATGAATTCAAACGTAGCATACCCGGCCGTATCATCGGTATCAGTATTGATGCGCAGGGTAACAGGGCTTTGCGGATGGCACTGCAAACAAGGGAACAACATATCAAAAGAGAAAAGGCTACTTCCAATATTTGTACAGCACAGGCATTGCTGGCCAATATGGCCGCTATGTATGCAGTGTATCATGGTCCCGATGGATTAAAAAATATTGCCAGGCGGATAGCCTTGTATACCCAAACAGTAGCAGAGGCCATTGAAGAAAGAGGCTTTACATTGACAGCAGATCATTACTTTGATACGATCGTAGTAAAAACTGATAAACTATCCGTCATCAGGGAAAAGGCAGAAAGACAGCAGATCAATCTCCGATATATTGATAACGATCATATTGGTATTTCACTGGATGAAACTACCGATGTGGCTGACCTGTTTGACCTTATCAACTGTTTTGAGAACGATAAAGACCCGGTGGCTTTTGGTATGGACCAGGATGCTGAACTGGAGCATATCCCTTCTGCTTTAACAAGAACTTCTTCTTTCCTTACACACCCGGTATTCAATACGCATAGAAGCGAAAGCCAGATGATGCGGTATATTAAACAACTGGAGAACAAAGATCTTTCGCTTAACACTTCTATGATCTCATTGGGAAGCTGCACTATGAAATTGAATGCTGCTTCAGAAATGATGCCGCTGAGCTGGGCTCACTGGAGCAAAATGCATCCTTTTGCACCGGCTAACCAGGCAGAAGGATATAAGTATATCATAGATGAATTAAGTAACTATCTCTGCGAAATAACAGCCTTTGATGCCTGCAGCCTGCAACCCAACAGTGGTGCACAGGGTGAATATGCCGGGTTACTTACCATCAAATCATATCATGAAGCCAACGGCGATCATCACCGCAAAGTAATGCTGATACCTATTTCAGCACATGGCACTAATCCTGCCAGTGCTGTAATGGCCGGAATGAAAGTAGTAGTGGTAAAAGCATTGGAGAACGGATATATTGATGTAGAAGACCTGAAAGCAAAAGCTGCTCAATACAGCAATGACCTGGCTGGTATTATGATCACTTACCCGAGTACATATGGGGTGTATGAAGAAACAGTAAAAGAAATTACCGATATCATTCACCAGCATGGCGGGCAGGTGTACATGGATGGAGCTAACATGAATGCGCAGGTAGGATTAACGGCTCCGGGATTGATCGGCGCTGATGTTTGCCACCTGAACCTGCATAAAACATTTGCCATTCCGCATGGTGGAGGTGGCCCCGGCATGGGTCCTATCTGTGTAAAAGCCCACCTGGCAAAGCATCTTCCCGGGCATACACATAATGCTGAAAGCAAAACACAAAATGCCACCGGTGCAGTAAGCGCAGCTCCTTATGGTTCCGCTTCTATTTTACTCATCAGCTATGGATATATCCGGATGCTGGGTAATGAAGGTGTGAAAGCTGCTACCGAGTATGCTATTTTGAATGCTAACTATATGCGGGCAAGACTGGATGGTCAATATGACATCCTTTACACCAATAACAATGGCCAGTGTGCCCATGAGTTTATTGTTGACCTGCGGCCATTCAAGAAATCAGCTGAAGTGGAGGCCGAAGATGTTGCGAAAAGACTTATCGATTACGGTTTTCATGCGCCAACTATGAGTTTCCCTGTACCGGGTACTATTATGATAGAACCGACAGAAAGTGAAGACAAGGCTGAACTGGATCGTTTCTGTGATGCCTTACTTTCTATCCGTGAAGAAATAAGGGCTATCGAAGACGGCAAGTCGGATAAAAAAGATAATGCGTTGAAGAATGCACCGCATACTCAATTTGTTGTTACAGGCAATGAATGGAAACACAGCTATACAAGACAGGAAGCTGCCTTCCCTCTTTATTATGTTACATTAAATAAATTCTGGCCTTCCGTAGCAAGAGTAAATAATACACATGGCGACAGGCACCTCATCTGTACCTGTGAGCCGGTGGAGAGTTACATGGTAGCCGAAGCTTAGTACCTGATTATATTAAAGTAAAAAGAGGTTGCCATATGACAACCCCTTTTTTATTCATGGCTGTTTTATATCAAAACCTGTTACGGCTTCTTCCATTGCCCCTGTCTCCTTCATTTCTCTGCGGACGGTTACCTCCATCATTTCTTCTTTCAAGCTGACGGGATTGTTCCTGTTGTCTTCTTTGCTCTACCTGCGGAGCCTGTCTTTGTGGTCCGCTGCTTCTCACTTCCCGCTGACGACCCGGATTGCTTCCTCCGTTTTCGCTTCGCCTTTCAAATTGCCGGCGGTCATTATTTCCATTGTTACCAACGTTTGGGTTCCGGTCAGGTCTTTCAGTGGGTCGTATCACCCTTGTATTACCTTCCCTGTTCGGCTGGCGATCCGGAGTATTGTCGTTGCGGTCAAAACGGCGGCGATCAGGATTGTTGTTACTGTTACCGTTATTTTGAGGCGGTCTTACGGTATTATCATTTCTTCTGAAAGGAGAATTATTCGCCCTGTCACGGTTATCAGGTCTGTTGCCCCGGTTATCGGCTATTCTTCCATCGTTCCGGTTATCATTTTCATTTCTCCTGAAACCGTTGTCACTTCTTCCGTTGCGGAAATTGCCATTGTTCCTGTCATATCTTTCAACCTGTCGGGGAGAAAAACTCCTGTTATCATCACGACGGATATTCGGACGGTAAACACTTACTTCATTATTCCTGAATTGTGTTCTGCCCGGCCTGTATGAATCACGGAATCGAACCGGCGTTATTCTGCCACAATATCTTTCTGCTTCGAACCTGCTCGGGCCAGAACGGTAACCATATCGTCCGCCATAGTTGAAGTTTATAACAGTAGTAATATTTATGATGGAATAATTGCGCCTGCGATCAATATAATAATCATAGATACGGGGATAAGTAATATATCTTCTTGGAGCAAAACACCAGAAGTCATATGGCGGAGAATAACTGCCGATATTAAAATTAACACTGATGTTGATTCCCGGTCTTATAGGTGCCCATCCGTAATAATCACCTCCATCTCTCCAGGCCACCCATGCAGGAGACCATTCATAACCCGGTACCCAATACCATCCGTAATAAGGGTCCTGGTCCCATCTTCCATAGTGGAAAGGAGCCCATCCCCAATCATAATCTGATACCCACATCCATTCGGCATCTTCTGTCCACACCCAATGTCCATTGGTGCTGTAAGGTCTGAAATCAGGACCAGCGTCCGGTACCCATACATAACCATGCCCGGGATAATCTATCCAGCGGCCATGCGGACTCAACTCATCATAAAATGTCTGATAGGACACCTCCCTGCCATCATCATAATCATTATCATCATATTGAGCCGAAACCGTGTTTCGCAAAGAACTGCCCAGCACCAATACCAATGCCAGTGCAGTGATTTTCATGATACTTTTCATCGTCATACTTTTTTTGTAGTAAATGGATTCATGCAAAAATTGTTAAGTGGTTTTCTTC
>JAKQEA010000153.1 GCA_029558715.1 Bacteroidota bacterium | reverse complement strand
GCGTTCAGCCAGTTTTTCAAAAGCCCGGTGTATGTAACCAATAGTTTGTTCAGTGGAAACGATCCGCTCACCATCCAGTTCCAGGATATTTTGCATCACACCATGTGTAGCCGGGTGTGTAGGCCCCAGGTTCAGCGTGGTAGTGGTTTTCTCAATACTGCCTTCCGGTAATTTGATATGATGTTCTGACATTATTAATTCAATTTGATAATTCGATAATTTTCAATTGGACAATTTAGAAATTTTAAAAAGTCAAAACCCCCATTGTCAAATTGTCGAATTATTACTTTCTCCTATTATCCTCTTCCAAACATTTCATCATCCTTATCAATCCTGGTCTGATCTTCCAGAGGAAACTCCTTCCTTAACGGGAAATAATCCATTTCTTCCACATTCAATATTCTTTTCAGGTTTGGATGTCCAATGAAATTCACTCCAAAAAAGTCATAGGTCTCCCTTTCCATCCAGTTAGCCGCAGAAAATAATCCTGTGGCAGTATATATATCAGGCTGATTAATGTCTGTAAACACTTTGAACCGTACACGGACATTATCCGTCATATTATGCAGATGATACACCACGGCCAGTTCTCTTCCTTTATTATCAGGATAATGAACACCGGTCAGATCTGTTAGAAAACGAAACTTTAATTCCTCATCATCATACAAAAAATTGAGCACTTTCAGATTCAGTTCCTTTGGTGCTTCGAAGCTGTGCATACCATAAGGTTCTTCAACATGGGAAAGTTGATCTCCAAATTTTTCAGTTAATCTTGCTTTTATCGTTTCGTTCGTTAACGCCATTGCCGAATTATCAAATTTCTGAATTGGTCAATTGTTCCTATTGTATTCCGTAGCTTTCTAATAATGCTTTGTAATGATCCCCGTTTCTGCGTCGCAGGCTTTCTTTTCCAATCAGGTCCTGGATTCTCAACACTCCATCAATAATGGCTTCCGGCCTTGGCGGACAACCTGGTACATATACATCCACCGGTACCACCTGGTCAATTCCCTGTAACACACTATATGTATCAAATATGCCCCCACTTGAAGCACAAGCCCCTACTGCCATTACCCAACGTGGCTCAGCCATTTGTAAATAGACCTGCTTCACAACCGGTCCCATTTTTTTTGCTATAGTACCCATTACCATCAGCAAATCACACTGACGGGGCGAAAAACCAACCCTTTCAGCACCAAATCTTCCTAAATCATAATGAGAGCCCATGGTGGCCATAAATTCAATACCGCAACAGGAAGTGGCAAACGGAAGTGGCCAAATTGAATTTTTCCGGGCAAGACCAATTACTTTATCCAGCGAAGTGGCAAAGAAACCTTCACCCTGGTGACCATCTGGCATATCAACAATGCTGATATCTGCTTCCAGTGGTTTTTTGATAAGATTATATGATACAGGACGAGCCATATTCAACTAGTTGATTCGAAGATTTGTCAATGTGCAGATTATGTAACAAAATATCAAGATCTGTGTTCATCAGCACATTGGCTAATTGGTACATTTTTAAATTAATCCTCCCACTTCAAAGCACCTTTCTTAATAATATATATAAACCCGCAAAGGAAGAATCCAACGAACATCAGCACCGCCCAAAAACCATCCCAGCCCAATCCCTTAAAATTCACTGCGTAAGGGTAAAAGAAAATTACCTCCACGTCAAACAAGACAAATAAAATGGCAGTAAGGAAATATTTAATAGCCATTGGCTGGCGGGCATCGCCGTGCGATTCAATACCACTTGTAAAAGTCTGTAACTTATCAGAAGTCTGCCTTTTAGGGCCCAGTAAATGGGTGACTACCATCAGAAAGGCAACAAGACCCACAGCAAAAACGATCTGTAAAGCTACCGGCAGATAGGAACCAGCATTTGCAGTATTCAGGCCTGTTTGAAGTAAATGAATCATAAGATTTTACTCTGTGCGCAAAAATAAGGCGACAGGCCGAAAATACCTTAACTAAAAATCAGTCTGAAAGATGCTTATAATCAATAAACGTCCAAAAAATAAAAATCCCCCGCTAAAAACAGCAAGGGACTTTTAAAAAAGAAGAAAACCGAGTTTAGCTGACTTCGAAAATCAACTATTAATTCTTTTAAGGGGTTTTTCCAGGCACTGACGCTGGCTTTGGAGTTCCATTTTTTGGCGCCGGGGGTCTGGAAGGCATTTTTTCAATCTGGTTAATATACTCCTGGATCGTACTGGCATTAGCAGGATCAGCCTCAAGCCATTTCCTGAAAAATTCAAGCGATCTATCCTTGTCCTTTGCTTCATTGATATAGTAGGCAGCAAGATATCTTACAGAATTGATATATTGCTTCTTAAACTTAGCAGTATCCTTGTTACTGAACTCATAGAGCTTCAGTACATCAGGAATACCTGTAGACTCTTTATATGTTTTTCTTGCTGTATCGCTCCTGAGAGTATCTGTCATTATGGCTATGCTATTATTATATGCCCATTCGTACCCATATACCTGGTCAGGAAATTTTTCAATCATAATTACTGCAGCATCCCTGGATTTTTCATGTTGTTTTCCAAAATAATGAGCCAGCGACAGATCAAAATAATCATTGATGGTTGGAGCAGGTTTCAATCCGATTACCTTCTCAATCAACATGGCTTCCTTATCCCTGATCTTGTTCTCTTTAAAGTATGCAATACCCTGTTTCAAAAAATCAATTTTCCCGGTAAGTAGTGTATCCAGTTCAGC